>JBFIBB010000071.1:0-13205 GCA_041582695.1 Rhizobiaceae bacterium
CGGAAGACAATCAGAACGCGGTGACGATCCGCGTCTTCCAGGGCGAGCGTGAGATGGCGCAGGACAACCGGCCGCTGGGCCAGTTCGATCTGGTCGGCATCCCCCCTGCTCCGCGCGGCATGCCGCAGATCGAGGTCACCTTCGACATCGACGCCAACGGCATCGTCAACGTGTCGGCCAAGGACAAGGGCACCGGCAAGGAGCACCAGATCCGCATCCAGGCTTCGGGCGGCCTCAGCGACGACGACATCGAGAAGATGGTCAAGGACGCCGAGGCGCATGCCGAGGAAGACAAGAAGCGCCGCGAGACCGTCGAAGCCAAGAACCAGGGCGAAGCGCTGGTGCATTCGGCGGAGAAGAACCTGAAAGAGTATGGCGACAAGGTTTCCGAGGATGACAGAAAAGCCATCGAGGACGCGATCGGCGAGCTGAAGACCGCGCTCGAGGGCGACGATGTCGAGGAGATCAAGGCCAAGTCGACCGCGCTTGCCGAGGCGTCGATGAAGCTCGGCCAGGCGATGTACGAGGCGAGCCAGGCGGAGGCCGCGGAGGCCGATGCGGCCGCCGACGCCGCCAAGGGCGGCGATGATGTGGTCGACGCCGATTTAGAGGAAATCGACGAAGACGACGACAAGAAGAACTCGGCCTGACGGCAAAAGACTGCGAACCTTTCCGGATGATCTCCGGAAAGGTTCTTTCTCTATCGGGCAGGCAGAATGGCGAAAGCTGACTTTTACGAAACGCTTGGTGTCGGGCGCGACGCGGATGAGGGAACGCTGAAGAGCGCATTCCGCAAGCTCGCGATGAAGTATCATCCCGACAAGAACCCCGGCGACAAGGAAGCCGAGGTCAAGTTCAAGGAAATCGGCGAGGCTTACGAGACGCTGAAGGACCCGCAGAAGCGGGCCGCATACGACCGGTTCGGCCATGCCGCTTTCGAGAATGGAGGGCCGGGAGGCTTCGGCGGCGGCGGTTTCTCGGGCGGCGGCTTCGCCGACATCTTCGAGGATATCTTCGGCGAGATGATGGGCGGCGGGCGGCAGCGCCGCTCTGCCAATGGACGCGAGCGCGGCGCCGATCTCCGCTACAACATGGAAATCACGCTAGAGGAGTGCTGGTCGGGAAAGACCGCGCAGATTCGCGTTCCGACGGCCGTGCAGTGCGAGGAGTGTTCGGGTTCAGGCGCCAAGCCGGGATCCTCGCCCGTCACCTGCGCCATGTGCTCGGGCTCGGGCCGGGTGCGCGCGGCGCAAGGTTTCTTCTCCATCGAACGCACCTGCCCGCAATGCCATGGCCGGGGACAGACGATTTCCGATCCGTGCACCAAATGCTCGGGCCACGGGCGGGTCACCGAGGAGCGTTCGCTGTCGGTCAACATTCCGGCCGGCATCGAGGACGGCACGCGCATCCGGCTGGCGGGCGAAGGCGAAGCGGGGCTGCGCGGCGGACCACCCGGCGATCTCTACATCTTCATTTCTGCCAAGCCGCACGAGTTTTTCCAGCGCGACGGTGCCGACCTCTATTGCAAGGTGCCGCTGTCGATGACGACGGCCGCGCTCGGCGGCTCGTTCGAGGTGGCGACGCTCGACGGCACACAAACCCGCGTCAAGGTGCCCGAGGGCACGCAGAACGGCCGCCAGTTCCGGCTGAAGGGCAAGGGCATGCCGGTGCTGCGCCAGCCAAACATGGGCGATCTCTACATTCAGGTCGCCGTGGAGACGCCGCAGAAGCTGAGCCGCAGGCAGCGCGAACTGCTCGAGGAGTTCGAGAAAATTTCGTCAAAGGACAACTCGCCGCAATCGGCGGGATTTTTCAGCCGGATGAAAGAGTTTTTTGATTCTTTCGGTGAATAGAACCGCGATTTTCGCAATCGCATCAATAATTTTCATTTTCTGACGCAAGGTCAGGTGTTAGATAATCATAGCGGAGAGGGCTCACGGCAGGCGCCGGGCACGACCGGACTTGCGATGTGGAAAGAGACGACATGAACCAGTTGCGGCGGCGTTTTGCCGAGAAGTTCGACGAAGAGGTGCGCTTCTTCAAGGGCTGGATGGACGGCCCCAAGGCGGTTGGCGCGGTACTGCCGACGAGTTCGATCACGGCGCGACGCATGGCTTCGGTCATCAATCCCGATTCCGGCCTGCCGGTCCTCGAGCTCGGACCCGGCACCGGCGTCATCACCAAGGCGATCCTGAAGCGCGGCGTCCGGCCCGAAAAGCTCTGGTCGATCGAGTATTCAGCGGATTTCGTCGAGCATCTGCGACAGGAGTTTCCGGGCATCAACCTGGTTCACGGCGACGCGTTCGATCTGGACGCCTCGCTCGGAAAGCACCGGGACCTGGTGTTCGATTCGGTGATTTCGGCCGTGCCCTTGCTGAGTTTCCCTGTCGAAAAACGGATTTCCTTCGTCGAGGACATCATGGACCGGCTGCCGCCGGGCAGGCCGATGGTGCAGATCACCTACGGACCGCTGTCGCCGGTTCCGGGACGGCGCGGCAATTTCACCGTTGAGCACCACGATTTCGTGTTCAGGAACTTTCCGCCGGCGCAGCTATGGATCTACCGCCGGAACGCGGCGTGATGGGGCGAGGAGCGGACAAACCGGATGTCTGGCGCCCAGGATAGTTCGGGACTTCGTGGCGCAGGTTAGGTCTTAGTATTCAACATAGAAGTCGCAAAATCCAAATGGGCGTCAGCGTGTGTCCTCGCCACAACGGACAATAGCTCACGTGCAAGCGCTGTAGTCTCACGATCATCACCACGCAAGTTTGACAGGCGGACCTGATCGGTCAGGATTTCGACCAAAAGGCCTGCATACAGATCCGTGACCGAGCAGCAGCGCTCGCGCGCATATGTCAGCCACTTGCTGGCATCCTGATAATCTTTGGCTTCGATATTAACCAGCGCAAGCGAACGCGCTACGGCAGCTTGCCAACACGGGTCAGCCAGCTGGTTGCTAAGGGCAAGGGCTCCTTCGAGGTCGGTCAGTGTGGAATTTCCAATCTCGTGAAGCGCAAGCCTAACCTCTGCGAGCAGCGCTACCGGCCAAGGCCGGAAGGCCAGCCAACGAGTATCGTCGCAAAGTTGAAGGCATTCGATAAGCCAATCTCGTGCTTCACTGGGCCGACCCGCACGGAGAACGCCCCAAGCCCCGATTCCAAGCGACCAGATTTCGCGCCGGCGATTGTCTGCGGCACGGGCAAGTTCAAGTGCCTGGTGAAAATGCGAGACACCCAATTCGATCTGGCCCCAGTCAACAAGATTGAATCCGGAGAAGGCGTGTATGCTTGCGAGACAATCGTCGTTATCGCGAGCGTAGCTCATCGCCTCTTCGAGGAAAGTGGCGGCCGATGGGCGCCGCCCCGCCAAGGCCTCGCTGTACCCCAGTTCGCAAAGAGCATGCGCCGCGATGCCTGAAGACCCAATTTTGATGGCGATCTCGGCGGCATTCTGCAAAGCTAGCGCGCCTTCGTCATCGAAACCCCGGACAGCGTGTATCAGCGAGGTTCCAAGCTCCTGGAGGGCAGAGGCCAGGAGATGATTGTCGCAGGCTTTCTCCGCCTCATCCGCCGCCCGTCGCAGGCAATCCAGTCCGGCATCCACTGCTCCAGCCGATACGGCCGCCTTTCCAGATTTGATCAACGCGTCAATCGTCGCAGTTTTTGAGACACCCTGCGGAGCATCTGCAATAGACCTTCTCGCGGCGGCTCGCAGTGCCGGCGATGGTTTTTCGCCGGTTTCCCTGAGAAACCTTGCTTCCGTCGCATCAACGTGCGCGACCGCTGCGGCAATGTCGCCGGATGCGGCCAGACATTTGACGAGAACGATATGTCCGGACTCATCCAGCGGGCGACAAGTGACCGCGCGTTCAGCCAGCGTCCTCGCGCGGTCATAAACGCCGGTAGACAGGGCGCGCATAGCCTCCCGGCGCAACCGTCCGTATAGCCGGCTGGCAACGTGTTCCCGCTCGATCATCAGCCAGGTATCGAATTCGGCGCTGGTTGCGGCTTCAATGCCTTCCAAAAAACTTGTCGACCCTGATTCGGCAATATCGGCTGCCTCAATGTTCCAGATGTCGACAAATGTATCTGGCGGAAGATTGAGGATAATTGGATCGCCCTGCAGTGTCTTTGGTCCTGTTGCCTTGCGAAGTGACGCCAGGCACCATCGCAATGCGCCAAGTGGATCTTCGACATTTGCGAAGACTTCAGCGGCGAGTTCCCGACGGCTGAGGGCCCGTTTTGTGCACAGCAATCGCGCCAGCACCGCCCAAGGCTGGTGCCCTGGTACCGCAGGTTCGGTTCCGTCGTCCGCCACGATCTTCGGCTTGCCGATCAGGTAAATCTTCAAATGACCGCGCTCCCGCACTGGGCTCGCTGGAATTCTAGCACAGCAGCCGTGTGGCTAACCGTGAGAAACGTTGAAGATGTTTTTTTGCGCCGCAAACGCCCCGCCAAACGATGGGGTTTCAGATTGATGGTCGCCCAGTCAAGCAGTGGAAAGGAACACCAATGCCCAAGTTTCTCGTTGAAAGAAATATCCCCGGAGCCGACACCCTTACACAGCAAGAGCTCAGGGACATTTCGGCCAAATCGAACAGCGTCGTCGACAGTCTTGGGGTGCCATATATCTGGCATCGAACCTACGCCGCGGGCGACAAACTTTACTGCATTCATGAAGCGGACAACGCCGAGGCGATTTACAACCACGCCAAGAAGGGCGGCTTTCCGGCCGATTTGGTCGTTGAAATCAAAAACATCTTCGGCCCGGAGACGGCAGCGGCTTGAACAGCAATAACCAGCAGGGGGCCGATGTGCGGGCCCCCTTCCTCTCCCCGTCTCCCTCAAGAGGGTGCCGGAAACCGCGCTACACCCCAATTCCCCGGTCGTTCAGCGCAGTCTTGATTTCGGTCAGGATCGCCGGATCGTCGATCGTCGCCGGCATTTTCCACGGCTCCTTGTCGGCGATCTTCTGCATCGTCGCGCGAAGGATCTTGCCCGACCGCGTCTTGGGCAGCCGCGGCACGGCGAGCACCAACTTGAAGGCGGCTACCGGGCCGATCTTGTTGCGGACCAGCTTGATCACCTCGGATTCGATATCGCCATTGCTGCGCTCGACGCCGGCGTTGAGCACGACGAAACCGCAGGGGATCTGGCCCTTCATCTCGTCGGCGATGCCGATGACGGCGCATTCGGCGACGTCGGGATGTTCGGCGACGACCTCCTCCATCGCGCCGGTCGACAGGCGATGGCCGGCGACGTTGATGATGTCGTCGGTGCGCGCCATGATGAACAGGTAGCCGTCATCGTCGATGATGCCGGCGTCGGCCGTCTTGTAGTAGCCCGGAAACTCCTCGAGGTAGGAACCGCGAAAGCGTTCGTCCGCGTTCCACAGCGTCGGAAGGTTGCCGGGCGGCAGCGGCAATTTGACGACGATGTTGCCGAGCGTGCCCTTGGCAACGGGATGGCCGGCGTCATCCAGCACGTCCATGGCGTACCCCGGCATCGGCACCGTCGGCGAACCGTATTTGACGGGAAGCTGGCCCAGTCCGACTGGATTGCCGGCGATCACCCAACCGGTTTCCGTCTGCCACCAGTGATCGATCACCGGAACCTTCAATTTCTGTTCGGCCCATTTGATCGTTTCGGGATCGGCGCGCTCGCCGGCGAGAAACAGGGTGCGGAATCCGCTCAAGTCGTAGTTGCCGACAAGTTCGCCTTGCGGGTCGCGCTGCTTGATGGCGCGAAACGCCGTCGGCGCGGTGAAAAGCGCCGAGACCCTGTGCTCGCTGATCACCCGCCAGAACGTTCCGGCATCGGGCGTTCCAACCGGCTTGCCCTCGAACACGATGGTGGTCGCGCCATGCAGCAGTGGCGCGTAGACGATATAGGAGTGGCCGACAACCCAGCCGACATCGGACGCCGCCCAGAACACTTCGCCCGGCTCGATGCCGTACATCGCCTTCATCGTCCATTTGAGGGCGACCATGTGGCCGCCATTGTCGCGGACCACGCCCTTGGGCTGGCCGGTCGTGCCCGAGGTGTAGAGGATGTAGAGCGGATCGGTCGCCGCGACCGGCACGCAATCAGCCTTGCGGCCATCGGCCTTCGCCCTGCCGACGGCGTCCGCATAATCGATGTCGCGGCCTTCGATCAGCTCGCAACGCTCCTCTTCGCGCTGCAGGACGATGCAGGCTGAAGGCTTGTTGGCGGAGAGCTCGATCGCCTCGTCGA
Organism: Rhizobiaceae bacterium; assembly: GCA_041582695.1. Taxonomy (GTDB): domain Bacteria; phylum Pseudomonadota; class Alphaproteobacteria; order Rhizobiales; family Rhizobiaceae; genus JAWKWH01. Next base: position 6,234 of record JBFIBB010000071.1, read on the forward strand.
GCAGCGGCTTGTAGGCGACGACGCGCCCCGGCTCCAGGCCGCAGGAAGCGGAAATGATCAGCTTCGGCCGGGCGTCGTCGATGCGAGTGGCCAGTTCCTTGGCGGCGAACCCGCCGAAGACAACGGAATGAACGGCGCCAAGACGGGCGCAGGCCAGCATCGCAAACACGGCCTCCGGCACCATCGGCATGTAGATGATCACACGGTCGCCCTTGCCGACGCCCGTGCCGGCGATGACCGCGGCGAGCGCAGCCACCTCGTCGAGCAACTGCGAATAGGTGTAAGTCTGTTTGCGCCCGGTCATGGGGCTGTCGTAGATCACCGCCGGCTGATCGCCCCGGCCCGCCGCGATGTGGCGGTCGACGGCGTTGAAGCAGGTGTTGCATTCGGCATCCGGAAACCAGCGTCCAAAAACGCCGGCATCCTTGTCGAATACCTTCTGCGGCGCTTTTGTCCAGTCGATCTCACGGGCGGCACCGGCCCAGAAACCTTCCGGATCGCTTTTCCAGCTTTCATAGACCTGATGATAACGCGAACCCATTCCAACTCTCCCGATCGGCACGAAGCCTGTTCAGCGTAATTACATTCTGTTGCCGGTTGCGTCCATTTGACTATCGGAGCAAGACATTGGGCCTATGCGGCTTGACGCTGGCGGCAAAGGATGGCCATTGCCCACAATGACCAAGATTCTGTCGCTCCTGATCATCGTCGCGATGATCCTGCACCTGATCCGGCCCCTCGGTCTTCCCGGACTGAAGCGGAGGGCGGATTTCTGGAAAATCGCGCTGCTGGCGATGGCGGCGATTTCACTGACGGTCGTGATCAGACCCGGCGGCTGAATGGCCTAGGACAAGATCGCAGAGATGGCCGGCCCAGTGACGGTAGCCTTCCGGTCCGGCATGAAAACCGTCGCGTGAAAATCCTTTGGGATCGATATCGGGCAGTCGGGGCGCTGCGATGGCGCCGCGCTCGGCGCAGAGGCGCGCACCAAGGCGGTTGAACGCCTGCGCCCTGATTTCAAGCAGGGCGGCCATCGGATGCGGCAGGGCCGGCACCCTCTTCATGTCGATGGCCGGCGACCAGATGATCGCGGCGGCCGGAAAACGCGCCTTGAGCGCGTAGATCAGGCCGCCGAACTCGCGCTTGAAACGCGCCAGCGTGTGGAAGTTCTTCACGTCGTTGGTGCCTACTGAAAGCACGACATAGGTCCATGGGTCGCGCGCCAGGTTGGGCACGGCATAATCGCGGATCTGACCGCTCGTCGCCGAATTGAAGCCGGCGGCGCGCCAGACGACCGGGCGGCCGGAGCGCCTGTTCATGGCAACAGCCAGATGACTCGCCAGATTGTCGCTCGTCGACGATACGCCGATGCCGACCGCGGACGAATCGCCGAGGATCAATAGCCGGATTGGCTCGCCCTTGCCCGGCAGTTCGCCCGAGACCGGTCCCTCGGGCGGCAGCAGGCGATCGGTGCGAAGGCGAACGCCGACGCCCTGCCAGATGTAAACCGGCAGGGCCAACCAGGTGAGAAGCAGTTTCAGCGGCGTCATCGACGGAAGATCAAGCGTGCAACGGCGCGGCCGGGCCGCAGCCGTCGGGCTACGCCCGGCCGGTGGTCCGGCTCAGGCCGCCTGCTCGAGCGAGCTTTGCCACTCGCCCTTGGCCGCAAGGCCGTTCATGCGGGCGCGGTGCGAAAAGGCGCGCTGGCCGGCCGCGGTATTCTCGGGTTTGCCGCCCCAGGCGTTGAGCGCGGCCTCCTGCAGGGCGCGGCCATAGGAGAAGGTCAGCTTCCAAGGCAAGTCGTTCGATGCGTTCATCGCCGACAGATGCGCCGTGGCCTCCTCGCCCGACTGGCCGCCCGACAAGAACGCGATCCCCGGGACAGATGCCGGCACGGTACGCCTGAGAACGCGCACGGTCTTTTCGGCGACTTCCTCGATGCCCGCCTTGCGGGCGTTCTTGCCGTCGATGACCATGTTGGGCTTGAGCACCATGCCTTCGAGAAGCACGCGGGCGTCGTACAGTTCGGCGAATACCGTTTTCAGCGTCCATTCGGTCACTTCGGCGCAACGGTCGATCGGGTGGTCGCCCGGCTTGCCGTCCATCTGCACCTCGGGTTCGACGATCGGCACGATGCCGGCTTCCTGGCACAGCGCCGCATAGCGCGCCAGCGCATGGGCATTGGCCTTGACCCCGCCCCAAGTCGGGAGATCGGCGGAAATGGAAATGACAGCGCGCCATTTGGCGAAACGGGCGCCGAGACCATGGTACTCTTTCAGGCGGTCGCGCAGGCCGTCGAGGCCCTCGGTCACCGTTTCGCCCGGAAAACCCGGGAGCGCCTTGGCGCCGGCATCGACCTTGATGCCCGGAATCGCGCCGGCCGCCCGGATGAGCTGCGCTAGCGGCGTGCCGTCGGCGGCGTTCTGGCGCAGCGTCTCGTCGAACAGAATGACGCCGGAGATGTGGTTCTTCATCGCTTCTTCGGCGCGAAACAGCATTTCGCGGTAGTCGCGCCGGTTGCTTTCGGTCGATTCGAGGCCGATGCTGTCGAAACGCTTCTTGATTGTCGCGGAGCTCTCGTCCGCCGCAAGTATGCCCTTGCCTTCCGTCACCATCGCGGCGGCGATATCTTCGATACGTTCGCTCATGAACTGCCTCCTGTCGAAATCGATGCGCCGCGAATATCAGAACATCTCAAGAAACGGAATGGCAAGCCGAACCTCTCAATCGATTGAAAATTCCGATTGAACGGTTTCTTCCGGTTGTCTCGCCACGCGGAGCCGCTAGTTTGACTGAGTTGGCGTTATTCCGGGGGGGCGGAGCGTTCGAATGGCGGTTGACAGATTGCGCGCGCTGCGCCACCTCCCGCCCAATGGGCCGATCCGCGGCCCGTCCAGCCGGAGCAAGGACAGTTGAGCGGTTACTATTCCTCCCCGTTTGAAAGGCGCGTGTCGGTTGCCGTGCCGGTGGGCAGCGTGATCGTGGGCGGGCAGCATCCGATCGTCATCCAGTCGATGACCAACACGGACACGGCCGATATCGACGCGACAGTTGCGCAAGTCGCCGCACTGCACAAGGCCGGTTCGGAGCTGGTGCGCATCACGGTGGACCGGGACGAAAGCGCCGCCGCGGTGCCGAAGATAAGGGAGCGGCTCGACCGGCTGGGGCTCGATGTGCCGCTGATCGGCGATTTCCACTATATCGGCCACAAGCTGCTGGCCGATCATCCGGCATGTGCGGAAGCACTGGCAAAATACCGCATCAACCCGGGCAATGTCGGCTTCCGCGAAAAGCGCGACCGGCAGTTCACCGAAATCGTCGAGATGGCGATCCGCCACGACAAGCCGGTGCGCATCGGCGTCAACTGGGGCTCGCTCGACCAGGAACTGCTGACCCGGCTGATGGATGAAAACCAGAAGGCCGGCTCGCCGCTTACAGCACGGGAAGTCACCCGCGAGGCTGTCGTGCAGTCGGCGCTTCTGTCGGCAGAACTTGCCGAGCAGACCGGGCTGCCGCGCGACAGGATCATCCTGTCGGCGAAGGTCAGCCAGGTTCAGGACCTCGTCGCCATCTACACGATGCTGGCGGAACGCAGCGACCATGCACTGCATCTCGGCTTGACCGAGGCCGGCATGGGCTCCAAGGGCATAGTCGCATCGGCCGCCGCAATGGGCATATTGCTGCAGCAGGGCATCGGCGACACGATCCGCATTTCGCTGACGCCCGAACCCGGCGGCGACCGCACCCGCGAGGTGCAGGTGGCGCAGGAGCTGCTTCAGACCATGGGTTTCAGGCAGTTCGTGCCGGTGGTGGCGGCCTGTCCCGGCTGCGGGCGGACGACATCCACCGTATTCCAGGAACTGGCGGAGAAAATCCAGTCCGACATCCGGGCGAACATGCCGGTCTGGCGGGAAAAGTACCCCGGCGTCGAAGCGCTGTCGGTGGCGGTGATGGGCTGCATCGTCAATGGTCCGGGAGAATCCAAACATGCCGATATCGGCATATCGCTGCCCGGAACCGGCGAAACCCCGGCAGCACCCGTGTTTATCGACGGAAAGAAAGCGAAAACGCTGCGCGGGCCCCGCATCGCCGAGGAATTCCAGCAGATGGTCGCCGACTACATCGACAGGCGTTTCGGGCGATCCTCACAACGTTCGTGACCGAAAAGTGATCCGTGGACCATCGCCGGAACGCGTCAGCGGTGCTACGATCCCGTTCAGGTTGCGTTCAGAAAGCATTTGTTAACCGTACTTTCTTTCGCATCGATCAGGCGCCGCGTGCTGCGGCATCGGCGCAAATCACCGCGATACGGGGAGAAAGCGTCATGAAACCCATCCGGATGACCATTCTGGCGGCCCTGACAGCCGCAATCGCGATTGCTCCGCTCGCTTCCGCCGAGGCTCACAAGCGCCACAAGCGAAGCGGCGTACCGGTGGCAATCGCGCTCGGACTGATCACCGCCGGCGTGATAATCAGCCAGTCGAACCGGCGTCACCACCGCCACCACTACGTCCACCGTCACGGGCATCGCTGCTACGGCTTGCCGTACCATGCGTACAAGCGTTGCATGTACGGCTACCGCTATGATGCTCCGGTCGTCGTTTACCCGCACCACGGCGGATATTTTTATCGTGACGGATACTACTACGATGGTTACGGCAGCCGCCACCTCTACAAGAACGGACGTTCTCGATAGCGCTGGCAGGCGTGGCTCATGATCTTCGCGCCGCGCTGAACCGCGCCGCCGCCACCAGTATCGCGGCGCGGGCTCCATAGGGCTCCAGCAGGGCGATCGCCTGCGCAACCAGCCCGTCAAGCTGCCGGCAAGCCCATTCGTTTCCATTGAGGGCGACGAGCGTCGCCTTTCCGGCCGCGGCGTCCTTGCCGGTGGCCTTGCCCATCTGTGCGGCATCGCTTGTAAGGTCGAGCAGATCGTCGGCAAGCTGAAAGGCCAGACCAATCGCCGAACCAAATTCGGCCAGCCTTTCGCGATCCTGCGCCGGTGCGCCGGCGGCGATTGCACCCGCCTCGCAGGCGAAGCGGATCAGGGCGCCGGTCTTCATGGCCTGAAGCCGGATTATGCCGTCCTCGCCAGGCGGCTGCGAAGCCGCGAGCAGGTCCAGCATCTGGCCGCCCGCCATGCCGCCCGCGCCTGCCGCTCGCGCCAGACAGGAAACAAGCTCGTTCCTGCAGGAATCCGGCAATGCGGTATCGGGCGAGGCGATAACGTCAAACGCCATGGTCAGAAGGCTGTCACCGGCAAGGATCGCGGTCGCCTCGTCGAACGCGCGGTGAACGGTCGGCTGTCCGCGGCGCAGATCATCGTCATCCATCGCCGGAAGGTCGTCGTGGACGAGCGAATAGCAGTGCACGCATTCGAGCGCCGCGGCGACACGCCACACGGCGGCATCGTCACGCCCGAACAACGCAGCGGTCTCGGCCAGCAGGAAGGGACGCAAACGCTTGCCGCCGCCGAGCGCGCCGTGACGCATGGCGGCCAGAAGTCGGGGCGGTCGGGCGATCTCGCCGTCCAGGGGTTGTTCGCCAAGCAGCCCTTCCAACACGCTTTCCACGCGGTCGGCGGCGGCGGCAAGCAGCGGTTCAAAGTCGGCATGCAAGCTCATGGGTGGCTCGATGGCCGCAAAATTGTCCGCGGTCAAGCCGAACGCGGTCATGCCTGCGCTGTTGCATGCGCGCCCGGCGATCATTATTGCCTAGCAGGTAAGCGAAACCGGAACCGGCGTCTTGGCTCAGGCGAAACTACAGAAAAAGGCATCCGCGCAAGGCGGCAGTGGCAAAATCGCCCGAAAAAGCAGGCCGTGGCTCGGCCCGCGCCCGCTTCGGTGGCTGAAACGGGGCTTTGCGGCTTTGCTGATCCTGGCGCTTTTGCCGGTGGTGTTGACGCTGGTTTATGCGCTGCCATTCGTGCATCCGGTGTCGACACTGATGCTGAAGGACGCGGTAACCTTCGCCGGTTACGACCGGCGCTGGGTCGAACTGGAAGACGTCGCGCCGATTCTGGTCCATTCGGTGACCATGTCGGAGGATGGCCAGTTCTGCTCGCATCAGGGAATCGATCTTGGCGCTCTCAATGAGGTAATCAGCGATGCGCTTGACGGCGAACCGGTGCGTGGCGCGTCGACAATCACCATGCAGTCGGTCAAGAACCTCTATCTCTGGCAGGGCCGTTCCTATCTGCGCAAGGTGCTCGAAGCGCCGCTGGCCGTGATATTCGACTTGATCCTGCCGAAAAAGCGGATCATGGAGATTTACCTGAACATCGTCGAATGGGGACCGGGCATATACGGCATCGAGGCGGCGGCGCAGCATCATTTCGGCAGGCCGGCCAGCAAGCTGACCGCGCGTCAGGCGGCGCTGCTGGCGGTGACGCTGCCCAATCCGATCGAGCGCAATCCGGCCAAACCGACAAGGAAGCTCAATCAGCTTGCCTCGATCATCCAGAAGCGCGCGCAGGCGGCGGGAAGCCACGTCGCCTGTTTCAAATGACCGGAGGCGCAGGGCAGATTTTTTTTCGAAACAATCTGGTCATGCGGGCCCTGACGGTGTATAGGCACGCGACTTTCATGAATTGATGGCGACCTGCAGGAGCCCGCCAGACGGGGCGCTCCGCATTCGCCTGACAGACCGGAGCAGGACAAATGGCTGTACCCAAGCGAAAAACCTCGCCGTCGAAGCGCGGCATGCGGCGTTCGGCGGATGCGCTGAAGGCCCCCACCTATGTCGAGGACAAGGATTCCGGCGAACTGCGCCGTCCGCACCATATCGACCTGAAGACGGGCATGTATCGCGGCCGCCAGGTGCTGGAGCCCAAGGAATAACGGTCGTCAGTTTCCGACAGATTGCGATCGGGCCGGTCCCAGCGACCGGCTTTTTTGCATGAGGGGGGGCCGAACCGAACTTGACCTTCGGCGCGAGGTTCACATTATGCGCTACGCACTTATCCGGAGGCCC
>JBFIBB010000072.1:0-13190 GCA_041582695.1 Rhizobiaceae bacterium
CCATCTCGTGTTCGGCCAGTTCGCGCCTGCTCCAACGCTGGCCCCAGATACCGAGCGCCATGACGATGGGAACGAACTCCTGCCCGGCTTCGGTCAGCCGGTATTCCCATGAACTGCCGGAAGCCGTCCTCGCGCGGTCGATGACGCCTTCTTTCTCTAGTTGCTTCAATCGCGCGGTGACAATGGAGGGCGAGGCGAGCGGCACTCCCCGCTGGATCTGCGCGAAGCGCGCACCGCCGGTGGCGAGCTCACGAATGATCAGCGCGGTCCAGCGTTCGCAGAAAAGTTCGGCAGCCTTGGCGACGGGGCAGAACTGGTTGTAGCTTCGCATCGGGCGCCTCCTGTCGCAGGACGACTTTCATACAGGATCAGGGCATTCGAAAAATACTACAATTATTGAAGTAGTTCCAAGCGCGTCCGTGCGGTTCACTCGCACCATCCAAATGATGGAGGTGACCATGCTGGACCGTACCGACAATCCCGTTTGCGAACACAATCGCGCCTCGGCGGACATGTGGAGCGCCGGCGGAAGAAAATACGATAGCGTCAGCTTTGCAATCTCAGACGCGCTGGCTCACACCGCGCAACGGCTTTCGCCGAAGCCGGGCGACCGAGTGCTCGATATCGCCACCGGCACCGGTTGGAGCGCGCGAAACTGCGCCCGTTTGGGCGCCGAAGTCACTGCAGTTGACATTGCGCCCGATCTGCTCGAAGCGGCCAGGCAGCTGTCGACGGGATTTTCGCCGGCGATCGACTACCGGCTGGCGGATGCCGAGGCGCTTCCGTTTGGCGATGCTAACTTCGACGGAGTGATCTCGACCTTCGGCGTCATGTTTGCCGGCGATCATGGAGCGGCGGCAAAAGAAATCGCCCGCGTCGCGAAACCCGGTTCGAAACTTGCCCTTGCCACATGGGTGCCCAGCGGGGCGGTTGCGGAGTTTTTCGGCCTGATCGCGCGGCATGCGAACGCTCCCGCGCCGGAACAGTCGCCGCTCTTGTGGGGCGAGCCGGACCATGTGAGGGATTTGCTTGGTGGCAGCTACGACCTGACGTTCGAGCGCGGGTTCAATCACGCCTATCATGAAAGCGAAGATGCGATCTGGGACTGGTACGTATCCGGCTTCGGACCGTTGAAAGTGTTGTCCGAGAGCCTGGACGAGCGCGGCCGCGCGGCGCTGAAAGCCGACGTCGATGCCTATCACGGCCACTACCGCGTGGAGGCGGGCCTTTGTGTCAAACGCGAGTACCTTGTCGTGCTCGGTACGCGAAAATGACCAGCGTCACCGCCGGCGGCATCGGTGGCCGACGGCGGTGTCGATAGCGGGTCAGCCCGCCTTTGCCGGCGAACCGGGACGCATTGCGTGGGCGCCGTCACCCATCAGCGCCAACGCGAAACAGGCTATCGCCCAGAACACCGGGAACTCGTAGCCGCCGCCCTGGGCGTTGAACGGCCAGCCGTTGTTCCAGTGGCCGATATACGCCGCAAACAACAAATGTATGCCGAGGAATATTGCGACCCAGCGCGTGTAAACGCCGAGAATCAGTGCAATTCCCCCGAAGGTCTCGTAGAGCATGACCACCCAGGCAAACCAACCCGGCAGTCCGAGCGAACCAAAGTAGCCGCTGGCGCCGGCCATGCCAAATATCATTACTTTCAGGTAGAAACCGTGCAACAGGAACATTATGCCCATGCTGACGCGCAGCAGCAGCGCGCTATAGGGCGCATTTGTCTGGTCTATCATATCAGTCTCCCTTCCAACTCGATTGAGTCGGGCGAGACAAAATACCAGCATTTCGCTGTTCGCGGTAATCGGGAGGCGATCTTTGTGGTAGTCGGCGGCCAGATCAAGCAGCAAAATTCATGTCCTGACCCCAATATTACGGCGACTTGAACTTGTCATGCCAATTCGGACGTTGGGAAATCGGTAATCACCTTTACCTCTCATGTGCAGTTCTCCCGGCTGCCTGAGGGCGCTCCGCGTAGCTGAGGGAAGTGAACGGCGCTGTGAAAACATGAAGTAACATTTTGACCAACGCCGCCGAAACATTCGCCGTCATTGTCGGGTGATCCGGACCATGGAATTGGACTTCCTGGCGGCAGTTTCGACCTGGTTTTCGAATGCGGCCGCGCGGTGCTGAAAGCCGACGCCGATGCCTATCACGGCCAATACCGCACTGAAGCGGACCTTTTGTCAAACGCGAGTTTCTGGTGGTGCCCGGCAGGCGGCAACAGGCGTCTTAGCGCTCCGGAGGCGTCCAGTCACTCTCGACAGTGCGCCGGCCAAGTCGCAGCGCAAGTCCGAGCGAAACGCCAACAGCGATTGCAGCTGTCAAGTCGACCAGCACTGTCAGGGCCAGGGTCAGCAACAGCAGGACACGGTGGCGAAGCGGGATGCCCATATAGTCGCGCCACTTGTGAGGCTCGCTCATGTTCCAGGCCGTCAGGACCAAAACAGCGGCGAGCGCCGGCATTGCCAGATAGCCCGCAAGCGGCGCGGCTGTCATCATGATCAGCAGGATGATGATGGCATGGACAAGGCCGGCGACCGGCGTGCGCCCGCCGGCGCGAATGTTGGTTGCGGTCCTGGCGATTGCGCCGGTGGCTGGCAGGCCGCCGAACATGGCGGAAGCGATGTTGGCAACGCCCTGTGCGGTCAGTTCGGCGTTTGGCCGGTGCTGGCCTGCGATCATCTTGTCGGCGACCATTGCAGAGAGCAGCGATTCGACGCCGGCCAGGAACGCAATGATGATCGCGGACGGAACAAGTTCGATCATACGGTCGGGCGACCAGTCAGGGATAGCCGGCAACGGGAGCCGATCGGGAATTGCTCCAAATCGCGAATCGATCGTGTCGACCGGCAGGTGAAAGAACGCCACCGCAACCGAGGCGAGCCCGACAGCCACGATCAGACCGGGCACGCGCGGAACAGTGCGGCGCATCAGGACGATGGCGACAAGCGTGGCGAGAGCGAGCGCAAAGGCCGTGAGATTGAAACTGGCGCGTGCTTCCCAGAGAACCGGTATCTTTTCGATGATGTCGGCTGGAACCTGGTCAAGGTTCAGGCCGAGAAAGTCTTTCAGTTGGCTTGTGGCAATTATGACGCCGATGCCGATGGTGAACCCATGGACCACGGACTCGGGAATGAACGAGATCAGCCGGCCCAACCGAAAATAGCCGGCAACAAGCAATATGACGCCGGCCATCGCGGTTGCCAGAACCAGGCCGTCATAGCCATGTTCGGCTATGACGCCATAAACAACGACAATGAAAGCGCCTGTGGGGCCGCCAATCTGAACCCTGCTGCCGCCCAGAAGTGAAATGAAGAAACCGGCAATGACGGCGGTAACGATGCCCTTTGACGGATCGGCGCCCGACGCAATGGCGATTGCGAGGCTAAGCGGCAGCGCAACCATCGCGACGCTGGCGCCGGCAATGACGTCGGCAAGGAAAAGCGACGCGTTATAAGTCTGCAAAGTCGTGATAATTTTCGGCTGGCGCATGGGCAGTCGCTATTTCACCAGACGATCTATCACGCAGATGGCGATTGGAACCCTTCAGACAGTGCAGGTCATGTCTTGGCCGCAGCACATAGGCGACTTGATCTTGCCATGGCCGTTGGGGCACTGGGAAACCTGCACCTCGCGTCCGTCATCCAACTTCAGCATGGCATTTTCAAGCGGCGCATCGCATTTGCCACAGGTTGCATTCACGCTCATGCCGCAGACCGAACATTCGTATGTAGCCATCTCGCTTCTTCCCATTTTCATTGCATCGGCCCCGGTCAGTTGCCGAGGGCGATTTTCACAATCACTACATGCCCGGATCGATGAGGCTTTCGACCGCGCATCCGGCTTCTACGCAATCCTTGAATCCGCCCAAATTGAAAACCCGGTCGTAACCCATGTCCTTTAACACTTTTCCCGACAGGGCAGAGCGACCGCCCGAAGCACAATACAGTATCACGGGCCGATCCTTGCGGAATTCCGGATCATGGTACGGCGTGCTGTCATCGGCGCGAAACTCGAGCATCCCCCGTGAGACATGATGAGCACCCCTGATTTTTCCGGATTTCTCCAGTTCGGGTGCGTCGCGCACATCAAGGAGAAGGGCATTTTCTTTTTCAAGCAGCGTTTTTGCTTCCTCAACCGAAATTTTCCTCACGGCTTCGTTGGCTGCCGCGAGCATGCTTTTCACTGTTTGTGGCATAGCAGGTTCTCCGATCGAAACCAATTGATTGTACTCATGGAATTGAGTGCCTGAAAAGAAAAATCGCTCGCTTCCTTCCGTGTCCGGAGGGGACAGCATCACCGGTCCGTTTGTTCGTTGCGCCATGGTGTCCCAGATTGTAGTAATCGCACCCGCCACCAATCAAAACTCTCTTCAGGTGACACCTTGCCCCTTGTTCCAGCCCTTGCCATAGCATTCGGTCTCGCGGTCCTCGTCTGGAGCGCCGACCGCTTTGTCATCGGGGCTGCGGCGCTCGCCCGGCATATCGGCATGTCGCCGCTGCTGATCGGCATGCTGATCGTCGGATTTGGCACCTCGGCTCCCGAAATGCTCGTATCCGCAATGGCATCATTGGAGGGGAGTTCCGGGATGGCGCTCGGCAACGCATTCGGCTCCAACATCGTCAATATCGGGCTTATCCTGGGATTGACGGCGCTTCTGTGTCCGATTTCCGTTCACTCGAAAGTGGTCCGGCGTGAGTTGCCGATCCTGATCCTTGTCACGCTACTCGTAATCATATTGTCGGCGAACGGCTTACTGTCGCGGATCGACGCCATGGTCCTGCTGGTCATATTCTCTTTGCTGATTATCTGGTCGATTCGCCAGTCGATTTCAGGTCAGGCCGACAGTCTTGCCGAGGAGATCGTCGAGGAACAGCGGAGCCACCCGATGTCGCTTGCACAGGCCATGACGGCGACGGCATTGGGCCTGGTTCTGCTGATCGCCAGTTCGCGGCTTCTGGTTTGGGGAGCCGTCGAAACCGCGGTTTTCCTGGGCGTCAGCGATCTGGTGATCGGACTGACGATTGTTGCGGTCGGCACCTCGCTGCCGGAGCTTGCCTCGTCCCTGACCGCCATCAGGCGCAACGAACACGACATAGCCCTCGGCAATGTCATCGGCTCGAACCTCTTCAACACGCTAGCGGTCGTCGGGATCGCGGGAATGATCGCGCCCATCGGTGTGCCCGCTGAGGTTCTCTACCGCGACCTGCCGGTCATGGCGATCTTGACGTTGGCTCTCGTGGCAACCTGCGCGGGATTTGGCCGACCGGGCCGTGTCAACCGTTTCGAAGGTGCAGCACTGCTGGCGGCATATTCGGGGTATTCAGGCTACATCGTGTATTCGACCGTCGTCTGACCGGCTGACGAGGTAGGAGGACGACAACACGGCGTTGCAATCGCTAGCAATTCCGGATCGGGCAGAGCGGCAAACCAAAATGGGAAACCGGGAAAATGAAGGCAGTGTATTTCGACAAACATGGTGGACCGGAAGTGCTGACCTATGGCGATCTGCCCGATCCCGTCGCCGGCGCGGGCGAAATCGTGGTCGATGTCCACGCAGCGAGCGTCAACGGCGCCGATTGGAAGGTCCGCTCGGGCGCCTACAGCAAGCTCAACACATTTCCGCATGTTCCGGGCAGGGATTTCTCGGGCCTGGTACGGGCAGTCGGCGAGGGTGTCGAGGGATTTTCCATCGGCGATGCGGTGTTTGGCGTCTGCGAAGTTGACCGTGAAGGCGCCTATGCCGAACAGATCGCGGTCAAGGCCTCGATCGTGGCAAGAAAACCCGAGCATTGGACGCATGAGCAGGCGGCTGCGGTAGCGCTGACCGGGCTGACGGCGCTGGTCTCCATCGAGGATACTCTCAAGCTCAGAGCCGGCGAGACGATATTGATCCAGGGCGGCGCCGGCGGTGTGGCCGGGTTCGCCATACAGTTGGCCAAGCATCTGGGCGCGCACGTGATTTCGACAGCGAGCACCGGTAACGTAGAGTACGTACGGAGCCTTGGCGCCGACCGCGTCATCGACTACCGGACGCAGGATTTCGCAGAAGTGGTCAAGGATTGCGACGCCGTTTTCGAGACGGTGGGCGGCGATGTCGCGGCGCGTTCTTTCCAAGTGCTGAAAAGCGGCGGTCGGGCCGCGTTTATCGCTTCGGGTGCCGAAGCACCGGCATCGCCGCGCGACGACGTGACCGCGATGCGGCCGATGGTCGGCCGAGACAGGGCGCATCTGGAAAGGATCGTCGAACTCGTGGAAGCAGCGGCGGTGAGATTTCCCGAAATTACGGTATTTGAGTTGAAGGAAGCCGCCCGCGCTCATGCCGTCAGCGAAGCCCGGCACCTGCGCGGTAAGCTGGTGCTCAAGGTGCGCTGAGGCGTACGAAACAGCCGGAGCGGCGCACGATCCTGTCAGGCCGGGCGTCCGCGCGGGATTTATGGTGAATTAGCCCAATTTCGTCCTCGCATCGGCGGCGCGCATCCTCTAAGAGACGGCTCGAAGAATGTGCCGCCGCCTCCCAAGTGTCCGAGCCTGTCTGCATGACGATCCCGAACGATATCAAGATTACGCCCGAACTTGTCTCCGCCCACGGCCTGAAGCCCGATGAGTACCAGCACATACTCGATCTTATTGGCCGCGAGCCCACATTCACCGAACTCGGTATTTTCTCGGCGATGTGGAACGAGCATTGCTCGTACAAATCGTCGAAGAAATGGCTGCGTACGCTACCGACAACCGGTCCACAGGTGATCCAGGGACCGGGCGAGAACGCCGGTGTGGTCGACATCGGAGACGGCGACTGCGTTGTCTTCAAGATGGAGAGCCACAACCACCCGTCATACATCGAACCCTACCAGGGCGCGGCGACCGGGGTTGGCGGCATCCTGCGCGACGTCTTCACGATGGGAGCGCGCCCGATTGCCGCTATGAATGCGTTGCGTTTCGGCGAACCCGAACATCCGAAAACCAGGCATCTGGTCGCCGGCGTCGTTGCCGGCATCGGCGGATACGGCAATGCCTTCGGCGTGCCCACGGTTGGCGGCGAGGTGGAGTTCGATGCGCGTTACAACGGCAACTGCCTGGTCAACGCCTTTGCCGCCGGTCTGGCGAAGACAGACGCGATTTTCTACTCCAAGGCGGAGGGCGTCGGCCTGCCCGTGGTCTATCTGGGCGCCAAAACCGGCCGCGACGGCGTGGGCGGCGCGACGATGGCTTCGGCCGAATTCGACGAGTATATCGACGAGAAGCGTCCGACCGTTCAGGTCGGCGATCCGTTTACCGAAAAATGCCTGCTGGAAGCCAGCCTCGAACTGATGGCGTCCGGCGCCGTCATCGCCATCCAGGACATGGGAGCAGCGGGACTGACCTGCTCTGCAGTGGAAATGGGCGCGAAGGGCGATCTAGGCATCCAACTCGATCTCGACCGGGTGCCAGTGCGCGAGGAGCGCATGAGCGCCTACGAGATGATGCTGTCGGAAAGCCAGGAACGCATGCTGATGGTTCTGCGGCCCGAAAAGGAGGCCGAGGCCGAGGCGATCTTCCGCAAATGGGGGCTGGATTTCGCCATTGTCGGCAAGACGACCGACGACCTGCGTTTCCGCATCATCCACCAGGGCGAAGAGGTGGCCAATCTGCCGATCAAGGAACTCGGCGACGAGGCGCCAGAATATGACCGGCCGTGGGCAGAGCCGAAGCCGCGGGCGCCGCTTGATTACCGGGACCTGCCCGGGAGCGATATAGCCGGCGATGTGCTTCGGCTGCTCGGATCGGCCAACGGCTGCAGCAGGCGCTGGGTGTGGGAGCAGTACGACACGCTTATCCAGGGCAACACGCTGCAAATTCCGGGCGGCGACGCCGGTGTCGTGCGCGTCGACGGGCACCCGAGCAAGGCGCTTGCCTTTTCCTCCGATGTCACGCCGCGCTATGTGCAGGCAGATCCGTTCGAGGGCGGAAAGCAGGCGGTCGCAGAATGCTGGCGCAACATGACAGCAACCGGCGCCAAACCCTTGGCGGCGACGGATAATCTCAATTTCGGAAACCCGGAGCGGCCGGAAACCATGGGGCAACTGGTGCGTGCTGTTCAGGGCATAGGCGAAGCCTGCCGGGCGCTCGATTTCCCGATCGTCTCGGGCAACGTCTCGCTCTACAACGAGACCAATGGCGAGGCGATCCTGCCGACGCCGACCATCGCCGGCGTTGGGCTGATCGACGACTGGTCGCAGATGGCTCGGACGGCGTTCGCCGCCGAGGGCGAGGCGATCCTGCTAGTAGGCGCTCCACCGCAATGGGGCACGCATCTCGGTTCGTCGGGCTGGCTTGCAGAAATTCACGGCCGTTCGGACGGTCCTCCGCCACATGTGGACCTCGACCACGAACGCCGCGCCGGCGACCTGGTTCGCGGGCTCATCCGTGACGGTTTGGCGACGGCAGTGCACGATTGCGCTTCTGGCGGGCTTGCCGTGGCCATCGCGGAAATGGCGATGGCCGGCGGCATCGGCGCGACGGTTGGCGAACCGGAGGCAGACAATCCCGCCGCGAGTTTCTTTGGCGAGGATCAGGGCCGGTATGTGGTAAGCCTGCCAACCGGCGATCTGGAGCGGGCGGTAGCACGCGCGGCGGAGGCAGGCGTATCCGCATTCCGGATCGGCACGACCGGCGGGAGCGAATTGAAACTCGGCAAAGCCCGTGCCATATCTTTGAATGAAATGAAGGCGGCGCACGAGTCCTGGTTTCCGCGCTTCATGGGTGAGTGAAGGAGAAGCGGCCATGCCAATGAACGCGCATGACATCGAAAAGATGATCAAAGCCGCAATCCCGGATGCGAAAGTGACGATCCGCGATCTGGCCGGCGATGGCGATCACTATGCGGCAGAGGTAGTGGCGGAAAGTTTTCGCGGCAAATCGCGCGTTCAGCAGCATCAGATGGTTTACGACGCGCTGAAGGGCAATATGGGTGGCGTACTTCACGCCTTGGCGCTCCAGACCAGCATTCCGGACTGATTGCGCGAACGAAAGCCGTCTCTTGCGGTCGATTGACGTTTCCGAACGCCAATTTGGCGGCAGTTAATAAATTCCTGCAATACAATCTAAAATTTTAACCATATCCCGGAACCAGCACCGGTATTAATGGTTTCTTCTGAAATCTGTGACATCGGTTTTATACGAAACTAATTGGACGGACCGGTATTGGGGGCCCCGGTCGGCGTCCCGTGATTTACTGAGCCCAAACCAGATGGACGAAATCGCGGATAAGCAGTCAATCCCGCGCCCCCGGAAGCCGGCGCCGATCGGACAGCGCATCGCGAATGCAATGCAGAGGCTCGGCGTTCAGGGCATTCCACGAAACTATGAACTGTTCTACGATGCGCTAACGGGAACCAATGCCGAGCTGAATTCCGATTTCTGGGGTTTGGGCTGCGAGGTGTCGCAGGAACGTCTCGACGAGCTCTACGCCAAACATTACGGGAACAGAGACGGACACGCCGTTGTCGAGCGTGTTCGCGCCGTTCTCGACGAAAAAATCCGGCACATTATCGAAGTTCTGAAAGACGAGCAGAATTCGATGCCGGAGCTGGGCGACCGGTCCGAGAAAGGGGGACGGGGCGCCCACGAGAGCGAAAACGGCATTCCAGACAAGTTACGTCCGGTCATAGACACGCTTGTCCGCGCGACCGGATCGACTCTCAACGACGCGCAGCAACCGCTGGCATCCATGATCGAAAACCTGAACGAGCTTGAATCCCTCAAATCGGCGCTCGACGAATACAAGCATCTTGCTGAAACCGATCCTCTAACTGGCGTGTGGAACCGGCGGGCATTCGACGACCGCCTCGCGAAAGTCGGAACCGCCGAACTGGAAAACGCAGCCTTGCTGATCATCGACATCGATCATTTCAAGCAGGTCAACGACAGTTACGGGCACCCATTCGGCGATGCGGTGATACGCGATGTCGCCAGATTGATCAGGTTCAACATGCGCGATGACGCCGCTGTTGCCAGAACCGGTGGCGAGGAATTTGCCGTGTTGCTGCCGCAAGCCGACCCGGCGGCTGCACTGCGAATTGCACGGCGCCTGAGGGAAGCAGTGGAACGCAGCGGTTTCCGCCATGCCGGCCTGGAAGTTCCTGCAGGACGGATCGCAGTTTCAGTGGGTGTTAGTTCGATGCCGCCGGCGAGTTCCGGAGCCGATCTGTACATGAAAGCCGATCAGGCGCTCTACGCATCCAAGAACCTCGGGCGGAATCGCGTGACGCTATTCGACGCCAATTTCAAGAATGCAGCGAAAGCAGAAAACAGTCTTCACGCAGTCGCCAATTGGCTCTAGGATTTTGACATTCAGCATTCGCACCGTGCCCGAGACGGCAAGACTTGCCTATAGCTAAGTTTCGCCCGTTTGTCCGGACGCCTTCGCGGCCTTTGACGCCAGCGCCAGAAACTGCCGGTATTCGTGCTCGTCCAGCCCCGGCAGGATTTCCTTCTGCAGGTTCTCGACCACGGGAAGAAGTCCCGCCAGCACCTTTTTGCCTTCATCGGTCAGGCGGAGTTCACGAGCACGCTTGTCGTGGCGACTCACTACCCGCGACAACAGCCCCTTTTGTACCAGCCTGTCTGTTACGGCTCCAATCGTGGCCCGGTCCTTCGCGATCTTCTCGGCAAGGCCTGCCTGGTCGATTCCCGGATGATGGCGCAGCGCATCCATGGCGGCGAACTGAACCGGCGTCAGATCTGAGCCGGCTTCGCGCATACGCTGAAGGAACACATGCGTCGAAAGCTGATGCAAGCGCCGTATCAGATGGCCCGGCATGGTAGAGAAATCGGACATCTAGTCTCCTTTGCCCGTCATCCTCCGGGCTGTGAAAGCCTTGTTTGGCGCTTGGGAACAAGCATATAGCGCAAAAATAATAAGACGACTTATTTTTTCTTTGCGCGATCCGGGAAAATATAATATGTTGACTTATTAATTTCCGCGATGGAGGAGCAGGCCCATGCAGTATCACCTCAATGGGTTCAGGCCGGGCGATCCTGAAATCCTCGATGCCGCAACGGGCCGTGAACACCAGGGAGAAGGTCTGCCCGGCCAGGTCGACGTGCTCATTGTCGGATGCGGTCCGGCTGGCCTGACGCTTGCTGCGCAGCTGTCAGCATTTCCCGAAATCAGCACACGGATCGTCGAGCGGAAAGCCGGTCCCATGGAAAAAGGCCAGGCAGATGGTATCTCCTGCCGCTCGATGGAAATGTTCAACGCGTTCGGTTTCGCGGAGAAGGTTCTAAAACAGGCATACTGGGTCAACGAGACGACATTCTGGAAGCCCGATCCGGCGAAGCCCGGCAATATCGTGCGCAACGGACGCATTCAGGATGTGGAAGACGGGCTGTCGGAGATGCCGCATGTCATCCTCAACCAGGCGCGGGTGCACGACATGTATCTCGACGTCATGCGCAATTCGCCGTCGCGGCTTGTGCCGGACTATTCGCGCCAACTGGTCGATCTCACCATCGATCCCGATGGCGGCGACCATCCAGTTACGGTGACGCTCGAACGGGTCGATACGGGCCATGAGGGCGAAAGCGAGACCGTCCGGGCCCGCTATGTGGTGGGATGCGACGGGGCGCGCAGCGCAGTTCGCAAGGCGATCGGCCGCGAACTCTTCGGCGATTCGGCAAACCAGGCCTGGGGAGTCATGGATGTCCTTGCCGTCACCGATTTTCCCGACATCCGGCTGAAGACGCTGATCCAGTCCGCAAGTGAGGGCAATATCGTCATCATTCCGCGGGAAGGCGGCTATCTGACGCGCCTCTATATCGAGCTCGACAAGCTCAAGGAAGGCGAACGGGCGGCCGACCGCAACATTACGCTCGAACAACTCATCGCGGTGGCGCAACGCATTCTGAAACCCTATTCGATCAAGGTGAAGGAAGTCGCCTGGTGGTCCGTCTACGAAATCGGCCAGAGGCTCACCGACAAGTTCGATGACGTTCCGGAAGATCAGATCGCGGCGAGGCTGCCGCATGTCTTCATCTGCGGCGACGCATGCCATACCCACAGCCCGAAAGCGGGGCAGGGGATGAACGTGTCGATGGGCGATGCCTTCAATCTCGGCTGGAAGCTCGCCTCTGTGCTGCGGGGCCGTTGCCCGCCGGAAATACTGCACAGCTACTCGGCCGAGCGCCAGGCGGTCGCGCAGGACCTGATCGATTTCGACCGGGAGTGGTCGCGGATCATGAGCGAACGGCCGGAAGAAAGCGTTGGCGAGGAGGTGGAAACCCCGAAATTCCAACGCTACTTCATCGAGCACGGACGTTATACGGCAGGAATGTCAGTGACTTACGCGCCGTCAGTCCTGACGGGCGCCGGAGCGTGGCAGGAACTTGCGCAAGGTTTTGGCATCGGCGCGCGTTTCCACTCAGCGCCGGTCATTCGCCTCGCCGACGCCAAGCCGATGGAACTCGGTCATACCGTCGAGGCAGACGCGCGCTGGCGACTTTTCGCGTTCGCTCCAAAAGAAAATCCGGACGACGGCAATTCGGCGATGGCCCGTCTTTGTGGCTTTCTATCGAACGACGGCGCCTCGCCGGTAGTGAAATATACCGCACCGGATGCAGACCCCGATTCCGTTATCGATGTACGCGCGATTTTCCAGCAGAACTGCCGCGACCTCTCACTTGAGAAACTGCCCGGGTTTCTGCTGCCGCGGAAAGGAAAACTCGGTCTCATCGACTACGAGAAGATGTTCTGCCCGGACCTGAAATCCGGCCGGGACATTTTCGATCTGCGCGGCATAGACCGCGACCGGGGTTGCATCGTCATCGTGCGCCCCGATCAATATGTCGCCCATGTGCTGCCGATCGACGCCTATGACGAAATCGCCGGTTTCTTCGACGGATTCATGATTGCGCCGTCGGCGCGTCGGAATGTCACGAGGGCGGCTTGAATGCGACCAGTGCGATTACCGGCGTTCCAGCATACGCAGGATGGCATCGGCGCGAGCCTCGAACTCGCCTTCGGTCGAAGAAAGGCCCAGTTCACCGATAGCCTGCTGCCATCCGGCGGCAGCGTCGCTCATGGAACCGTCGAACCCGAGACCCCGGACTGTCAGCGCCACCTCACGCATTTCAGCGGCTCTGCGAACGCCGTGGACCATCATCCGGTCGAGGTTGTAGGCGGCTGCCTTGCGCCAGGG
>JBFIBB010000073.1:0-13163 GCA_041582695.1 Rhizobiaceae bacterium
ATCGGAGTGATGGCGGCCTTCGTGGCAACGGTCGACTGGCGATGGATTTTCGTCTGGCTCGGAATCGCCAATCTGCTGCTTCTGCCGATCGTATTTTTCCTCTTGCCTTCAGGTAGTTCCACTCTCGGAATGAAGCTTTCGACAAAAGCGCCCGTGGTTGAAAAGCCGTTTAAGGCAGCAGCGGGCACGGGAGCGCTATGGTGGCTTGTATTTGTTTACGCGATTTGCGGATTCCAGGATTTCTTCGTCGCAACCCACGTCGTCGCATTCGCGCAGGATCGTGGGATATCGCAATTTCTTGCGGGAAATCTTCTCGCTCTCATGGGGCTGGCGAGTGTCGCCGGTGTCATCCTTTCGGGAGTGTGGAGCGATTGGACCTCACCGAGAATTGTGATGCTGTCCTGCTTCATCTTGAGGCTGGGCATATTCGTCCTGATCATGACCAATCAGAGTGATACCGCCATCCTCGTTTTCGGGTTGGCCTACGGTTTCACTTTTCTACAAACAGCACCGCTCACCGTAGTGTTTGTCCGCGATGCGTTCGGCATGGTCAACCTCGGTGTGATCAGCGGCCTGATCGTCATGATCCACCAGATGGCAGGCGGTCTCGGAGCCTATGCCGGGGCGATTAGCTTTGATCTTTACGGCAGTTACGACGCGGCATTCGCCGCCATGCTTATCGTATCGGTTGTCGCTCTAGTCATAAGCACGCTGCTTCCCGAAAAGCGGAGTCCGAAAACCGTATAGCTGCAGGAGGTCCTCTGTTCGGTTACAAAGGCGACCATACTTTGCTAGATTTTTTTGGTGCGTGTTCGGTATATCGGATTTAGGAGGACGGCCTGAAAATCAATCTCTGCAATGAGGTTATCAGGGATCTGAGCTTCGTCGACCAATGCGTGTTTGCCCGCCAAACCGGATATGACGGATTGGAACTGGCACCATTCACGCTCGCCGGCGACCCCGGGTCTTTGACATCAGCCGAGTTGGCGAATTTTCGCCGTATCGCAGACCAGGAAGGCGTCGAAATCGCCGGACTGCATTGGCTGCTTGCGGTCCCCCAAGGTCTATCGATTACGTCGCCTGACCGAGTCACATTGCGCAGAACGATCGAGTTCGGCAAACAATTGACGAGGATCTGCGCTGAACTCGGCGGTCGCTATTTGGTTCATGGCTCGCCAGCGCAGAGGATTATGTCGCCCGGTGAGGAGGCTCATGGCCGCGAGAGCGCAATGGTCTATCTCGATGCCGTCGGGAAAGCGGCCGCGGACAATGATATGACCTACATCATCGAACCGCTTTCGCATGCGGATACCAGTTTCATCAACGAACCTTCTGAGGCCAGAGCAATTATCGAACAGCTCGGGTGCAGCAGCTTGGCAACGATGATCGATTGCTATGCTGCGGCAGGGAATGGCCATGATCCGGCCAGCATAATCGCCAGCGAAATACCGAAAGGGAACATTGCGCACATCCATTTCAACGATGACAACAAGCGCGGCCCCGGACAGGGCAGCACTGATTTCGCCTCGGTCGTCGAAACGCTTCGGTCGCTCGATTATTCGCATGATGCTGCGATCGAACCGTTTGACTACCATCCCGACGGTCCGTTATGCGCTGCCCGTGCAATCGGTTATCTTCGTGGTTTGCTGGACATGAATGGGACGGGCAAGAGTTGAATGGTGGTTGCAAGCAACATCGTCGGAAAGAACCGAAGACGCGCACGCCGCGACCCAGAGGCAAAAAAGGCCTCGATTCTCGCCTCCGCGCAAACCGAGTTCGCTGAATACGGCCTGAAGGGCGGACGAATAGACCGCATCGCCACGCGCGCCAAGGCAAACAAGCAACTGGTTTATTACTATTTTGGATCCAAGGACGATTTGTACCGAGCGGCTCTCGAAGAGACGTATTCACAAATCCGCGAGCGCGAAAAAGAGCTTGATCTGAGCGCGTTGCCGCCTGTTGAAGCCATGCGGCGCCTGGTCGAGTTTTCACTCGATTACCTGCAGGAGCATCGCGAATTCATCAGACTGCTGGCGGACGAGAATGCGCATGGAGCGCGGCATCTCCACAAATCTGAACTCGCGAAACGGACCAACTCGCCGTTGCTTGCGATTATCGCGGAAACGCTCGATCGAGGCGTCAGCCAAGGTGATTTCCGGGCTGGCGTCGATCCGCTCAACCTCTATGTCTCGATCGCCGGGATGACCTTTTTCTATTTTGCGAACGGCCTGACGATGTCGGCGATATTCGGGAGGGACCTCAATTCCGAAAGCTCCATAAGGCACTATCGCGAACACATCGTTGCCATGATAGTCAACGGATTGCGAACCTGAAGGCCTTCGCCCGGGAGAAACCGTTTGCACATCAGTATCATAACCGACGAACTGTCCGGCGATCCCGCCACATCGTTCGAACTGGGACTCGAATGGGGCGTTTCCCAGTTCGAGTTGCGCGGCGTGGGTTCGAAAAGGATTCCCCGTGTGTCGACATTCATGCGCAATGAGCTGATCCGGCTCGTTCGCTCACTTGACATTACCATAACGGCGATATCATCCGGCCTCTTCAAGATACCGTTTCCCGGATCGGCGCCAAAACAGTCCAATTTGGGCTGGATGGCGAAACGGAATTTCGACGAATGGTCATCGGCCGACTCCAGCATGCGGGACCATCTCCATGCCCTGCTGCCAGAAACGATCGAATTCGCTCTGGAGGTCGGAGCCCCCTACCTCATCGCGTTCAGCTTCGAGCGGGGCGGACAGACCGGTGATGCGCCTGCTGCCGTCGTAGACGCGATCGCAGCTGCAGCCGAGATGACCTCCACAAACGGGCTCAGGCTACTGATCGAGAACGAGGAAGGTCATTGGGCAAACACCGGCGCGGCGACGGTCGACCTGATCGAACGGATCGGTCCGGACAAGGTCGGAGTCAATTGGGATCCCGCCAACGCGCAAATAGACGGCGAGTGCGCATTTCCGGACGGATACGACCGGATACGAGCGCATATCGAAAACGTGCATTTCAAAGACGTGAAATGCCTTGCCGGTGGGAGCTGGGAAATCGTTGAACATGGGGATGTCGACTGGGACGGCCAAATCGCGGCCCTGGTACGGGACGGCTATACGGGCGCAATCGCCGCCGAGCCGCACTTGGCCCCGCCGGTCGCCTCGACACGTAACGCCCTGGCCCGCATTCGTGCCTGCATGGAAGATGCAAACCGCGAACTTTCAACCAAATAGTTGAAAACTTTTCGGGGGCAATGTACGCTTTTGAAATTGCAACGGGGGCTGGGAGGAAGCATGACCCGGCCGGGTTCAATCAACGGCCAATCCAGAGGCGAGACCGGCGGTATGGCAAAGCCGTCTTGGCCGGAACGGATTGACGATATCGAGGAGCTGGACTCCTATTTGTCGGCCCCAGACGAGGCGCTTGTCGACGATCTTCGTGACATCGATGGCGACATCATCATTCTCGGTGCTGCGGGAAAGATGGGTCCCACGCTTGCCCGGCTCGCCCGCAATGCGGCTCCCGAGAAGCGTATCGTGGGTGTGGCGCGATTTAGCGATCCGGCTGTTCGCGAACGGATGGAAGACTGGGGTATCGAGACCATTCAGACAGATCTTCTCGACGAGGAGCAGATCCGCGCGCTTCCAAAACTCAAGAACGTGATCTTCATGGCCGGCATGAAGTTCGGTGCCAGCGGTAACCAGCCATTGACCTGGGCAATGAACGTCCACTGTCCGGCGCTCGTCGCTTCGGCTTTTCGCGAAAGTCGGATCGTCGCGTTCTCGACCGGCAACATATATCCGCTCGTCGATGTATTCAGCCAAGGTGCGATGGAAAATACGCCACCGGGGCCACTCGGCGAGTACGCGCAATCATGTCTCGGGCGCGAACGAATGTTCGAGTATTTCTCTGGCCTTCATTCGACCCCCGGAAGACTTTTCCGGCTGAACTATGCAATCGATTTGCGGTATGGCGTGCTGCATGACCTTGCGACCCGCGTCAAGGCGAAAGAGACGATCGACCTGACGCCGATGGGGCACGTCAACGTCATCTGGCAAGGTGACGCGAATGCGCAGGCCTTGCGCTGCCTGAAGCACTGCACGGCGCCGGCCAGTCCAATCAATGTAAGCGGACCGGAAACCCTGTCGGTTCGATGGCTGGTCAGCGAGCTTGCAGAACGTCTCGGCGTCAAGCCAAATCTCTGCGGGAACGAGGCAGAGACGGCTTGGCTCACAAACAGCTCCGAAGCGACGAGACTGTTCGGATATCCGAAAGTCCCGACCGGAATCATGCTGGACTGGGTTGCCGACTGGGTTTCGCGAGATATGCCAAGCTTGAACAAACCGACGAAATTCGAGGTCCGCGATGGCAGGTTCTGACGCGCCCCGCCTGGTGACGCTGCAAGCCGGCGACGAAAAGGAAGCGATCTCGCTGTCGATCGAAACGGGTTGGAACCAGGTCGAGGAGGATTGGCGCCATTTCATCGTCAACGGAAAGACGATCGGGTTCCGGGACAATTCCGGAGCGCTCATCGCGACAGCCGCCGCGCTTCCCTATTCCGGACCATTCGGCTTCATCGGAATGGTGATCGTGACCGGCGTCTGGCGTCGTAAGGGATTGGCGACGAACCTGGTCGAGCGTTGCATTGCCATGCTGCGCGAAGACGGCCGCATACCGGTTCTGGACGCAACGGAGCAAGGTGAACCGGTCTATTCGCTGCAGGGGTTTGTGCCGCAGTTCCGTTTCGACCGTTGGGAGATAGCCGGCGAGACGGACAAGGCGCCCGAGCTACAAACCGCCAGACCCGAAATAGAACATGTAGCGCAACTCGATGAGGTAGCTTTCGGAGCGGGTCGGACCTCATTGATCGGCGATTTTCTCGGCAGGTCCGACACTATCGCGATATCGGGCGACAAAACGGCATTCGGCATGCTCCGGCGCGGCCGGCGCGCCTGGCAGGCCGGACCAGTTGTCGCGTTGGATGAAGAGCAAGCGGTCGATCTACTCGAAAGGCTGATCGCGCCTGGCATTGCCATCTTTATCGACATCCCGCAACGCTGGGGTCAGATTGGCAACTGGCTACGCGATCGGAAATTTTCCATTCAGCGCAGCTTTGCCCGGATGGCTCTGGGTCGCAAAGAGCCGTTCGGTGAGCCTGCGCGCCTGTTTGCGGTCGCCGGTCCGGAGTTTGGATGATGTACGCCGAGGCGCTCGATATAATCCGCAAAGGTACCGTGATCCCGGCTCATCCACTGGCGCTTGACCGGAACCGGTCTCTCGATGAGCGACGGCAGCGGGCGCTCTCTAGGTACTATATCGATGCTGGCGCAGGAGGGTTGGCAGTCGGTGTACACACGACGCAGTTCGCGATCCGCGATGCTGGCCTTTACAACGACGTGCTGGGGTTGGCCGCGAAAACAACAAGGGAGTGGTCGGAACGGCCGGTCGCGCTAATCGCGGGCATCGTCGGGCCGACGAAACAGGCCGTGGAAGAGGCGCGGACGGCGGTCTCGCTCGGATATGACGCCGGTCTTCTGAGCCTGGCCGCAATGAAAAACGCGTCCAACGATGCATTGATCGAACATTGTGAGGCCGTTTGTGCGGAAATACCCCTGGTCGGTTTTTATCTGCAGCCGGCAGTCGGCGGTTTGAAACTGGATGCCGAATTCTGGACCCGGTTCTGCAGTTTGCCGCGCGTTGTCGCGATTAAGGTAGCCCCGTTCAACAGGTACCGCACACTCGACGTGATTCGCGGTCTTGTCGAGGCGGGGGCTGAAGACCGCATCGCCCTCTATACTGGAAATGACGATCACATTGTCCTTGATCTCGTAACACCCTTCCATGTCATGCGTGAAGCCAAGCCTGTTGAGGTCCGGTTCGTCGGAGGGCTTTTGGGGCACTGGTCGGTTTGGACAAAAACGGCCGTTAGCTTGTTCGGCAAGTGCAGAGCCGCCGCCAAGAACCGTTCTTGCTCGCATGAATTGCTGGCGCTCGACAGCCGCGTCACCGACTGCAATGCGGCCTTTTTCGACGTCGCGAATGATTTTGCCGGCTGCATAGCTGGCTGTCACGAAGTATTGCGGCGGCAGGGTTTGCTCGACGGAATATGGTGTCTGGATCCGGACGAAGACCTGGGCCCTGGGCAGCGTGAGAAGATTGACCGAGTGCTGGTTCAGCACGCCGATTTGTCTGACGACGGCTTCGTGGCGGAGAACATCGAGCGGTGGCTGGGCTAGATGAAGATCGCCGGGATTGAGATATTCGTCGTCGAGTTTCCGTTCCGCACGGCCTTCCTGATCGCGGGCGGTGTGGCTGGCGAACCCGGTACTCCGTCACCGCGCGTTTTCGTCCGACTGGAATCCGACGGAGGTCATGTCGGCTGGGGCGAAGCGACACCGACGCCGAAATGGACCTATGAAACGACGGAAACCATCGTCAGTACGCTGACGAAATACATCGCGCCTGCTGTCGAAGGCGCCGAATTATGGGATTTCGATGGTTTGCACCGCCGCATGAACCGGGCAATCGCGCCAGGCGTGACGACCGGATCGCCTCTTGCCAAGTCGGCTGTCGATATCGCAGCCCACGATGCATATTGCCGGGCTCTCGGTATCCCCATTTACAAGATGCTCGGCAGCTGCCGGCGCAAGAAATTCGATCTGTCGTGGATGATTTCCGTCAGCGAACCCTCGCAGGCGGAAGCATTGGCAAAGGAAGGGATCGACGCCGGTTACGACGCTTTCGATGTCAAGATTGGCATGCATGGTGAGGATGGCGACATTCGCATCGTTGCCGATACCCGCAAGGCGGTCGGACGATGTGCGGTAATGACGGACGCCAACCGCGGATATTCGCTTGCCGCCGCGATGCGGATGGCCCGGCGCCTTTTCGCCCACGATGTCGGTCTTCTCGAGCAACCACTGAACGGTTTCGCCATTTCCGGCTACAGTCGCCTGGTGGGTAGTAGCCCGTTGGCGATCGGGATCGATGAATCGCTTCGAAGCGTCGCGGACCTGATCGAATACATGCGGGCCGACGCCATCGGGGTTGCCGTCGCCAAGGTGCAGCGCAACACCGGGTATCACCATTCACGTCAATTGTGTCAGGTGGCGGAAGCCGGTGGTATAGGGCTATCGATGTCGGGGCTTACGGAAACCGACCTGGGTCTGGCCGCGAGCCTTCATCTGGCGGCGGCGTTCGATATCTCGCCGCTTCAACTGAACGGCCCGCAGTACATCGATACCCCGTTTCTTTCAGAACGCATCTGGAAAGGTGGTGGTTCGGTCGAGTTGCCGGAAGGTCCCGGCTTAGGAGTCGAGGTCGATGAGAAATGGATCAGGCGCAACGCAGTCGAGGTGACACTTTGAACAAGGTCAGCGCCAAATTGACCGAGTGGTTTCCGGCGGCCGTGATGTTCCTAGGCCTGTTGGTGTTATGGCAACTCGCGGTCTCGTTCCTCGGCCTTCGCGAATATCTTCTGCCTAGTCCGGCGGCGGTGGCGCGGGCGCTGACCTCCAGCCAGATCGACTGGACCGGACATATCATCGTTACCGGTACCGCGATCTTCGGCGCTTTCATGATCGCGGCAATCGGGGGGATCCTGCTTGGCACGATGATCGCCTGGTCCACCATCGTCGGTCGCGCACTAATGCCGTTCCTTGTGTTCGTGAACACGCTGCCGAAAGTCGCCATCGCTCCGCTGTTTCTGCTGTGGCTCGGATACGGAATCATTCCCAACATGTGGATCGGTGCCCTGATCGGATTTTTTCCGGTCGTCATCAATACAGCGGTCGGTCTCACCCAGATCGAGGACGACATGCTGGACCTTGGGCGCGTCTTCAACGCTCCGAAATGGAAGGTGTTCGCGAAGATCCGCATTCCAAACGCCTACCCCTATATCCTGAGTTCCCTGAAGGTCACGGCCACCGCCGCTGTCGTTGGCGTGATTGTCGGCGAGTTCGTCGCCTCGCAAAGTGGCCTAGGATATGTGATCATCACTAGCCAGAGCAGTCTGAACACGCCTCTGGCCTTCGGGGCGCTGGTCTGGATTTCCGTCCTGGGACTTGTTCTTTTCGGTGCCGTCGGCGCGTTGTCGCGCATCGTCGCTCCGTGGGCGGAGGGCAATGAACAATGAAAATAACAGAGAGGAGAAATGAGCATGCTCAGAAAACTTGTCGCCGGAACGGCTATCATGGGCTTTCTGATGGTTCCCGCCATGGCCCAAGAAAAAATCAAGGTCGCCTTGAACTGGTTCCCGGTTGGCGACCACGCCGCCTACTGGGTTGCGCTTGAAAAGGGATACTTTTCCGATCGCGGCCTCGATGTGACGCTCGAGAACTCAAAGGGATCGGGCGATTCGTCGGCCAAGGTCGATACCGGAGCGGCCGATGTCGGACTGGCCGACAGTGGCGTTGTTATCGCTTCGCGGGCACGCGGAACGACGATCAAGATCGTCGGGATGGTGTTCGACAAGACGCCGCTTAACATTTTCTCCAGCAAGGAGAATCCCGTCACCAATCCGAAAGATCTGGAAGGGAAAACGATCGGGGCGCCTCCGGGCGACGGTCAACGGCAGGTCTGGCCGGCATTCGCGAAAGCGAACAATATCGATGAAAGCAAGGTGACGTGGGTTAACATCGAACCCGCCGCCAAGATTGCCGCACTGGCCGAAAAGCGGGTGGACACGGTTGCAGACTACACCACCGGCCTGCCTCTGTACGAGAAGCCGATGGGTCAGGGCAATGTCGTGATGATGCCTTGGTCGGAACACGGTTTCGACATGTACTCCATGTCGATCATCGCGAGCGACAAGACCATGACCGAGCGGCCGGAAGCACTCAAGAAGTTTCTTGAAGCCGCCTATATGGGCTGGCGCGATGTCATGGCCAATCCGGACGAGGCCATGGCCATCTTCAAGAAGCGAGTTCCCGAAATCGATGAAGTCCTGATCGGCGCCAATCTGCGTATGGGGCTTCAGTTGATGGATACCGAACGCTATCGCGAAAACGGCATCGGCTGGATCGAGGAGGAAAAGATGTGCACCTCGGTCGACCTTGTGAACACCTATATGGGGTTGCCGAAGGAAGTCAGTTGTCAGGAGGTCTTTACGACGGAATTCCTGACCAAGATAGACATGCCGAACTGACGATCCTCTGAAAGGCGGCGGATCTTGAAGAGTATCATCGAAATCGACCGGGTCGGAATGGTCTATGAAACGGCCAGTGGCCCGGTCGAGGCACTCCGCGATATCGACCTCGACGTCAGCAACGGGGAATTCATATCTGTCGTTGGTCCGAGCGGTTGCGGCAAGTCGACCCTGTTGAGGGTCATTGCGGGATTGCGGCCAATGACGTCGGGCACCATTACCGTCGACGGGGTTTCAGTCACGCGGCCAATCCCGAAGGTCGGCATGGTGTTCCAGGCGGCGGTTCTGCTGCGCTGGCGAACGATACTAGACAACGTGCTTCTGCCGGCCGAACTTGCCGGCCTCAGCCCGCGCTCGTTCCGCAAACGGGCGCACAAACTGCTCGATCTGGTCGGCCTGGGTGATTTCGTCCAGAAGTATCCCAAGGAACTTTCGGGCGGGATGCAGCAGAGGGCTGCCTTGTGCCGTGCCCTGCTGCTCGATCCACCGCTTCTGCTCATGGATGAACCATTCGGTGCGCTGGATGCCATGACCCGGGATGAGATGAACCTCGAACTGCTTCGTATCTGGGGCGAGACCGGTGGCGATGGCGGTCGCAAGACGATCGTGTTCGTCACCCATTCCATACCCGAGGCCGTTTTCCTTTCCGACCGGATTGTCATCATGACGGCGCGCCCGGGCCGAATTACCAGTATCGTTCCTATCACGCTCCCGCGTCCTCGAACGGTCGAGACGCGCGCGTCTCCGGAATTCGGCCGCTATTCACTCGATATCTACGAAATTCTCACCAAGGGTTCGGGCGTCGCCCAAACGCCTGCAGGTGTAGTCCCGTGAATTCGTCCCTCGTAACGGTTTTGGACTGCCGCGCTTTCGAACGTCCCTACAGGCTGAGGATCCCGTTCCGCTTCGGCGTCAAGACCGCGACGGAAGGCCGGCAATTGATCTTGCGCTTGCGCATTCGGACCAGTGATGGACGAGAAGACTATGGGTATTCCGCAGAGGCGCTCGGTGCGAAATGGTTCGACAAGGATCTCGCGCTCACAGACGAACAAAACTACCATCAGCTTCGGCGATCGGTGGAACTGGCATCGTCGGCTTACCTCTCGACAGGGCAATCGACGGCCTTCGGCCTGTTTGCGGAGCTTCATGGCACACACGAAAAAGCTTGCGCCAACGAGAAGCTGAATCCGCTGATCGCCAGCTTCGGGCAGTCGATGATCGACCGTGCGATCATGGATGCCTTGTGCCGTATTCAGGGTACCGGCTTTTTCGAAGCAATGGCGTCCAATCTCTTCGGTCTTTGCGCGCACCCCGTGATCGAGGATCTGAGCGAATTGGATCTGGCCCAGATGTTCGCGAGCCGAAAACATCCGGAAACGATCCACATTCGCCATACGGTCGGTCTTGCCGATCCGTTGACCAGCGATGACATCGCCTCGGCGGATCGGGTCAATGACGGCTTGCCGGAAACACTCGAGGAAGTCATCGCCTTCTATGGAAACCGGTATTTCAAGCTCAAGATATCGGGAGACGAAAAGGCCGATCTGGCACGGCTCGAGAAGATCGCAGGTGTCTTGGACAAGTCCGGACAGCCATATCACGTTACGCTCGATGGCAATGAACGGTACCCGAATGCCGAGGCATTCAGGGCTTTTCTGGAAGCCATTCGCGCCAACCCTGCGCTTGAACGCCTGATGGATTCTACCCTCTATGTAGAACAGCCAATCGACAGGGCCAATGCGCTCGCAGAAACGGTTGTCGCGCTCGATGCCAACCTTCCGGTCATCATCGACGAATCGGACGGATCACTTTCGGCTTTCCCTCAAGCGCGCAGGCTAGGATATCGTGGCGTTTCCACAAAGGTCTGCAAGGGCGTCTACAAATCGCTGATAAACCATGCGCGCTGCGCCGCTTGGAATGCCGCGGAGGGTACGCAGACCTATTTCATGTCGGCGGAAGACCTGACGTGCGAGCCAGGCACCGCGCTGCATCAAGACCTGTCGCTCGTTTGCGTTCTCGGGCTTGGCCATGTCGAAAAAAATGCGCACCACTTCATCGACGGTTTCGAATCCCGGCCCGAATCCGAGGCGTCCGCGTTTCTCGATGCACACCCGGACATGTACCACCGCCAGGATGGTCGTGTGCGCCTGAACATCAGCGACGGGATTCTCGCGGTCGGATCGCTCGTTAGGGCCGGTTTCGGAACCGATCGGGTCCCGGTGGTCGAGGCTCTGGAAGAGAGCCCGCGCGCAGACTGGAGACCATGAAAATGGCGAGCGATTACGGAGAATATGAAACCCTAGATGCGCTTGCCCTAGCCGATTTGATAATCCGGAAAGAAGTCACGCCACGAGAAGTCCTTCATCGCGCGATCGAATTGGCCGAGGCGAGAAATCCCGCACTGAACGCAATCGTGACGACAACTTTTGATGAGGCGCAAGTTTTGGTTGAAAAAGGTTCGTTTGGCAGACCCTTCGCCGGAGTTCCCTATCTTTTCAAGGAACTGGTCGTAACGCTGACAGGCGTGCCGACGACGTTCGGGTCCAGACTTTATGCTGACGGCACGATTCCCGATCATGACAGCGAGATCGTCGTCAGGAGCAAAAGGGCCGGATTGATTCCGATCGGAAAAACCAACACCTCCGAATTCGGTCTGCAACCCGTCACGGAGCCACATCTGTTTGGAGCGACGCACAATCCGTGGCGGAAGGATTTTTCGCCAGGCGGATCGAGTGGCGGATCGGCGGCGGCCGTCGCGGCTGGCATCGTTCCGATGGCTCATGCGACGGATGGCGGAGGCTCGATCCGGATTCCTGCATCCTGTTGCGGTTTATTCGGATTGAAGCCTACCAGGGCGCGTATCACGGCCGGACCCGATGTTGGAGAGGGTATGGCAGGTCTGGCTGCGCAACATGCGGTGAGCCGCACGGTACGCGATAGCGCAGCGCTGCTCGATGCCACTGCGGGGCCGCTTCCGGGCGATCCCTATTTCACAACGCCGCCCGAAAAGAGCTATTTGAGCGCCGCCACGGCCGATCCGGACAAGAAAATGCGGATCGCCTTCTCGACTGCCGCGCCTAATCGAACCCAGATTGACCCGGAATGCTCCAAAGCGACTGTTGAGGCGGCAAAACTGTGCGAAGCGCTTGGCCACGTGGTCGAAGAAGCGGAGCCGGATTTCGATGTCGAAGTGATGGAACGCGGTTTTGCCGCCGTTTTTCAGGCAAACACCATGGTCAACATCGCCCGCAAGACCGGTGGAAAGCTTCCTGATCCGGGCATGGTCGAACCGTTGACGCGAGCAATCGCGGAACGCGGGCAATCAATGCACGCGGGTGACTACATAGCGCAACTTCAGAATCTGCAGCGTGAGACGAGAAGGATTGCCGCGTTTTTCGAACGCTACGATGTATGGTTGACACCCACGCTCGCGACGCCGCCACCCAATATCGGAGAATACGATTCCGACATAACCGACGTCGAACTGTGGATGCAGCGGCTGATGGCGTTTATCCCGTTCACATACCTGTTCAATGTTACGGGCCAGCCGGCGATGTCATTGCCATTCTCGCAAACGCCTGACGGTTTGCCGGTCGGCTGTCACTTTGCCGGCCGATACGGGGACGAATTCACCCTGTTCGCATTGGCGGGCCAGATCGAGAGAGCGCGGCCGTGGAGAAAGCTGGCGGAGAATTTTACCTAGTAGCCGTGTCCGGACGCGCACAACTTACAAGTATATGGATTTAATGGAAAAATTTGGTAGCCGGACAGGGACTTGAACCCCGGACACGCGGAGTAGGATTCCGCGGACTTGATATTGATAAAGCGGTCAACGTGGCGATTTCCATCGTTTTCCGCTGGGGCCGGAAATAGGCTTTCGGTGTAAGGCGCGAAATTGCATCACATCCTTCTCAGATCGGGAATTCGCCAACAACAATATTGTGGGATTGAACCTCTTTCTTGGCCTTGGCAGCACACCTCGACAACTGAGCCCTGCGGGTTCGAGTGAAGCACG
>JBFIBB010000074.1:0-13040 GCA_041582695.1 Rhizobiaceae bacterium
CGGCGGCGCCAGCGCAGTATCCCGAACCACCGTTTCAGGCGGCTCTGGCGGCGGCGGCCAGACCATGCGCCTGGTCGAAGCCGATCCGCAGCGATACGAACCGCCGGCGGCGCCCGATGCCGGGCCGGAACCGGTCCGCGAAACCGTTCCGGTGACGTCGCTCGCCAATATTGCGGCGCTTGCCGACAAACACCGCGACATCCAGTTCAAGGTGAAACTCAAGCAGTTTGTCCGTCTTGTCGGCATTGTGCCGGGCCGCCTCGACATATCGCTGGCGGAGGGTGGACCGAAATCACTGCCGAGCGAAATTTCCCGGCGGCTGACAGACTGGACCGGCGCCAAATGGTTTGTGACCTTGAGCCGCGAGGAGGGCGGTCCGACGCTTGCGGAAGAAGAGGCGAGGGCGCGCAATGATGCGATTGTCGACGCGAAGGCCGACCCGGCGGTAGCCGCCATTCTGGCGGCATTTCCGGGCGCGAAGGTGATCGACGTCCGCGTGCCGGTCGCCGAAGAACATGACGCCGCCGATCTTCCTCCCGAACCGGTTGACGATGGCGATGAACCCGATTTCTAGAAATCTACGGAGACATGCATGAAAGATCTTATGGGCCTAATGGGCAAAGCCAAGGAAATGCAGGCGAAATTCCAGGAAATGCAGGAAGAGATCGCCAACATGGAGGCGACCGGCTCGGCCGGCGGCGGACTTGTGACTGTCGTGCTCACCGGTAGGGGCGAGATGAAATCGCTGAAGATCGACCCGTCCCTGTTCAAGGAAGACGATGTCGAAATCCTGGAGGACCTTATTTTGGCGGCGCACAACGAGGCCAAGGCCAAGGCCGAAGCCGCGATGCAGGAAAAGACGCGCGAACTGACGGCCGGCCTGCCATTGCCCCCGGGCATGAAACTGCCGTTCTGAAACAGGCGTTGCGCGTTTCGCCCGCGCGTCACCGCGCCGGTAGCGCAGCCAGCGGAAATCGTTGGTAACAACGGCTCAAATCACGGCGGTTTTCGCCGATATTCCATCGCCAGAAAATGACACTCTGCGAGGATCGCGTGAACCTCATGGGGAGAGCGCCGCCGGTAGCCTGGCGGATGGCCGGGCCGGATCGGCCCGATGCGTCCGGGACCGGGCGGGGCCTTTGAACGCCGCGCCATCAGCCGGTTCAGCCGCCGCGCCTGTCTTTTCAAATTTGCAAGAGCGTATTGGAAACGCCTGATGCGGCGGCGGAGAGCGGCTGCATTTTGCGTATCGTCCGCGCCTGATGGCCGGGCGGCTTCGCAAACTCCCGGAACGCTGATGCGCGGTGTGGCGGCGCCGGTCGGCCGCGCGAACCCGCCAAGGACCTTGCGTGGATCGATCAGCGGGAAGGCGGGCAAGGTCTCGGTACGGGCGAAGCTGGAAAAATCGGGCAGCGGCCTTTCCGCGGCCTCTTCACGCTGTTGCCGGGCCTTTTGTCGAATGACCGCCGCGACTATGACGATCAGCCGCCGCAGCGCCGATTCTGCCGGGCGCAGGATACGACAGATCGTGCACCGGACCGGGCGCGGTAGCGTCTTTGCCTGCCGCGCCATCGCAATCAGACCGGCGACGACGGCGGCAAGCGCCACCCGGTTTTTCTCGATCGCCTGTTGCCAATCCATGCCCGGTTTCCTGTTTGACCGGGCAGGATAGGGGAAGTTTCGCACGCGTGGATAAAGTTCAGTCGCTCGCCGGTGGGTGGGTCAAGGTCAGGCCTGAAGGCGAATAAGGGTTGGAATGCGCTATGCCGGCGATGCGGACAAACCGGACATCCGAATTCAATCAGTCGGTGCGTGCACCCGACGGAAACCGCGCATCGGTCTGCCTGCAACGCACCCATTCTCGGCCTTTGGTGCATTTTGCGTTCACCCGAAACGATCCTTGGGTTAAACTTGGTTATGCATTCACGAGTTTTGATGACGATTGCAGCGACGGCCCTGATTGCCACCCAAGGCTTGGCGAAGGCAGAGCAGCTTACCGTTACGAGTTGGGGCGGTTCCTATGAGAGCAGCCAAAGAAATGCCTACGGTTTGCCGTTCGAGGCCAAGACCGGAGTAAGCATAATTTGGGAAGAATATGCTGGTGGTCTCGCCGAAATCCGGGACCAGGTGGAACGCGGCGATGTGCGCTGGGATGTGGTCGATGTTTTCGCACACGACGCGCGTGTCGGCTGCGAGGAAGGCTTGTTCGAAAAGCTTCCGGCGGATTTTTACACCTCAAACGGCATTGATCAGGACCTGCTTGTCGAGCGGCCCAATGATTGCGTCGGGCCCAATATTTTGTGGTCTTGGCTGACTGCCTATGACGCCCGTAAGTTTTCCGGTTCTGGGCCCAAGGGGCTCGCCGATTTTTTCGACTTGGAACGGTTCCCGGGAAAACGGGCCATCTCCGTCTTCCCGCAGGCCAATATGGAAATGGCGCTTGTCGCCGATGGGGTACCGCCCGAACGGATTTACGAGGAATTGTCGACCGAGGCCGGCATAGACCGGGCTTTTCGCAAGTTGTCTTCATTGAAGGGTGAACTTGTGTTCTGGTCTGCAGGCGAGGAACCCATCGAGATGCTAAGATCGGGCGAAGTTGCCATGGCGACCGCCTATAGTGGGCGGAGCGGCTCGGCTGCCTTGCGGGGCGAGACTTTTATTAAGACCATATTCGACGGGCAGGTCCTGGAAGAAGAATGGTTTGTCATAGTCAAGGGAGCACCTGGCATCGAAAACGCAAAGCGATTTCTGGCACATGTCTCTGAACCCGAACAACAGGCAGCGCAAGCCCGATGGATTCCCTACGGTCCCATGCGCCGGTCTGCACTGGCCATTATCGAGGAAGGCGAACCCTGGTTCCACACCAGCGAGAACATTCTTCCCCATCTGCCGTCCACAACGAGCAGATTGAATCGCAGTGTCATTGCCGATGCCGATTTCTGGGCGCAAAACGGCGCGACGCTGACAGAACGGTTTGCAGCCTGGCGGCGAAGCCTGGGCTATTGAATGGCCGCTGGCTCAATCCGGATGATAATCGCGTTTTGAGCAGCTTGATTCAAGCAGGATCGCCGTCCAGTTGAACTGCGGCTCGATGTCATGTGTCGCCAGCCATTGTTCCTGCCACTTGTATGCGTCCCATTCCATCGCCTGCGGGCAGTACCAGTGCCGGGCATCGACCTGGGCATGGTGGATCAGTTCATGGAGCAGAATACTTTGGTCATAGGGATCGCCGTGATCCCATGGTCGCACGAGGTAAATGATTTCTCGGTTGCGGTCATAAAGCCCCCGGTTTCGCGAATGAACCAGATGCTGTTCGCCGTCAGCAATTATCCGTTGGCCGAGTGTGACGAAACGAATCCTGTCACCAGACAGGGGCTTGGCAGCAAGATTGGTATGTGTCTCGATCCAGCGATTGAATTCGTCAACCAAAGTTTCGATGGCTTCGCGCTGCGAGATGTCTGCTTCGGCGGACGATTCCGATGCGGTGATCCCCAAGAGTGCGATTGCTGCCACCATCGCTAGTGCCTGCTCCTTCATGGTGCTTCTCCCAAAGATAATTGCCAAATCGATGGAAAAGCTGCGGGAGACGGCTCATTTGATGGTCAAGTGCGGGTCAAATTCGGCTCAAAAACGCAAAAAATATCAGCGCGCACGACACCAAGAGCTTGATTGGCAACGGTATCTGGCGGGATGATGCTCCAATGGAACGCATCGAGTTTCACTTGCTGGGCGGTTTCGAGTGCCAATATGGCGGCAAGGTAATCGGCGTGACCGGTACGCGAAAAATGCGGGCCCTGCTCGCCTTTCTGGCGCTGGGCGTTGGCCAACGCCATTCGCGTGACAAGCTTGCAACATTGTTGTGGGGAAACAGCGCCGATCGGCAGGCGGCCAATTCGCTGAACCAGGCGGTCTATTCGATAAGGAAGGAACTTCCAAACGGCGAGTCTGTTCTGTGTTCGGATCACGAATTTGTTTGGCTCGATCCGTCCCGGATCGAATCCGATGTGAAACGGTTCGAGGATGAGGCGCGATCCACTGAGGCGACTGCGCTATGCGCATCGCTCTTCCGTTACCATGGAACCTTGCTGGATGGCTTGGATCTGAACGAAGAACCCTATAACGACTGGCTGAGGCTGGAACGCTCGCGCCTGGAGAACCTTGCGATTGGCGCCGGTGAGCATCTGCTGGACCTGCACGGACACGAACCCGACGAGACCAGCGTGCAGCAGGCGCGCCAACTGTTGACTATCGATCGATCGAACGAGACTGCGCATCGCCACCTGATGTGCCATCATGCCCGGAACGGGCGAACCGAGGCTGCAATGCGTCAGTTCGAGGAATGCAGGACGGCGCTGAAACAGGCGTCCGATGCTTCTCCTTCCGAGCCCACCATGCAACTTGCAAACGCCATCGCTGCCGGTAGTCTCCAGGCCGCCCTCGCGCGTGACCAGATCTCGGGACGGCGTCGCGGCAAATGGCCATTGGCGACTGCCGCCGCAATCGTCCTGTTTCTTGCTGCGGCCGTCACCCTGTCTGCGATCCGCATTGTTGGGCAGCATGATGCCGGGCCAGGTTCGATGCGACTTGCGATCATTCCTTTTGAGACCGCAGGGCCTAACGCTGACCCAGCAATCGCCCACGGCCTGGCCGACGATGTGACGACGGAATTGGCATTCATGTCCGACCTGTCGGTGATTGATCGCGAAAGCGCCAGCCGACTGGCCGAAGAAGAGCCCAGAACCTTTGTTCAACACGGCGTGACTCACATCCTGCGCGGCCGTCTTCGCCAGTCTGCAAACGAACCGGAATTGGTGCTTCACCTGTGGCTTGTTGAAGCCGCCAGCGGCTCCCAGATCTGGGCTGAGAGTTTCCGCGGATCAAGAGACGACTTGGCCACTTTGCAGGAGCGCAGCCTGGTCAGCGTCGGAGCCGCCATGGTACAGCATCTGAGCCGCGAGCCACGCGAGGTCGCTTCGGCAGCCTCTTCCAACCCCGTCGCATACGACCACTATCTACGCGGTTTGACCTTTCAGTTCGAGGGTACTCCGGATGGCCATGCCGAGGCGGCAAAGTCCTACCAGCGGGCGCTGGACCTCGATCCTGGTTTTGACAAGGCGAAAGCCGCCATGGCGGCAATTCAGTTTGATCTTGCTTTCGGTCCACAAGCCTTTGCTGAAGCCCAGGAAACAAGTTGGCTCGATGCCTATCTTCACTTGAAATACCTGCTCGCAGCCATCAACGACGACTCGCCAGCGCTGGCCATGGTACTTGAATCTCGTTTGGCATTGCGCCGCCGCGACTATCGCGCTGCGATCGAATTTGCAAAATCTGCAATGGCATTCGCTCCTGGAAGCGCGCAGGCGGCCGAAACCTACGCGGAAGTGCTCATTTACAATGGCAATTACGATACCGGCGAGACGCATGCACGGCGGGCATTGGCCCTGAACCCGGCTACGCCGTCCCGCCCGATTTTTCTGCTCGCGCTCGCCGCCTATGGTCGGGGTGACATCGGCAATGCCATCGAACACGGAAAAAATGCCGTGGACCGGGCACCTCATCCGCATACGGAGGCACTGGGTCTGCTGGGCGCCGCATTTGCGAATGATGGCAGGCTTGAAACCGCCCGCCGCTATCTTGATGCCTATGCCAACGCCCATTCGGACCGGCCGAGACATGTCTGGAAAATCGTCAATGCCGAGTTCACCAATCCACGAGAAACTACCTGGCAAAGGCCAACCCTGGCTTCCACAGTCTATAGCTACCCATTTGCCGACTCGGTCGTCCTCAAGCGCTTGGCGCAGGGGCTGAGCGAAGCGGGTATCGCAGGAAGAACACTAGGCTACCTGCCGGCTTCGCAAAATGCTCGTCTTGATGGCCGGCAAATTGCGGTTTTGTTTTTTGATGCAACCGTTCGAGGCCGCAACATCAATCCCGGCAGTTCTGAAGAATGGATGCAATTCCGATCAGCCGACGGTGCACTAGTACAGATCGGTGATTTCGGTCCTCTACCCCTAGGGCGTCGTGGCAGAAGCAGTACACGCGATGACCAACTCTGTGACCAGTGGGATCACGAGGGCCAGCAAGTTGAAACTTGCGCTTCGGTGTTCAAGATATTTGAAGGCGTCGGCAACAGCGTTGCCGGCACGCACTTCATTGCGGGCGAGGTAGGACCGTTTCTTATCAGCCCAATCGCCAAGTAACTCCTCCGGCCGACTTGCCCGCGCGCAGGACTTCCGATGTCCGTCAATTGCGACAATTGGTGGTTTCGAAATACAAGAATGGCCGGACAGTCGACGTCCGCTGAGAGCTCAATCCAGACCATGTTCCTCAAACCTCCCGCTCCATCAGCAGGGCCGGAAATGCCGCGCCTTCGCCCATCATGATCGTCACTTCCTCGATCGTCGCAAATCCGTGCCGTGCATAAAACGGTTCGCCAGGCAGGCTGGAAAAGCACTGCAGTTTCTGCAGGCCCTCCGCGCGGGCTTCGGCAATGCAGCGCTCCAGGATCGCCGAGCCGACGCCCTTGCGCATGAAGTCGGGATGCGTGGCGAAATGGCGTATGTGGCCGCCTTTGCCTGTCTGTTCCCCGCCCGGGGCGGATTGGCTCCAGCCGCCGCAGCCGGCAAGCTTGCCGTCGAGCGAGGCGCGAAAGTAATGTCCCGACGCCAGCAGCCTCGGGTCGATGCGCAACATCGCCGGCAGCGCTTCGTTCAGAAGCTCTTCCTCGTACCACCCCGGATAGATCACCGAATAACAGAGATCGATCAGGGCTTCCAATTCCTCGCGGTCGCCTGCCGTGGCAACGCGGACAACCGGTTCGCTCATCGCCTTATTCCTCGATCGCACCCAATCGGCCCGATTATGGTTTACAAAGGTTTAAAGCCGATTAAGCGATGCGCGCCCGCGGCGATTTCATTTGCGGGTAAAACGCACTAAATCAGGGCCATGTCCAAGCGAATCACGGGTCCGGAGATCGAACGCCTGATCCAGCTTCTGGCCAAGGTGCCGGGGCTGGGGCCGCGCTCGGCCCGCCGCGCCGCCCTGCATCTGATCAAGAAGAAGGACCAGCTGCTGATCCCGCTGGCGGGCGCCATTGCCGAGGCAGCCGAAAAGGTGCGCATCTGCTCGGTTTGCGGCAATGCCGACACGTCGGACCCATGCACCATCTGCGCCGACCAACGCCGCGACGCGGGCCTGCTCATCGTGGTCGAGGAGGTGGGCGATCTGTGGGCGCTCGAGCGCGCCGGCGCCATGAACGCGCGCTACCACGTGCTTGGCGGCACGCTGTCGCCGCTCGACGGCGTGGGTCCCGACCAGCTTTCCATCGCTCCGCTCGTCGCCCGCGTGGCCGGGGGCGGGGTAAAGGAGGTCATTCTCGCGGTCAACGCCACTGTCGAAGGCCAGACCACCGCCCATTACATCACGGACCAGCTTTCCGGCCTCGATGTGAAGGTCACGCGGCTCGCCCATGGCGTGCCGGTTGGCGGCGAGTTGGATTATCTCGACGAGGGAACGCTTGCCGCCGCGCTCAAATCGCGTACGGCGTTTTGACAAGCGCCCGGTTATGGCCGGAATTCCCGGTTACACGGCAATGTATCAGGGAGGCAGGATCATAGCGGTTTTCCGGTTCATCTCCATTTTGTTCTGTACAGTGATCGCCGTGCATTCGTCCGCGGGCGCCGCCACGCGCGCCGAGGCGGAGGGACTGTTCCGCCAGTGGCTGCAAAACGATCTTTGGCCGGATGCCAAGGCCAATGGCGTTTCCAGGCAGACATTCGAGACGGCGTTCGCGGGCGTGACGCTGAACTGGAAACTGCCTGATCTCGTTCCGCCCGGCCAGGAAGCCAAAACCCCGAAAGAGCAGCGTCAGGCCGAGTTCGGTTCGCCCGGCGGCTACTTTTCGCAGAAAACCCTCGCCAACATCGCCGCTTCGGGGCGTTCCCTGATGAAGAAGCATGCGGCGACGCTCGCGGCGGTCGAACGGAAGACCGGGGTGCCCGGCCATGT
The DNA here is from genome assembly GCA_041582695.1 of Rhizobiaceae bacterium. Lineage (GTDB taxonomy): Bacteria > Pseudomonadota > Alphaproteobacteria > Rhizobiales > Rhizobiaceae > JAWKWH01. The sequence continues at coordinate 8,008 of JBFIBB010000074.1, forward strand.
CATCGTCGCCATCTGGGGGCGCGAATCCGGTTTCGGGCGGGTGAAGATCCCCTACAACGCCTTTGAGGTGCTCGGCACCAAGGCGTTCATGTCGACGCGCAAGGACCTTTTCAGGAAGGAGCTGCTCGGCGCTTTGGTGATGGTCGAGAAGGACTACGCCTCCATCTCCCAGATGAAATCGTCATGGGCCGGCGCGCTCGGCCAGCCGCAATTTCTGCCGACCTCCTTCCTTGCCCACGCCGCCGACGGCGACGGCGACGGCAGGCGCGATATCTGGCAATCGGAAGCCGATACGCTCGCTTCCATCGGCAATTATCTCAAGCATTATGGCTGGGTTACCGGCCGCGATTGGGGTTTCGAGGTTTTCGTGCCGGTTTCGGTTTCCTGCACGCTCGAAGGCCCCGACCGGGGCAAAAGGATTTCCGAATGGGCGGCGATGGGCATCGCGCGCGTCTCGGGCAAGCCATTCCCGCCGCACGAGGCAAGCGCGGAGGGCTATCTGCTCATGCCCGCGGGCAGGCACGGACCGGCCTTCATCGTCACGCCGAATTTTTACGTGCTGAAGGAATACAACGAGAGCGATCTCTACGCGCTTTTCATCGGCCATGCCGGCGACCGGATCGCCTATGGCTCGCAGCCCTTTGCCGGCGCCTGGGGCAGGGTTGGCGGGCTCTACCGTTCAGACATCGCGGCCATGCAGCGCGCTCTGGAAATGAAAGGCTACGATGTCGGCGGCGCCGACGGACTGCCGGGCTACAAGACCCGCCGTTCCATCGGCGACTGGCAGGCGAGGAACGGACAGAAACCGACCTGCTTTCCGGATGCGGCGTTGGTGAGGGCGGTCCGGTGAGTTTATCCCCTCACATCACCACGACATGCGCCTTGTCGGGCGTCATCTTGCCGGCGGCGAGGTTGCTGTAGAATTCAAGCGCGCCCTTCAGTCCCTTCGCATGCTGGATCTTGAGCCAGGTCGAACTGCCCCGCGCCAGGCGTTGCCAGGCGTCGGCGATCTTTCGCTGGATGGCATCCGCGCCGATTTCGGCCTCCCGTTTCGTGTATTGCGTTGGCGCGAAAAAGAACTGCGGCTTGGCGCCGGGAAGGTCGCCGGTCGGCGCAAACTTGTCCCAATGGCTGGTGCCCACGGCCGCCGAGTGCAACATCAGGTCGCCCAGATGGCCATGCAGGGCGGCTCGAACCGCCGCGTTGCCGGCCATGTCCACGAAGACGGTCGGCACACGGGAGACTTCGGAGACGATCTTGTCGTAGGCGATCACCTGGTCGTATGCGCCGAGGCTTTGTACGAAGGCGCGGTTCGCCGGCGATGTGAGCCCGACGATCTTTGGCGAGTCGGGCCGCACCTCGTCGATGTATTTCGCAAGCCCGATGCCGGTCTTGCTGGATGCGCTGCCGATGATCACCTGCTCTGCGCCGAACCAGTGATTGTCGGTGAGAAAGTCGAACAGAAGCCATGAGGTGACGAGCAGCGGCTGGAGAAGCGCGCGCAGGTCCGCATTGCGGGCGCTCCTTTTTTCGCGCCCGAGCCGCTGATAGCTGTTGTAGATGGCCGCCAGTCCGGCGCGGTGTTCCGAAATGTCTGAAAAATTGCGTTTGCTGACATGGCCCGGCCTCAGGATGGCGTGCGTCGCCATCGGCCAGTAGCCATAGAGCCGCTCGCCAGGCCGGATGTCATCGACCGCCGACGCTGCGACGCGGCCGAAGCCCCAGACCGGGACGATGCCGAAGCCGGGCCGGGAGGCGGGAAAGAACTGCCAGTAGCCGAGTACGTCTCCGGCAGCCGCATAGGTGACATTGTTTGCGGTAAGCGAGAACCGCTCGATCTCGACCACGATCTCGCCGGTGCCCGGCACCGGGGGCGCGGTGTGGACGATTTCGGCCTCGCGAATATTCGAACGCAGAACCTCGATGTGACCCGATTTTTCCATCAGCCCGGCTCCTCGCCGATCTTGACCACCAGCTTGCCGCGATTCTTGCCCGTCAACAGTCCCTGGAACGCCTCGACCACGTTTTCGATCCCCTCTTTCATGTCGATCTTGTATTTCACCGCTCCGCTCTTCAGCCAGCCGGCCATGTCGCGGACGAAATCGGGTTGCGTGCTGGTATCGTCGAAGACGATGAAACCGCGGACCGATAGCCGTCTGGTCAATACCAGCCCCATGAACTGGGGCAAACGGTCGGGGCCCTCTGGCAACTCCTTGTCATTGTAGTGGGCGATCCGGCCACAAACCGGAATCCGGGCGAAATCGTTCAGAAGCGGCAGCACCGCCTTCAGCACATCGCCGCCGACATTCTCGAAATAGACGTCGATCCCGTCCGGGCAGGCGGCTTTGAGCCGGTCGCGGAAATCCGGCTCCTTGTAGTTGACGCAGGCGTCGAATCCGAGTTCGCCGGTGACATAGTCGCATTTGTCCTTTGCGCCCGCGATGCCGACCACACGGCAGCCCTTTATTTTGCCGATCTGGCCGACCACCTGGCCGACCGCGCCCGAGGCGGCCGAAACGACAATGGTTTCGCCTTCTTTCGGCTGGCCATGCGTGAGCAGGCCGACATAGGCGGTGAAACCGGGCATGCCGAGAACGCCGAGATAGTAGGGCAGCGGCGCCGCCTTGCGATCGAGCCTGGTCAATCCCTTGCCATTGGATATCGCGTGTGTCTGCCAGCCATTGCCCGACAGCACGATGTCGCCGGGTTTAAATCCGGCGTTGCGGCTTTCCACGACTTCCGCAACCGTGCCGCCGACAATCACATCGCCTGGTTTCACTCCCGCCGCATAGGACTTCGCCGGGCTCATCCGCCCCCGCATGTAGGGGTCCAGAGACAGGTAGATGGTTCGAAGCAGCACCTCGCCGTCGCCTGGCACGGGCACGGGGAATTCCTCCAGCCGGAGATCTTCATGTCCCGGCATGCCCTGCGGATGGCGTGTCAGGATGATTCTTCTTGCCGCGTTTTTGGCCATTCGCTGCAGCTCCAATGTTTCCTCTGTTCCCGACTATAGGGAGGATGCGCCGGGTCGCAAAGGTCGCGGGACCTGCCGGTGGGGAAGCCCGCTCCGCGATCCTGCACAGATGCGGAGAATGGCGAACCATGGTAGAACACGTTCTGGAAAACCCGGTTCTGTAGTATGGAGCGCGTCGATCACAGGGCCATCATTGCGGGCTTGCCGGCGCATGAGCGCGCTCGCCTGACCAGGCGCGCCGATGCGCCCGCGCTGGCGCGGTTGGCTGTCCACGGCGGGCTGATTGCGTTTTTGAGCCTCGCAATTGCCGCCGGTGTTCCGGGCTGGCAACTGCTGCTGCTGCCGCAAGGCGTCGCGATCATCTTTCTGTTTGCGCTTCTGCACGAGACGAGCCACGACACCGCATTCGCAAGCCCGTGGCTCAACAGGGCGGCCGGCTCAGTTAGCGGATTTGTTGTCTACACGCCCGCTATCTGGTTCCGCTACTTCCATCTTGCCCATCATCGGCACACCCACGATCCACAAAACGATCCGGAACTGGCTTCGCCCAAACCGAGGACGTTCTGGCAATACGCGCAATACCTTTCCGGCCTGCCGCTCTGGGCCTCCATGACCCGGGTCTTGCTGGTCAATGCGCTCGGACGAAACCGCGACGCGTTCGTTCCGGGCAAGGCCAAGGGCCGGGTGGCGCGCGAGGCGCGCCTGACCATCGCCGCCTACGGCACGATTGTCCTGCTGTCGGCGCTTTCCGGCTCGGCTCTACTGTTGTGGATATGGATATTGCCGGCGCTGCTCGGCCAGCCGTTTCTGCGGGCCTACCTTCTGGCCGAACACGCGCTTTGCCCGCACGTCGCCAACATGCTGGAAAACACGCGCACGACCTTCACAAACAGGCTCGTTCGGTTCCTTGCCTGGAACATGCCCTTTCATGCGGAGCACCACGCCTATCCGGCAGTTCCGTTCCATAAGTTGCCGGAATTCCACGCTTGCGTCAGCGAGCATCTGTCAGTGACCGAAAACGGTTACGCGCGGTTTCACCGGCGCATGCTTTCAACATTCGCATAAAGGGGCCGGTATCGGGGATGATACCCTTTGCCTTGAAGCGAAAACCGCACTATGACCAGCCGCAAAGATGAAACGGGCAGGGACGGATCGGGCCATGTCAGCAGATAATTCCAAACTGGTGACCGTATTCGGCGGTTCCGGCTTCGTCGGCCGCCATGTCGTGCAGGCGCTCGCGCGGCGCGGATACCGTGTGCGGGTTGCGTGCAGGAGGCCCGATCTGGCCGGCCATCTGCAGCCGCTCGGCAACGTCGGACAGATCCAGGCGGTCCAGGCCAATTTGCGCTATCGCTGGTCGGTCGATCGCGCCTGCGAGGGCGCCGATGTGGTCGTCAATCTTGTCGCCATCCTGTTTGAGTCCGGCAAGCAGACATTCGACGCGGTTCAGGATTTCGGCGCCCGCGCCGTAGCAGAGGCGGCCCGCGCCGCTGGCGCAAAATTGGTCCATGTCTCGGCCATCGGCGCCGATGAGAATTCCGGGGCGAAATACGCAAAAAGCAAGGCGCGCGGTGAGAAGGCCGTATTGGAGACGGTGCGCGACGCAGTGATTTTCCGCCCGTCGATTATTTTCGGTCCGGAGGACGGTTTCTTCAACAAGTTTGCCGATCTGGCGCGCTTCCTGCCGGCACTGCCCCTGATCGGCGGCGGGCACACGAAGTTTCAGCCGGTCTATGTTGTCGACGTTGCCGAAGCGGTTGCCCGCGCCGTTGACGGCGAGGTTCCCGGCGGCAAGATTTATGAACTGGGGGGGCCCGAGGTGCTGAGCTTCCGCCAGTGCCTGGAGAAGATGCTTAAGATCACAGGACGCAAGCGGTTGCTGCTCAACCTGCCTTTTGGCCTGGCCCGTCTGGAAGCCCATTTCCTGCAACTGCTTCCGAAGCCTCTTTTGACGGTCGACCAGGTGAAGCTGCTGGAAACCGATAACCTGGTCTCTGCGGCGGCTGAGCGCGACGGACGCACGCTTGCCGGTATCGGCATCGTCCCGCACACGCTCGAC
>JBFIBB010000075.1:0-12923 GCA_041582695.1 Rhizobiaceae bacterium
CCGCCATTCTGGCTGTCACCGCCATATTCTATCTTCGCCAACCAGATGGCTCTAACAATTCTGCGTGCGAGGCGCTTGCCGAAGTCCGCGTTCCCGAATTGAGCGCGGAGGCTGTAACCGGCGAGGCGCTGTTCAACGCAAATTGCGCAAAATGTCACGGCAATGACGCTTCCGGCCGGAAGGGTCTGGGACCTCCTCTCGGCCATAAGATCTACGAACCCGGCCATCACGGAGACCAGGCGTTTTATCTGGCCGCATTGCAGGGCGTGCGCCAGCATCACTGGCCATTTGGCGACATGCCGTCCGTGGAAGGCGTCACGGAACAGGACGTGGCAAAAATCATCGTTTACGTGCGCGAACTGCAACGCGCCAACGGTATCAACTGATCCGGCAGATCTTCATTTTACTCGTGCATAATGGCGGCGAATACACGTGCACGCTTTTTCGTCGAACTCGGTCCGAAACGCGAATTGGGTCAGGGGGCGCGGAATATCAGCCAAATGTCTCCACAAGAAAATCCAAGCCTTACAGTATATTGCACGGTTTTGGAGGTATTCCGGCAACCAGGGTAGTGACCAGTCGTTTTGTGCCGCACATCAACGGCTTGACTGCATGACCGCGTCGACTAAAGTGTAAGTTGTAGTGTTCAGACTGGTACTGTGTCTCAGGGGGGGAACGGATGACACTAATCAAGACCACGCTTGCAGCCATTTTTGTTTCGGCATCACTTGTCGCGCCGGTTTCAGCCTTCGATCCTGGTAACACCGAATGCATAGCGCCCGCCAACCCCGGCGGGGGCTGGGATTTTACCTGCCGGCAGGTCGGTAAAACCCTGCAGGATATCGGAGTAATCCCGGGTACGATGCAGGTAACCAATCTTGCCGGCGGTGGCGGCGGCGTCGCCTTTGCCGAAGTCGTCAACAAGCGCGCAGAGGACAACAATCTCATCATCGCGGCGTCTTCAGCCACATCAACACGCCTTGCCCAAGGTGCGTACCCTGGCAACACAATGGACCAGGTTCGCTGGCTCGCCTCCATCGGCGCCGACTACGGCGTGATCGCCGTGGCCAAGGACTCGGGCATCAATACGCTCCCGGACCTGATGGAGAAGATCAAAACCGACCCGACTTCGGTATCGGTAGCCGGTGGGTCCGCCGTTGGCGGCTGGGACCATCTCAAAGTCCTGATAGCTGCAAAGAAAGCAGGCATCGATGACGTGCGTACAATCAAATATGTGGCTTTCGATGGCGGCGGCGAGGCCGTTACACAATTACTGGCCGGTTCCGTGCAGGCCTTCACCGGCGATGCGTCAGAAGCAAAAGGATTTGTCGACAGCGGTGACATCAAGGTCATAGCGGTTCTCGCGCCGGAGCGCATGGAAGGGGATTTTGCTTCGTTTCCGACCGCCAGGGAACAGGGTATCGACGCCATTGGCGCCAATTGGCGGGGCTTCTACGCACCGGGTGGCATGAGCGACGACGCCTACGCTTATTGGGTGGATTCGATTGGCAGGGTTTACGATTCCGCCGAATGGAAGAAGATCATGGCCGACAATGGCCTTGCGCCACTCAACCTGCGCGGAAACGACTTCCAATCCTTCGTCAAAGATTCGGTCGACGAAATTACGGCGATCTCCAAGGAAATTGGTCTAATCAAGTAAGTCGAAAAACGAGGCGCCCCGGAATTTTCGCCGGCGCGCTGAGGAACCAGCCGCCGGGTACAGTTTGAGTACTCGCCGGGTCTGTTGGGGAGGACGGACATGGTAAGCGACCGCGTACTGGGGGGAGCCTGCGTAGCCCTTGCGGCATTTTTCATCTGGGCAGCCACACGTATCGAGTTGAGTTTCATATCCGATCCAGTTGGGCCGCGAACATTTCCGATAATCATCGCAGTCCTGGTCGGCCTGTGCGGCCTCGCGATCGTTCTGCGTCCCGATCCCGATCCTGATTGGCCGAAGATCGGCAGGTTCATCGAGATCGGCGCCGCAGTAATTGTCCTTGTCTCCTATGCGCAACTGTTGCCGGTGCTCGGCTTCATCATTTCGACTGCCTTTGCCGCCGCGTTCCTGTCGTGGCGTCTTGGCGCCGGACCGGTGCGAGCCGCGATCGCCGGCGCAGCCATATCGGTAGGGATCTACGTTATCTTTCACCTCATCCTCGGATTGTCGCTCGCTCGCGGCCCTCTGGGTTTCTAAGGCTTAATCGTGGACGTCTTCACATCCCTCGGTGATGGTTTTGCAGTCGCCTTAACGCTGCAAAACCTGTTTCTCGCATTGCTCGGTTGTTTTCTTGGAACCATCATTGGCGCCCTTCCGGGACTCGGTCCTTCCAACGGTGTTGCAAGTCTCATTCCGCTCGCCTTCACGCTCGGATTGCCAGCCACGCCGGCGTTGATCCTGCTGACCAGCGTCTACTACGGCGCCATGTATGGAGGACGCATTTCGTCGATCCTGCTGAACATTCCAGGCGACGAACCGGCCATGATGACCACGCTCGATGGTCACCCGATGGCGATGAAGGGGCAGGCCGGCGAAGCATTGGCGATCTCCGGCATCGCGTCCTTTGTAGGATCGTTCTTCGCCACGTGGGGGCTTGTATTTCTTGCGCCGCAACTGGTGAAAGTCGCGCTGCTGTTCGGGCCGGCGGAATATTTCGCACTTTTTGCGCTCGCCTTCGCCACGCTCGGCGGCCTTTCCAGCCGGAACCAGGCCAAGGCGGCACTTGCCGCCGGTCTTGGACTGGGAATCGCCATGATCGGGGTCGACGGACAAACAGGTGTGCCGCGGTTCTCCTTCGGCGAGGTTCACCTATACGACGGCATCGATTTCCTCGTCGCCATTGTCGGACTGTTCGCTTTGTCTGAAGTGTTTCTCTTCATCGAACACCGCGGCACTGGCGATGACAGAGCAGGAAAGGACAAGCTGAAAATCGGCCGCATTACCCCGCCCCTGCCAATGTTGAAGCAATCCACTGGTTCGATGACGCGCGGAACCGTGGTCGGCTTCATCGCCGGTGTACTACCAGGCGCCGGCGCCTCGCTCGGCTCCTTCATGGCATACGCGCTGGAAAAGAAGGTCAATGACAAGGAAGGCACTTTCGGCAAGGGCGATCCTCGCGGCGTGGCCGCGCCGGAGGCCGGCAACAACGCCTCCGCCGGCGGTGCGCTGGTGCCCATGCTGGCGCTCGGTGTTCCGGGATCGGGTACCACGGCGGTGCTGCTGGCCATGCTTCTGGCGCTCAATATCACTCCGGGTCCATTGCTGTTCCAGCAGAATCCCGATGTCGTGTGGGGTCTTATCGCCGCGCTGTTCATCGGGAATTTCATGCTGCTCCTGATGAACTTACCAATGGTCAGCCTGTTCGTGCGGGTGCTGCTGGTTCCGACCAAATATCTTATGCCTGCGGTCGCAATGATTTCCTTTGTGGGTATCTACGGCATTTCGGGGTCGACCTTCGATCTGATGGTGATGATATTGTTTGGTGTACTCGGCTGGCTTCTGCGCAAGCTCGACGTGCCCTTGGTACCGGTCATCCTCGGCGTGCTGCTGGGTAACCAGATGGAGGTGAACCTGCGCCGCGAAATGACCATTTCAAATGGAGATTGGTCAGCGCTGATCGATTCGCCTCTGTCAATTACCTTGTGGACAGTTGCCATCCTCGGCTTCCTGCTTCCGATTGTTGCCGGCCGTTATTTCCGTCCCAAGATGGCCGACAGTACCGAGATGGAAGGCGCCGATCCGGACTGACGTGCCTACGGTACCTTTGCGGACTAATTCGCCCTGTTCCCCTGCATCATGCAAACTACTGCCGTCGCAGCTTCGTTGAAGCGACGGCGCAACTCGCGTAGAGAAACGGAATGCTAAATCCACCCGTTCTCCGTCCCGTTTGCACGCTTTTCGTCGAGCTCGGTCCGATCCGTGAAATGGGACAGGGGCGCGCGGGCAAACGCCGCATCATCCCGATCATCGGCGGCACTGTGGAGGGACCCGAACTTTCGGGCAAGATCCTCAATATCGGCGCCGACTGGCAAACGATCTTTGCCGACGGCAATGCGGACCTCGATACTCGTTACGCGTTCGAGACTCATGACGGCGCACTGGTCGAAATCATCAATGTCGGTTTCCGGCACGGACCGCCGGAGGTTATCGAACGGCTGGCGCGCGGCGAGGAGGTATCGCCCGACAGCTATTACATGCGAACGACCACTCGCCTGGAATGCGGCGATCCGCGCTATGCGTGGGTAAACAGAACGGTGTTCGTCGGCACCGGCGCGAGGCGCAAATCGGCTGTCGAGATCGCGCTTTTTGCCCTCGAGTGAACAGAGCACAACAACGGTACAAAACCGAAGGCCTCAAAAATGTCTGCGACCGCCTTATATTGACGAGGGTAGCAACAACAGACACGCTCCACCAAGGTCCGCCACAGACGGGAATTGCCGATGGACATCCAAGCCGCTCCCTTCGTACCGCCAGCGCCGACGCCGCGCTCGCGCAACCGGATTCCGTCGATCCTCGAAGTCGTCCGGACGGTTTATCGCAACCCGCTGGAGATGTGGGGCGAGCCTTCCTACGAGGACCGTTACATCCACACGAAGTTTCTCAATGAACGCACTCTAATCGCAAACGATCCAGGCTTGATCCGGCATGTGCTTGTGGACAACGCCAAAAATTTCCGCATGGCGAGGATACGTCAACTCATCCTGCGGCCGATCCTGCGTGACGGATTGCTGACGGCGGAAGGCGACGTCTGGAAGCGTTCGCGCAAGGCGATGGCGCCGGTTTTCACGCCGCGTCACATCAACGGTTTTGCCGATATCATGCTCGACCGGTCGAAGTCATTCACTGCGCGCTACGAGGATAGCGGCGTGCATGACATTTCCCGCGACATGACGGAACTCACATTCGAAATCCTTGCTGCGACGCTCTTCTCGGATGAAATCGTCACCGGAGAGGGCACGTTCGCCGACGAAGTCGACCGGCTTTTATCCACGATGGGCAGGGTCGACCCGCTCGATCTTCTCAAGGCGCCGTCCTGGATACCGCGGTTCACCCGAATGCGTGGACAAAAGACGCTCCGTTACTTCCGCCAGATCGTCGCCGACACCATGGAGGAGCGCCGGCTCCGCATGGAGGCAGATCCCGACAGCGTGCCGGAGGATTTCCTGACTCTGCTGCTGCGCCAGCAAGGCGATAACGGACTGACGCGCGAGGAGATCGAGGACAACATCATCACATTCATCGGCGCCGGTCACGAGACGACGGCGCGGGCGCTGGCGTGGACGCTTTACTGTCTTGCCAATTCCCCGAGGGATCGCGAATTGGTGGAAGCGGAGGCCGATCGCATCATTGTTTCCGGGGCCTCTCCATCCGACTGGCTCGAGCAGATGCCGTTCACGCGCGCGGCATTCGAAGAAGCAATGCGTCTCTATCCGCCAGCCCCGTCAATCAATCGCGCAGCCATTGCCGATGACCGTTGGAACGATGTCGAGATTCCCGCCGGAACCACCGTGCTGGTGATGCCATGGACACTGCACCGCCACCGGCTGCTGTGGGATCAGCCGAACGCGTACATGCCGCAAAGATTCTGGCCTGAAAACAGGGACAAGATCGACCGGTTCCAATACCTGCCGTTCGGCGCAGGGCCGCGTGTCTGCATCGGTGCGACTTTCGCGCTGCAGGAAGCCGTGATCGCGCTTGCGGTCCTGCTGTCGCGCTTCCGGTTCGACTGCACCCCCGATACAAACCCCTGGCCGGTTCAGAAGCTCACGACCCAGCCGGAAGGCGGATTGCCGATGGAAGTGTCTTCAAGGCAGTAATGTCGTTCAACGCCTGCCCTGCCAAGCGTTTTCGACGTGCACGGGCCAGCGCCAGGGCAATACCGCAACGAGATCAAAGCGGACCGACAGGCGGGCAAAGTCGGGTTGGCGTGACAGCCACATATCGGCGGCTGCCTCGATACGGTGTTCGGCGGTGTAACTTACGGCTTCCATCGCCTCGATCAGGCTCGGTCTCGCCTTGACCTCGACCATGGCCACCAGATCGCCTCGTCTGGCGATCAGGTCTATCTCGCCGAGTTTGGTGCGATAGCGCCGAGCGACGATGCGATAGCCTTTCAGCATCAGCGCGACAGCCGCGATCCATTCGCCGCGATGACCCTTTCGAAAGGCGCGGCGGCGGGAGGTCGCCTCGGTCATTTCGCGGCTGCCTTCAATTCGACGAGGCGGGTATAGAGTTCCGCCTTCTGCCGTCCGGTCAGTCTTGCCGCCTCGCTCGCGGCCTTGGAGGCCGGCATTTCGGCAGCAAGTGTCAACAGCAGTTCGTCGGTTTCGGCTTCCGAGACTTGAGCAGCCGCCTTCGCGGGGCCGACGCAAACCACAACCTCGCCCTTGGGCGAACCGGCTTCGTCATAGTGGACAGCCAGTTCCGCGAGGCTTCCGCGGCGGACCTCCTCGAAACGTTTTGTCAGTTCACGGGCCACAATGGCGCGGCGTGTACCGCCCAATGTCTGCTGCATCGCGGTGAGGCTCGCGGCGAGCCGCCGGGGCGATTCATAAAACACCAAAGTCGCATCGGCTGCTGCGAGTTCGGAAAGGCGCGTTGCCCGCGCCTTCGCCTTCGCCGGCAGGAACCCGCAGAACAAAAATGTATCGGACGGCAACGCCGAAACGGTGAGCGCCGCAAGCAAGGCGGAAGCGCCCGGAACCGGGACTACCCGCAGACCGCGCTCCACAGCCTGTTCCACCAGGCGAAATCCGGGATCCGACACCAACGGTGTTCCGGCATCGCTGATGAGGGCAACGCTTCCTCCCGCAGCGATGGCATCAAGCAGCGCGGGTCCCGTTCTGGCGGCATTGTGCTCATGATAGGCTTGAAGTTTCTGCCGGATGCCATAGCGCGAAAGCAGTACCCGCGATACGCGCGTGTCCTCGGCTGCGACGATTTCGGCGGCTGCCAGGGTCTCCAGCGCGCGAATGGTAATATCGCCGAGATTGCCTATCGGCGTTGCGACCAGATAGAGCGCTGGCTCTAGCGGAGGCGCTGCAACCTGGTGGCCAAACAGGAGAAAGGTACCCGTCCCTTTTTGCACAGATGTTGTCCGTCTTCTTCGATCAGCGGTCACGGACTCTTTGACACGCCGAGCCCGCGGTTGCAAAAATGAATTTTCGAAATGCATGGCGGCAGCCACTGGCGACAACGGGGAACAATGATGGCAACATACTTCAGGATGAGGATCCGCATCGTCGCGCTTGTCGCGGCGATGTTTGGCGTGTTGACCATCGCCGCATGCCAGAGCGGTGGCGTGTCGTTCGGCCTGCCGGATGGCAGCCAGCCGGAAGAGCCGCCAAAGGTCGAACTGCCCGAGCCGAGGGGTGAGGTGATCGGCAACGGAGAGGTTCGTATCGCTTTGCTGCTGCCGATCACAGCGCCCGGAAACGCGGCGCAGATTGCCGGCGAGTTGAAGAACGCCGCGCTATTGGCAATGGAAGACTGGGGCATGGACACGCTTCAGCTGGTGATCAAGGATACGCTTGGAACGCCAAACGGCGCGGTCGACGCTGCCTCGGAAGCGTCAGAAGAAGGCGCCTCGCTGGTTCTCGGTCCTCTGTTTTCCGGCAACGTGACCGCGGTGACCGGCGTGTTGCGGCCCGCCGGAAGAACCATTATCGCTTTTTCTTCGGATTCCCGGGCCGCCGGCCAAGGCGTCTATCTCGGCTCCTTCCTGCCCGAGACAGTGATCGACAGAACTCTTGCATATGCCGTCTCGTCGGGACAGCGCGACATCGTCGCCATCCTTCCCAATGGCGGAGTGGGCAACATAGCCGAAGCGCAAACCCGCAAAACGCTCGCCCGGAGCGGCGGACGGCTGCTGGGGGTAGCGCGTTACGACTACAACGATGCATCGGTGGAAGCCGCAATCGAGGAAATTTCGCCGCTGATTGCCGAAGCACAGGCAGTATTCATTCCCGATGGCGGCAGCACGCCCGGCGCGATCGTCAACACGATGCGCCGCCGCGATGTCCCGATCGCCGGCAAGAAACTGCTCGGCACGGGCCAATGGATGAGCGCAGACCTGAAGAACCCCGCGCTTGCCGGCGCATGGTTTGCGGATGCAGATCAGGCTTCGATCAACAGCTTCAAGGCAAAATACATGGCCAAGTACGGGCAGGAGCCGTCCACCGTGGCACCGCTCGCCTACGATGCCGTGGCGCTGGTCTCCGGCGTGGTAAAGCGGTTCGGCGCCGCCGGCTTGCGCCCTGAGGTCCTCGAGAATCCGACGGGATTCTCGGGCTATACAGGCATATTCCGCTTCCGGCCGGACGGCACCAATGAACGGGGCCTTGCGGTCTACGAGGTCACGCCCAACGGGCTGAACGTCGTCAGCCCCGCGCCGCGTTCATTCGGCAGGGGAAGCTGACGCTTCCAGCGCCATTCTCGCGCATGTTTCGCCGGCGATCGCACCAAAGGCCACGGCGGTCAACAGACCGTTGCCGGACAGGTATCCGCTCGCATGCGGACCGGAAACACCGCAGGCCGCGCCGCCTCCGGCGCAGACATTTCCGATCGGATTTCCGTTCCTGTCGACGATGCGCGCTGCGCTGTCGATCATCGCGCCGCCCTGCGTGTGAAACATGGCGCCGGTTACCTTGACGGCGAAATACGGGGGCCGCCACGGAAGCTCACCCGAAAAATCGCGGCCGAAGGGGTCAGCGCTATCTCCATTGCGATAGCGCACCATGCAAGCAAATGTTTCGGCGAGCGCTTCTTCGGGCAAGCCCGTCGCAACGCACAACCCGCCCACATCTTCGGCGGACCGGATAGCTCCGGCGCTGACTGCTTGGCGATAATCCTCGAATTCCATACCGAGCCGGTGAAGCCGCTCGTCATAAACATTCCAGGCGATGCCGTCCGATTGCCGCAACACTTCGACGGCCTGTTCGGAGTACCCCAGGTGTTCGTTGGCGAAGCGGGCGCCCTCTGTGTTGACCTGAATACCCCCTTCCATCATGAGCGCCCAGCTGATCAGTATGCCGTGCGGCGTGGCGACGGAACCGTGTCCCTGATAGCCTGCAAGATCGCGCAATCGGGCGCCGAGCGCCGCAGCCCATTCGAGCGCGTCTCCACGATTGCCGGCGTGTCCGAAAAACAAGGCGTCGGCCATCTCGGGTATGTATTGGGCAACGAGTTGCTTGTTGCCCCCGAAACCGGAACAGGCCAGCAGCAATGCGTCGCAGCCGATGGTCTCACGGTTTCCGTCCCTACGCAAAACCCCGACGCCCCGCACCGTCGCGCCATCGGCGTACAACTCTGACACCTGCGCGCCGCAAGCCACCGAAATTCCGGCGTTTTCTGCCGCATTGAGAAGCCGCGCCATCAACGCAGCGCCAGTTCGTTCGGGCACCGAATGCATGCGATGGCGCGAGTGACCGGGATACAGAAAATCGCCGATCACGACCCATTCGAGCCCGTGGCTGTCCTGCAACCACTCCAGCACGCCACCGCAATTGTTCGCTGCCATTTTCACAAGCGGTTCAGCGGAAAGCCCCTTGGCTTTATGCCGGATATCCTCGGCGAAAAGACCGGGACTGTCATCGATTCCGGCGGCTGTCTGAAACCTGGTGCCGGCGGCGGGAATAAAGCCCGAGGAAAGCGCCGTCGAACCTGCCGGCGTGTCGTCCCTCTCAAGAACCAAAACGTCGGCGCCGCAATCGTGCGCTTTCAATGCGCCGACCAGACCACAAGCTCCAGCCCCGATTACGATAACCGGGACATGCATATCAAAACGCTTGCCTGCCGCATCCATGATCCGGCTCACGGTTGGGGTCTCCGTGCCAAGCCTACATTGCCCATCCGCCGTCAATGACATGCGCCTGCCCGGTGGTGAAGGCGCTTTCGTCGCTGGCGAGATAGATAACGAGCGCAGCGATTTCCTTGGTAGTTCCGATACGGCCCATTGGCTGCCGGGCGATGAAGTCCCTCATGGCCTTGTCGTAGTCGCCGGTGGCCCTCAGCCGGTCATGCAGCGACGGGCTGTCGATCGTTCCGGGGCAAATCGCGTTGCAGCGGATGCCCTTGGTGACGAAGTCGGCGGCAATCGCCTTGGTCATGCCGATTACCGCGGCTTTCGAGGCCGAATAGACGAACCGGTTGGGGACGCCTTTGACCGAAGAAGCGAGCGACGACATGTTGATGATCGATCCGCCACCAGCTTCAAGCATGCCGGGAATCACCGCGCGGGCGAGGCGGTACATCGCCTTGACGTTGAGATTGAACGAAAAATCCCAGTCGGCCTCCTCGCATTCGAGGATCGTTCCCGAGTGAACGAATCCGGCGCAATTGAACAGCACGTCGATAGGACCTACACGCGCGACCACCCGTTCGACCTCCGCCTGGCTGGTCACGTCGAGCATCAGGCCGGTAATGCCGTCGATGGCATCGAGTTCGGCAACGGCATCCGCGTTGATGTCGGTTGCGAAAATGGCCGCGCCTTCGGCAGCGCAAGCTTCCGCCGTCGTCCGGCCGATGCCCTGCCCCGCTGCGGTCACCAGCATGGTTTTTCCCGACAGGCGCCCGGCGCTGGATTTGCTCATAACGAAATTCCTCCATTGTGGGCAGCTTCGAGCTTGTCCCAGTCAAATGTTACTCCAATTCCCGGCGAACCCGGTGCAATCGCCAGACAGTTTTCGACCTTAAGGGGCCGGGTCGTGTACTGGTCGATCGGAAACGAGTGCACCTCGATCCAGCCCGGATTGGTCTGTCCTGATACAAGGCTGACATGCAGCTCCTGCATGCCGTGGCTGCACACGGGAATCCCCGCTTTCCTCGAAAGCTCGGCAACCTGCAGCCATCCCGTTATACCACCGCAATTGGAGGCATCTGGCTGTATCCAGGACAGTTTGGACTGCTGGACGGCAAACTCGAATTCATGGATGGTATGAAGGTTTTCGCCCATCGCCAGCGGCATGCCGGTTTCGTTGGCAATCCGGCCATAGCCGGCATAGTCGTCGGGAATCGTCGGCTCTTCGAACCAAAGTAGATTGAAGGGCTTGAACGCGTTTGCGGCAGCAATCGCCTGATCGACGGTCATCGAATAATTGGCGTCCACCATGAACGCAATATCCGGACCAATCAGTTCGCGAACCGCGGAAATGCGAGCGATGTCGTCGGCGAGATCCGGCTGCCCGATCTTGATCTTGACGCCGTTGAACCCCCGATCGAGATAGGAGCGGATGCTGTCCAGCAGCTTGCCAAGCGAAAAATTGAGGTCGATGCCGCCGCAATAGGCCTTGCAGCGGTCTGCCGCGCCGCCGGCCATTTTCCACAGCGGCTCGCCAATCCTTTTTCCGCGAAGGTCCCACAGCGCAATATCAACTGCAGAGATGGCGAAGGAGGCGATGCCACCGCGCCCTACATAGTGCACATGCCACTGCATCGCGTCGTAAATTTCCTCGACGGCTGCGGCATCCCTGCCCTGAACATAAGGCGCCAGATCATGGTCGATCATCGCCTTGATGGCGTCACCACCGCGGCCGCCGGTGTAGGTGTAGCCGGTACCGGTGGCACCTTCGTCATCGGTAATGGTCACCGTCACAAGCTGGAAATGTGTGTGATCGCCATGTTTGGCGTCGGTCAGCACCTCGGCCAGAGGCACGTTGAACAGACGGCATTCAACGGAACGAATGGAACTCACAACACGGCGCTCCCGACGAATTCGATCAAAGGCCGGAGCATTCAGGAACCGGAGTAATCGCTTTGCCGTCCCTGAAAAACGCGATGAGATTGTCCACGGTCAGGTCGCCCATCGCCTGGCGCGTTTCCACAGTCGCGCTGCCGACATGCGGCGTTAGCACGACGTTGTCCATTGCAAACAACGCCTCAGGAACATCCGGTTCGTTCTCGAACACATCGAGCCCGGCATTGCCGAGGCGACCGTCTTGAAGAGCCGCCACCATTTCGGCCTCGTCGACGACGGGGCCTCGCGCCACATTGATCAGCGTTCCCTCGGGACCAAGCGCTTCGATGACGGCGCGGTTTATCAGCTTTCTCGTTCCCGCCCCGCCGGGCGTAATGACGATGAGCGTGTCCGCATCCCGCGCCATCGATACAAGATCGCCGTAGTAGCGCCACGGGACACCGGTTTTCTCGCTACGCGAATGATAGACAACCTCGCATTCGAAAGCGGCTAGCTTGCGCGCGATCGTCTCGCCTATGCGGCCAAGGCCGACGATACCTACCCGGCTGCCTTCGATTGAGCGCGTCAGCGGGGGGTTGCCTTTGGTTTTCCAGTTGCCCGATCTCACCCAGCGGTCGTCACGGATCAGCCTGCGGCTGACCGCCAGCAAGAGCATGATCGCGGTGTTGGCGACCTCGGCATTCAGAACATTCGGGGTATGGGTGACCATGATTCCCCTTTTGGCGGCGGTTTCAACATCGATCGCATCGTAGCCGACGCCGTAGCATGAGATGACTTTCAGATTTGGGAGCGCGGCCATTACCTCCGGCTTGATGCCGTCGAATCCGGTGGTGGAGACCGCCTCTATCTTGCCGCCATGCTCTGCGAGGAAACCAGTCAGGTCGTCTATATCCTTGGCAATGTGAAGTGCGAAATCCGGGGACATACGCTCGACCATACGGGGCGTCACATTGCCGATCACAAGTAAATCTCTTTTCAAATCAACGCCCTCCAATATTCGATACCGGCGGCCTGGCGGCCGTCCGGCATCTTTTTTCAAATTCCTGCAGGCAACCTTGCGGAACCGCAACCTCGCCGGTGTACAAGCGCAAGCCGGGATTGATCAATGGCATCTCAGGCAATTTTTCATCAGCCGGCGTGAAGCCCCGGTAGAAGCCGCAATGGCAATTGCGCTTGAGGCGAGGCGGCATTTTTGCTCTTGATGCAACAAACATGGAGCAATGACGATGCGAG
>JBFIBB010000076.1:0-12923 GCA_041582695.1 Rhizobiaceae bacterium
CGAAGTATCGCACGATGGCAAACGCGGCTTTGGAGGCCAGAGAATTTTGCGTTCCTATCTCGATGCTGTCCTGCAGGGCTTTCTGAGCGAACATGGCGAAGATGCCGTCCGCCGCTTCGTTCTCGACACCGAGTCGTTCGATATCGGCATCCTGGACGACCGGGCCGATCCGCTTTATCGGCGAACGGTAACCCTCACGCCTTTCGAGCGTGAGTTGTTCGACGATGTCCTTGCGCACCTGCCGATGGTGGCCAAGTGATTCGCCCCAGGTGCGTTTGCGGGGTAGAATAGCGAAAACGCTTCCTGTATAAGCCCGCGATCCGCTTGCGGGCGGAGGTGTCGCAGTATGGAAACAAGGGCTGCAAGCCGCTGATTTCCGAACAGATATGGGTAGAGACGATGACGAAGTGGTCGCCGAGTTCCTGGAGAAGCAAGCCTGTCCAGCAGGTTCCGGTATATCCGGACCTTGCCGATTTGGAGGCGACCGAGGCTCGGATTGCAACCTTCCCGCCGCTCGTTTTTGCAGGCGAGGCGCGCAATCTCAAGCGAGCGCTGGCTCAGGTGGCCGGTGGCAAGGGTTTCCTCCTGCAGGGCGGCGACTGCGCAGAAAGTTTTGCCGAGCACGGGGCCGACAATATCCGCGACTTCTTCCGCGCCTTTCTCCAGATGGCCGTGGTGCTGACCTTCGGCGCCTCGCAGCCTGTGGTGAAAGTCGGCCGCATTGCCGGCCAGTTCGCCAAGCCGCGTTCGTCGCCGATGGAGAAGCAGGGCGATGTCGAACTGCCGTCCTACCGCGGCGACATCGTCAACGGCATCGAATTCGATGAAGCCTCGCGCACGCCCGATCCCAATCGCCAGGTGATGGCCTACCGGCAGTCGGCCGCGACGCTGAACCTGCTTCGCGCCTTCGCACAGGGCGGTTTTGCCAATCTGGAGAATGTTTCGAGCTGGATGCTCGGTTTCGTTTCCGACAGTCCGCAGGCAGACAGGTACCGGGAACTCGCCAACCGCATTTCCGAGACCATCGAATTCATGCGCGCGATCGGTATCGACGCAGAATCCAACCCGAAGCTGCGCGAAACCGATTTCTTCACCAGCCACGAGGCCCTGCTGCTCGGCTACGAACAGGCGATGACCCGCGTCGATTCCACGTCTGGCGACTGGTACGCAACTTCGGGCCACATGATCTGGATCGGCGACCGCACCCGCCAGCCCGACCATGCCCATGTCGAGTTCTGCCGCGGTGTCAAAAACCCGCTCGGCCTGAAATGCGGTCCGTCGCTGACGCCGGACGGGCTTCTCGAACTGACCGATCTGCTCAATCCGGAGAATGAGGCCGGTCGCCTGACGCTGATCTGCCGTTTTGGCGCCGGCAAGGTTGGCGATCATCTGCCCGGGCTCGTCCGCGCGATCGAGCGGGAAGGCAAGAAGGTTGTGTGGTCCTGCGATCCGATGCATGGCAACACGATTACGGCCAATGGTTACAAGACGAGGCCGTTCGACCGTGTGCTGGGCGAAGTGGAAGAATTCTTCGACGTTCACCGCTCCGAGGGAACACATGCGGGCGGAATACATGTCGAAATGACCGGCAAGAACGTCACCGAGTGCACCGGTGGCGCACGCGCCATCTCGGCCGATGATCTTTCGGACCGATACCACACCCATTGCGATCCGCGGCTCAACGCCGATCAGGCGCTCGAGCTGGCGTTTCTTGTCGCCGAACTCCTGAAGAAGGAGCGCCAAAGCGCTGAACCGCGCAAGGTTGTGAACGCCTGAACGCTGGCGTCAGCCTAATTCGATTTTGAGATGCGGGGCCGGAGCCTATGCTTCGGCCCCGTTCCTGTTGCGCTGCGTGTCGCATTCGCCGCAGCCGGGGCCGCAATCCGGCTCGGCGCCCGGGCAATCGGGGTGGCAGTTTGCGGCTACCGAACGAAGGAGAATCCTCATGAACAATACGCGCAATGGTAGCTGTCTTTGCGGTTCGGTGCGTTTCAGTGTCTCGGGTGATTTGCGCGAAGTTTGGGGCTGTCACTGCAGCCAGTGCCGAAAACAGACCGGATTGTACTACGCCGCGACAAACGCTGCCGACGATACGATCGAAATTGCCGACGGCGGCACACTCAAGTGGTATTGGGCTTCCAACCATGCGAAACGTGGTTTTTGTAACAATTGCGGTTCGGCGCTGTTCTGGAAGATGGACGGCTCCAGCACCACCTCGATCCTTGCCGGAAGTTTTGACCAGCCGACCGGTCTGAAGATGACCATGCACATATTCACCGGCGACAAGGGCGATTTCTATGACATCGCCGACGGGCTGCCACAGCATGCGGCCGCGCCGCCGCGCTGAGCTTTCCAGCACTGTTCACCGTTTATCATTGTTGAACAGTCAGTCGAAGGTTGTCCATAATGACATGCCGCCAATTGCATCCCTATATGGCTGCAAAGGAGTCATGCCATGGCCGTACAGCCGACGCTTTTCATCTCGCACGGTGGACCCAACATCGTTACCGAACCGTCCGAGGCGCGGACGCATCTGGAAGGTTTGGCGCGAACGCTGCCGGCTAAACCATCAGCGATCGTCATCGCCTCGGCGCATTTCGAAACGGATGGTCCTGTCGTCGTCGCAGACGACAATCCGGGCATGATTTATGATTTCGGCGGCTTTGCTCCCGAGTTGTACCGTATCGTCTATCCCGCGCCCGGCGACCCGGAACTGGCGAACCGCATCGAGCGCCTGCTCGAAACTGCCGGATTTGCGCCGGCGATGATTACAGATCGCGGATATGATCACGGCAGTTGGACTCCCATGCTGCTGGCCTTTCCAGATGCCGATATTCCCATTGTCCAGATTTCCATCGATCCGCGCCGCGACGCCAAATATCATCATTCGCTCGGCGCGGCGCTTGCGCCGCTCGGCGGAGAAAACATTCTGATCGTCGGCTCGGGCCATATCACCCACAATTTGCGGGCGGTTTTCTCGGCCATGCGCGGCGGCGTGAAACCGGATGCCGGAATGGAAAACAAGGTGCACTCTTTTACCGGCTGGTTCGCCGAGACCCTTGCGCGCCGCGACACCGAAGCGCTGCTTGACTGGAAAAATCGGGCACCCTTTGTCTTCGAGAACCATCCGACCGACGAACACCTTATGCCGCTCTTCTTTGCGGCCGGTGCGGCCGGCGACGGTGCTGCGGCGTCGCGCATACATGCTTCGCGGCAGATGGGCTTTTTCGCCTTCGATTGCTACCGCTTCGACCGGTCGCAGGTTCACTGACCGTCGAAGTTCGGTTACAGCTTTCTGCCTGATTGGTCGGCAGGAGAGACAGGCATGGAGCGTATCTTGAACGCGTTCAGGAATTCGGGAAGAGCCTGGGTTCATTTGAGCCGCAACGAAACCGCGTTCAAACAGGAAGTGTTCGTGCTTCTGCTGTCGCTGCCGGTCGGCTGGATAATCGCGCCGGACTGGTTCATTTGGCTGTTGCTCGTCTCCATGGTGCTGATGGTCATGATCGTCGAAGTGCTCAACACCGGCATCGAGGCGGTCTGCAATGCGATTTCGCGTGAATTTTCGGCCGATATCCGGATTGCCAAGGATTGCGGCTCGCTTGCCGTTTTGCTCGCGTGCACGGTCGGCGTCTTGGTTTGGCTTTTTGCACTCGGCGAGGCAGTGATCCGGTGGATCGGATAGGGGACGGAATGACCGAAACCGGCAGAAGCGGTAAGCGAGGGGAAAAGTTGGGCGAGCGCGGCGGGTTGCCCGGCGATCTCAGGCGGCTCCTGGAGCGCTATCCGCGTGAGATATGGCTGGACCACGGGAATCTGGGCGGCATGGCGCGCTTTTGGCTGAAGCGGCACGACATGTTCCGCGATCTGGGCCCGATGCTCTCCCGCGGGATCGATTCCTACCGGGAAAATCCGGGCGACCCCTCAAGCCTTGCCTCCTGGCTCGCTCCACGCATCAATTTCTTTCTGGGTGAGATCGACGGTCATCATCAGATTGAAGACCATCATTACTTCCCGGTTTTCATGGACCTGGAACCCGATTTGAGACGTGGATTCGACATTCTCGAGAGCGATCATCATGTCATCCACGGCGCGCTTGAGGCCAACGCCGCAGCGGCGAACGAGTTTTTCCAGAGCCTGGCGGGGGAGAGCGACAAGGCTCGGTTTGCAGCCGATGACTATGCCGCTGAAAATGAGAAACTGATCTCGCTTCTGCTCCGCCACCTCGAAGATGAGGAAGACTTGATCGTGCCGATGATTCTGGATCGTGGCGAAGAACGGCTGGGCCTTTATTGAAGCCCGAGTTCGGCGCATAGCTCGGCGCCGCTCCAGCGTTTGCGCCCGCCAGATTCCGCCTGCCTGATCAGTTCGACAATCTTCCCGTTCACCGGCGCCGGCATGCCCCGGTCCCGCGCGAGCCGCACGATCTCGCCGTTGAGGTAGTCGATTTCGGTCGGCCGGCCGGCCGCGAAATCGTCCGCCATCGAACTTCGGGCGCTGGGATCGACCTTCTGCAGCCGCAGCCCGACCGTGTTGAAGAACCAGTCGGGTGTATCGATGAACGGTGCAAGCATGCCCGGCGGCAGCGGCGTTATCCTGGCGGGAGCAATGCCTGCGCTTTTCAGCACCAGCAACGCCTCGCGTATGCTCGCCGCCAGCACGCGCCGGAAGCGGCGATCCGTCAACTCTTCCCTGAGCGGCAGGCCGGATAGCGCATTGACCGGGTTGTTGAGATTGAGGAGCAGCTTGCCCCAGGCAATGGCGTCCATTCGCGAAGATACGGACAAGCTCGCCGGGTTGCCTCGCGTTGCCGCTGCGATACGGCTTGTTTCGATGCAGTCTCCCGCAACCAGCGCGCCCGATGTGCTCTTGTGCCAGTGGCCGGGACCCATCCGAACGACATTGAAACCGACCATGCCCGCTACAACGCGTCTTTGTCCGGTCAGTTCGCGCAAATGTTCGACGTAGGAGATGCCGTTCTGCAGGCTGAGTACAACGGCCCGTGGGCTGCAGTGACGCGCGATCAGCGCCGCCGCATCCGCCGTCGCGGTACTCTTTACGCAAACCGCCACCAGATCGGCGCCGGCCAGGATGGCCGGATCGTCGCTGTAATCAATTTCCGGTGGTTGGAAGGCATGCTTCCAGCCGGCGAGATCGCTGACAGTCAGTCCGTTTGCGGCAATGTCCCGGCCGATACCCGAGCGGCCATGGAAACCGATATCGAGCCCGGCCGCCTGCCAGCATCCGCCGACGAAGCAGCCGATCGAACCCGCTCCCAGGATGACGTGGCGCATGTCAGGCTGTTCCGGAGCGGCAAACTACAGTTTCGGCGCCAGCGCCGAGTGTTCGCGATGTCAGTTGTCCTGCCCCGCAAGCCGCTTCACGCATTGAATTCGCCGCCTGTTCTGCCAATGTCGTGTCTTCAGCTTAGTGCCTGTCATATTACCTGTCGATGATGTCGGCAGGCTGCAAGGGGAGACAACCGATGAGCAGTTTTTCCACGATCCGGGAGCGCGCCGCCAAGCGCAAGGGAGGTGAGATCATGCTCAAAAAGCTGCTGGGCAAAGCCCCCGACAACAAGGCGTTGGCTTCGGTGAGCGACGACCGGTTTCTGTCGGCCATGACCGAGAGAGTGTTTTCGGCCGGATTTGTCTGGAAGGTCATACGGGACAAGTGGCAGGGCTTCGAAGAGGCGTTTCTCGGGTTCGAACCGAAAGCGCTGCTGTTTCAGCCCGAGGATTTCTGGCATGACCGCGCCTCCGACAAGCGCATCGTTCGCAACGGCGCGAAGATAAAATCCGTGCGCGACAACGCCGAATTCGTCGAGCGCGAGTCTGCCCGTCATGGCTCTTTTGGCAAGTTCATCAGCGAGTGGCCAGCCGATGATCAGGCCGGCCTGCTCGCCTACCTGGCGAAGAACGGCAGCCGTCTCGGCGGCGCCACCGGTCAGTATTTTCTGCGCTGGGTCGGATGGGACGCCTACATTTTGTCGAGAGACGCGGTTTCGGCCATGCGCGACAGCGGACTCGACATCGCCGAAAACGTGACATCAAAGCGCGACATCGCCAGGGTCCAGCAGCAGATGAACGAATGGAAGGCGGAAACGGGCCTTCCATACACGCATCTTTCGAAGATTCTCGCCTATTCCATTGGAGAAAATTACGATCCGGGGACCATAGTGCAGCGCCAGGGCAGCGGTGATCAGGATTGACGCGGCGGATCAATCGCTGCGCCGCCGTTCCACCATGAGAATTGCAATTGCTATCACGGTTCCGGCGCACGCCACCGCGGCCATGGCCCAAAAACCATTGACGCCGGCCGCCGCATAAAGTGGCCCGGAGAGATAAAGCGCGATCGACAGCGTCAGACCTGAAATGAACACGAAGATTCCCTGCGCGCTGCCGATCTCGTTCTCGCCGATAGACTCGGCGGTCTTTTGCTGCATGGCCAGATAGGTCAATCCGAAGCTCAACCCGTGTAGCGTCTGAACTGCGAAAAAGGCGCCGGAACCGAGCCCCATCGGCGCTATCAGCGGGAAAAGTAGCCAGCGCACCACCGCCGCGACGCTGCCGGCAACAAGCACCGTTTCCGGGCGTATTGCGCCGAAATGGCGCTTGAACATGTAGAAGAGGATGATTTCGGCGAGCACCCCGACAGCCCACAGAAACCCGATTACAAAATCGTCGATGCCGATCGACCGCCAGTAGATCGACGAAAAGCCATAGACGAAGGCGTGACTTGCCTGCACCAGGGCGGCGGCGGTCATGAACAGAACGAAACCGTTCCTGAGAAACGCCCTTCCGGCCAATCCCGCCATTTCGCCAGGTAGAGGCGACTTTTTTCTGGGCGCGCCAAGCCGTGGCAGCGCCAGCGCGACCAGTCCGGTGACGCCGAAAGCACAAAGCAGGATGCCGGGGGTAATGCCGGCGCCAAAATGCTTAAGCAGCAATCCTCCGGCGAGATTTGCCGCCAGAAAGGATATCGAGCCCCATACACGCATTCGCGCATAATCGCTGCCAAACCGCCTGACGCCCGACAGCGCCACCGAATCCGTAATAGGCACCTGGCAACCGGAGACGACGCCGAGCACAAATGACAGCGCCAAAAGCCCGGCAAACGAGCGGGCAACCAGGAACATGGCTGCACACATGACCGATAGGATGCTGAGTACAATCAGTATGTGCACGCGTTCCGAACTGCGATCGGTCAATGCCATGATAAATGGCGCGGAGACAATTCGCGCAACCATCGCGGCGGCCAGGATGAGCGAGATTTCCGCAGCGTCCATGCCCACAAGAGCCAGCCAGACCGGAAAGAAGGGAAGATAGAAACCGTTGATGACGAACTCGGCGGCATACAGCGAGGCGACGCGCGCTTCGAACAGCCGCGGCTTGCCGCTGTCCCGCGTCGCGCCATGCTTATCGTTGAACGTGGATTCCTGCATGCCACGCAACTAGTCGGTTTCGGTTCGAACTGAAAGCGCTAATCAGATGAAAAGGTTACGGTCGGACGTTCCAACCGCGCATGATGCCGGGGAAGTTCGTTCCATCGTATCGCCCGGCGTGTTGCAAACTCACGCCGACATCTGCAGGCGGATGTCGGTTTCCTTGTGCCTACGGTTGTCGGATATGACCGCAACCAGCGTTTTGCGCAGGGTGGTCGAGCGGACCGGCTTGATGAGCGAGGCGCGAATGCTGGTTCCGGACTTTTCTGCACTGCCCGCCACGCTGTCGACCGATGTAAGCAGCAGTGCCGGAATACCCGACATGGAGCTGTCCGCCGACATTTCGGTGGCGACCTGAATACCGGTCATTCCGGGCATCTGGTAGTCGAGTATGACGCAGTCCACGTTGAGGCCGCGTTCATGCGCGACCTTCAGAAATGTCAGCGCCTCGCGGCCGTTGGCAACCGCCACGCTCTCGTATCCCCAATGGTGCATCTGTTCGGAAAGGATCATCCGGTTGGTCTCGTTGTCGTCGACAATGAGGATTTTCGCTCCCGCGACATCAGTTGCCCGTTCCGGATTTTGATCCGCCTGTTCGGAGACCGCCAGGTTGACCTTGAACCAGAAGGTCGAACCCTTTCCGGGCACGCTCTCGACGCCGATCTGGCCGCCCATCAGATCGATCAGCGCTGCCGAAATCGCAAGTCCGAGGCCGGTGCCTTCATGCTTGCGCGTGGCGGAGGCGTCGATCTGTGAGAACTTCTTGAACAGCAGGTCATGCTTGTCGGCGGGAATGCCGATACCGGTATCGGTTACGCGTATCGTCAATTGCATGACCTGTGCGCCGCCGCCGTCGTGGACCTCTCCATCGATATCGACCAGCACCTGGCCTTGTTCGGTAAACTTGAATGCATTGCCGACCAGATTGGTGACGATCTGGCGCAGGCGCGCAACGTCGCCGATCAGCACTCTCGGAAGCGCCGGGTTGACCCGGACTATCAGTTCGAGATCTTTCTCGGCGAAACGCGGCGCGACGAGAATGGCAACGTCCTCGAACGCGCTGGCAACTTCGAACGGCGCTTCATTAAGTTCAAGCTGGCCGGCCTCGATCTTCGAGAAATCGAGGATATCGTTGATTATTGTGATTAGCGCGTTTCCTGATTTCAGGATGATATCGGTGAACATCCTCTGCCGGGTGTCCAATTGCGTTTTGGCGAGCAGCCCCGCCATGCCCAGTACGCCGTTCATGGGCGTCCTGATTTCGTGGCTCATGTTGGCAAGAAATTCGCTCTTGGCCCGGTCTGCCGATTCTGCGGCGAGACGCGCAGCCGCCAGTTGCCGACTGGCTCCTATCATTTCGCGATTGAAGACGGCTGCGCCGAGGCAGACAAGCAGTAAAAGGAACACAAAACCGACTGCGAGCCATACATGCAGTTCCTCAAAGTCAAATGATGGCAGGGGCCGAATATTGTCGTGGAATGCAATCAGGAATGCGAACTGTGCGATGGACAGAACAATGGCTAGCGCTGCGCCGCGAAAGCCGAACATCATCGCCACGATCGCAGCCCAACCGACCAGGAAAAACGAAGCATGCGAGACCATGGCGCCGAGATTGGTAGTGTTGGCGAATATCAGCACATATCCATACGCAAGGCAGAAGAAGGCGATACGGTTTGTCGTATAAGCGGATCTTATCGGTATGACGGCGAAGAGCAGTATCAGCGGACCGGCAACGCCGAGCGCATAGTCGACCTGCGTCGACAGCTCGCCGAAATAGAGACTGTACACGCCCGACAGGAAACCGATGCCCCCGCCGAGCAGGCAGAATACCAGCAGTGCGCGACGACGGGCCTGATCGACGAAATCTGTGTGTTTTTCGGATGGCTCTTCGCGGTCTGCCATATTTTACGGCCCCTCTTCAAAGGCTTCTGCGATATGTATCCCGCTTCGGTGCGAATGATACGCGGCGAAAGTTAACGGATTGGGAAAGCCGCAACGACGAAACGATGGGGCATTGCCCGTTGGTTTGCTGCGGGTTAGACGGAAGCCATGACCGAGATAGTCGACACATTGCGCATAGCCGTTGCCCAGTTGAATCCCACCGTCGGAGACGTGGCCGGCAATCTGGCTATGGCCCGGGAGGCGAGGGCGGATGCCGCCCGCCATGGTGCCGACATTGTATTGTTCACCGAACTGTTCATTGCCGGATATCCGCCCGAGGATCTTGTGCTGAAACCCGCATTCGCGGAAGCCTGCGAGAACGCGATCAGGGATCTGGCGGCCGACACCGGCGACGGCGGACCGGCTGTTGTGATCGGAACGCCGCTGAGGCGTGAAAGCGGGCTGCACAACGCCGTGGTGCTTCTCGACAAGGGCAAGGTTCAGGCGGAGCGTTTCAAGGTCGATCTGCCGAATTACGGCGAATTCGACGAGAAACGCGTTTTCCAGCCAGGTCCGATGCCGGGTCCCGTCAACTTTCGCGATGTCAGGATTGGCATCCCGATCTGCGAGGACATATGGGGCGATGTCGCGGTCTGCGAAACGTTGTCGGAAAGCGGGGCCGAAATCCTGCTGGTACCCAATGGCTCGCCCTATTACCGTGACAAGGTCGACATCCGCCACCAGGTTGTCATCAAACAGGTCATTGAAAGCGAACTTCCGATCATCTACGCCAACCAGATGGGCGGGCAGGATGAGCTCGTCTTCGATGGCGCATCGTTTGCCATCAATGCAGACAAGACGCTCGCCTTCCAGATGAGCCAGTTTGAGACCGCCGTGAGCGTCAGCACCTGGAAGCGGACGGATGACGGTACATGGCGTTGCGAAAATGGCCCCGCGGCGCCGATCACAAACGGCGAAGAAGCCGACTACCGCGCCTGCATGCTTGGTCTTCGCGACTACGTCAATAAAAACGGCTTCAAGAATGTGGTGCTCGGTCTTTCCGGCGGCATCGACTCGGCGATATGTGCGGCGCTTGCTGTTGACGCGCTTGGCGAGGAGCGGCTGCGCACTGTCATGCTGCCGTATGAATACACCTCCGAGGAATCGTTCGTGGATGCGAAGGCCTGCGCAAAGGCGCTTGGTTGCCAGTACGATATCGTGCCGATCCACGAGCCGGTGAATGGCTTCTCGAATGCTCTGAAGCACCTGTTTGAAGGCACCAACGAAGGCGTGACGGAGGAAAACCTGCAGAGCCGCACCAGGGGAACGATCCTGATGGCGATCTCCAACAAGTTCGGCTCGATGGTTGTGACCACCGGCAACAAGTCTGAAATGTCCGTTGGCTACGCCACCCTCTACGGCGACATGAACGGCGGGTTCAACCCGATCAAGGACCTGTACAAGATGCAGGTCTATGCGCTGGCCCGCTGGCGCAACGCCAATGTTCCGCCGGGCGCGCTAGGCCCGTCCGGAGAAGTCATACCGCAGAACATCATCGACAAGGCGCCCTCGGCAGAGCTGAGGCCCGACCAGACCGACCAGGATTCCCTGCCGCCTTACCCGATGCTCGACGACATTCTGGAATGCCTGGTCGAACACGAAATGAGCACCGACGAAATCGCAGCGCGCGGTCACGACCGCGAACTGGTGCACCGCATCGAGCACCTGCTCTACATAGCTGAATACAAACGCCGCCAGTCGGCGCCCGGCGTCAAGATCACGAAGAAGAATTTCGGCCGCGACCGGCGCTACCCGATCACCAACCGTTTCAGAGACCGGGGATAGTCTCTGAAGCCGGCTGCGACGCTTCGCCGGCGGGTTTTGGCACAGGTGTTCCCTATAGCGGAATGTTGTCGTGCTTCTTCCAGGGATTGGAAAGATCCTTGTTGCGCAACATTCGCAGTCCGCGCGCCACCCGTGCGCGGGTCGAATGCGGCATGATGACCTCGTCGATATAGCCGCGCTCGGCAGCGACGAAGGGTGACAGGAACCGTTCCTCGTATTTCCGGGTGTGCTCGGCGATCTTTTCCGTATCCTTGATGTCCTTTCGGAAGATGATCTCGACAGCTCCCTTGGCGCCCATGACCGCGATTTGCGCGGATGGCCATGCATAGTTGAGGTCGCCGCGCAAATGTTTCGACGCCATGACGTCGTACGCCCCGCCATAAGCCTTGCGCGTGATCACCGTAATCTTCGGTACGGTGGCCTCGGCGTAGGCAAACAGCAGCTTGGCGCCGTGCTTGATCAGCCCGCCATATTCCTGCGCCGTCCCGGGAAGGAAGCCGGGCACATCGACGAAGGTGACGATCGGAATGTTGAAACAGTCGCAGAAGCGCACAAAACGGGCGGCCTTGCGCGAAGCATCGGAATCGAGCACGCCGGCGAGCACCATCGGCTGGTTGGCGACGAAGCCGACCGTGCGGCCCTCCACGCGACCGAGACCGGTAACGATGTTGCGCGCGAACTTCTCCTGCAACTCGAAGAAATCGCTTTCGTCGACGGTTTTCAGAATCAGTTCGCGAATGTCATAGGGCTTGTTGGCGTTGTCCGGCACAAGCCGGTCGAGCGAGTGGTCCGATGTGTCGACCGGCTGATAGCAGTCGATCTCCGGCAGCTCTCCCGTATTGGATAGCGGCAGCAGGTCGATCAGCCGCCGCATCTGCAACAGCGCCTCCACGTCGTTGTCGTAGGCCCCGTCGGCGATGGATGATTTTGTCGTGTGGATCGATGCCCCGCCAAGCTGTTCGGCCGTGACGGTCTCGTTCGTTACTGTCTTAACGACGTCCGGCCCCGTTACGAACATGTAGGAGGTGTCGCGCACCATGAAGATGAAGTCCGTCATTGCCGGTGAGTAGACGTCGCCGCCGGCGCAAGGTCCCATGATTACCGAGATCTGCGGAATGACGCCGGAAGCGAGTACGTTGCGCTGGAACACTTCCGCATATCCGCCAAGGGCTGCGACTCCCTCCTGGATGCGCGCGCCGCCGGCATCGTAGAAACCGATGATAGGCGCCCGGTTCTTCAGCGCCATGTCCTGTACCTTGGTGATCTTCTGCGCATGCGTTTCCGACAGTGACCCGCCAAACACCGTGAAATCTTTGGCGAACACGAAAACCGTGCGGCCATTGACGGTCCCCCATCCGGTGACGACCCCGTCGCCCGCAATCTTGGTCTTGTCCATGCCGAAATCGGTCGAGCGGTGCTCGACGAACATGTCGAATTCCTCGAAGGAGCCCTCATCCAGAAAGACGGAGAGCCGCTCGCGCGCTGTCAGCTTGCCGCGGCTGTGTTGGGCATCGATACGCGCCTGCCCGCCGCCGAGTTTTGCGATGTCGCGCCGGCGCGCCAGTTCGTCGATCACGTGTTTCATGCCGTATACCCCGCTCCTGTGATCAGCCTCAGGTGATTTATCATGGGGACGGGACGGGCAAAAGCCGACATTCGTCGGTTGGCGCGTGCAATGGCGACCGGCGCTGGTTGGTCAAACCAGCGCCGGAGCAACCATCCGGGCATTTGTTCAGTAGAGGGTTACGATCGA
>JBFIBB010000077.1:0-12914 GCA_041582695.1 Rhizobiaceae bacterium
CTGCTCTTGATCGCGCTGACGTTTCCGTTCTACCGCTTTACGCTGACTGCGGAGGAAACGGGCGAGGGCGCGATCTGGGCCATTATGTTCTGGGGGATGTTTTTCCTTTCGTTGTGGTGCCTGTTCGCGCTCGGCGTCAAACGGATTCATGACATTGGCAGGCACGGCGCTTTTGCTGTGCTGTGCGTATTGTTCCCGCTCCCGGCCTTCATCGTTCTTTCGCTATGGCCCGGAGACAACGGCCCGAACGCCTTTGGACCGCGCACCAATGCGCGAGGCGACACCTGAACCATGCCGTACCGCTCGATCGACGCCGATCAGATCATTGGGACGGCGAAACGCCTCGAAATGCGCATCACGGAACGTTTCCCTCAGGCGAGCCTCTGCAGGGTCGCCGCTGAACTGATCGCGCTGGGCATCGAAACGAAGACCGAGGCGAAGAAGCTGGAGGAGCCCATACTATGGCTCCGCATCGTCATCGCGCTTGTCATTTTCGCCGGCGGCGCGATCTTCCTTTATCTTGCCAGCGAAATTCCGACCGCAGGGTTCAAGGGCGGCACCATCGACATTGTTCAGGGCATCGAGGCCGGTCTGAACACCATCGTGCTTGCCGGCGCGGGGTTTTACGCGCTGGTCAAGGGCGAGGAACGCATCAAGCAGAAGCATGTCCTAAGGGGATTGCACGGCTATCGCTCGCTCATTCATGTCATCGACATGCATCAGCTCACCAAGGATCCGGCAGCGCTGACCAGATCGTTCACACCCACCAAGAGTTCGCCCGAGCGCACGATGGACGGAGCCGCGCTCGCCCGCTATCTCGACTATTGTTCCGAACTGCTGTCGCTCACCGGCAAGTTCGCCGCACTTTACGCGCAATCGGTCAACGACACGGTGGTGGTCGAGGCGGTCAACGACGTGGAAACGCTGGGCACGAACCTGTCACGCAAGATCTGGCAGAAAATCATGCTGATAGACAGGAACGGTTCAAACTGACCACGCAGGAGTTTACGATCCGGCAGCGGTCATGATCGCTTCACGCAGCTCTTCGATATTCGTGTCCTTCTCCGCCGATGTGGCGATGACATCGGGAAATGCCGCGCCGCGCCGCCGAACCTTTTCCAGTGTCTCCGCCGCCAGGCGTTCGACGGCGGGCGGTTTGATCTTGTCCGCCTTGGTCAGCACGATCTGGTAGGAAACCGCCGCCTTGTCGAGAAGGTCCATCACTTCCAGATCGATCGGTTTGATGCCGTGGCGTGCATCTATGAGCACATAAACCCGCTTAAGCGTTACCCGTCCCCGCAGGTAATCAAATACGAGCTTTGTCCACTGTTCGACTTGTGTTTTGGGAGCCTTTGCAAATCCGTAGCCCGGCATGTCCACCAGCGCCAGCGGCGGCATGTCATCGGCTGAGCCGGAATATCCGTCGGGCACGAAATAGTTGAGCTCCTGCGTCCGTCCAGGCGTATTGGACGTGCGCGCCAGCGCCTTTTGTCCCACGAGCGCGTTGATCAGCGATGACTTGCCGACATTGGACCGCCCGGCAAAGGCAATCTCGGGCGGGCCCTCCGGCGGCAGAAACTTCATGGCAGGCACGCCGCGCACGAAAATCCAGTTGCGGGGAAAGCGCATGGCAGACGCCTGAAACGGCTCTACTCGGCCGGTTGGTTCGGTTTTTTCTTGAACAACGCTCTCAGATTGTCCCAGAGCTCGATCTTGGCGCCCTGGCGCTTCATGATCACGCCCTGCTGGAGGATCGAAAGCGTGTTGTTCCAGGCCCAGTAGATGACCAGCCCTGCCGGGAAGGTCGACAGCATGAACGTGAAGATGACCGGCATCCAGGTGAACATCATCGCCTGGGTCGGATCGGGCGGCGTCGGGTTCATGCGCATTTGCAGGAACATTGTGATGCCCATCATCAGCGGCCAGAAGCCGAGAACCAGAACGGCCGGTAGATAAAGATGCGGATCCCAGGGCAGCAGGCCGAACAGGTTCCAAAGCGAGGTCGGATCGGGTGCGGCCAGGTCCTTGATCCAGCCGAAGAAGGGTGCGTGCCTCATCTCTATCGTGATGAACAGCACCTTGTAGAGAGCGAAGAACACCGGAATTTGCAACAGCACCGGCCAGCAGCCGGCAACCGGATTGATCTTCTCCTTCTTGTAGAGTTCCATCATCGCCTGTTGCTGTTTCATCTTGTCGTCCGCGTATTTTTCGCGGATTTCCAGCATTGCGGGCTGCACCACCTTCATCTTCGCCATCGAAACGTAGGATTTGTTGGCGAGCGGGAAAAAGGCGAGCTTGACCAGAACGGTCGTCGCCAGGATGGCCAGGCCGAAATTCCCCAGGAACTTGTACAGCCAGTCGATCAGGTAGAAGAGCGGCTTTGTTATCAGGTGGAACCAGCCCCAGTCGATCAACAGGTCCAACTGCCGGATGTTGCGGTTGTCGGTATAGTCGTCAAGCACCGATACCACTTTCGCGCCGGCAAATACTCTCGTTTCGATTTTCTCAGAGGCGCCCGGCTGGATGATGAATTCGTCTGAAAGATAGTCGCTCTGGAAACGGCCGCCGTCATGGTCGATCCAGGAATATCGCGGCTGGAACTGTCTGGCGATGGATGGCACGACCGCAACCGCCCAGTACTTGTCGGTGAATCCCAACCACCCGTCGCTCGATTTTTCCGGTTTGACTTCCCTGTCTTCGAGCAACTGGTCGTAGTCGACCTCCAGATATCCCTTTTCTCCCGTTACGCCGAGCAGGCCTTCATGGAGAATGAAAAACCCTTCGATCTGCGGCTGCTGCAGGCGGGTGATGCGCCCGTAGTTCAGCATCGAGACCGCGCCGCCGGTGTTGTTTGTGACTTCATCGTTGATCGTGAACAGATACTCATTGTCCACAGAGATCGTGCGCTTGTAGTCGAGACCGCTGCCGTTGTTGTAGGTCAGCGTAACCGGAGTGGACGGCGTTAGCACCGCGTCGGGTTCGGCTGCCCAAACCGTGCCGGCGCCCGGATAGTCTGTTTTCGATCCGGTGCCGGTGTAGCCGATTTCAGCGAAGTATCCTTTGCGGTTGTTGACCGGTTCCAGAAGGGTGATGTTCTTCGAATTCGGCTTGATGGTTTCGCGATAGTCTTTCAGTACGAGGTCGTCGAGCCTCCCGCCGGCCAGGTTGATGGAACCGCTGAGCCTCGGCGTGTCGATCTTGATGCGCGCCGCATTCGGCTGGTTCTCGCCGCTGCCGACATCCGGCATCTGGCCGCCCGGCGTTTCGGGCTGCGGAATGGATGGATCCGTTGCTGCCTTGTCGGGCTGCTTTGCCGCTTCGCGTTCTGCTTCGATGCGCGCCGCTTCCCTTTGCGCTTCCATGCGCGGTCCCATGTAAAGCACCTGCCAGGCGGTCAGGATGATCACCGAAAGCGCGATCGTGATGAAGAAGTTGCGGTTGTTGTCCATCTGGAGCCCTTTTGACCTGACCGCGGTCAATTCTGTTTCACGATTGAGGCGGCGATCCGGCGTTGCGACGCCTGCGAGCAAGCTTTGTTGCCCTTCATCGGCCTCGCTCCCGTATCCGAACGATTTTTATCCATACCGCACTCCAATTCCCGAAGCCGATATGGCCCGGGCCCTCGATCAGCCTTTGCCGCGAATACGCAGGGAAAGCTGTTTTCTCAGCGCCTCGAACGAAACATTCAGGATTTCGCGCCGTCCCACGATCACATAGTCATTGCCGGGCGCCATGTCACGGTGGGCCTGTATCCGCACCGCCTCGCGGATGCGGCGCCGGATGCGGTTGCGCTCCACCGCATTACCCTGCTTGCGGGTGACCGTGATGCCGCTACGGGCAGGCTGCTCGTCGCCGCGCTCGAGAACCTCGAGCAGAAACAGGCTACCGCGGCGCTTTTCGCCGCGCTGCACCGCCCGAAATTCAGAACGGGTACGTAGCTTCTTCGGTCCCTGCCGGCCGTGGCCCGGCATCGATCAAGGCCTATGCCGACAACCGCTTGCGCCCGCGGGCGCGGCGATTGGAAAGAACCTTGCGTCCGCCTTTGGTGGCGAGACGGGCGCGAAAGCCATGGCGGCGTTTGCGCACAAGTTTGGAAGGTTGATAGGTACGCTTCATTTATTTGATTACCGCGGCGTGCGGCCCTTCTTGACGTCTGTTTCCGGGAACAGGGGCGACTGGATTACCGGCACAAGCATCGCGTGCACCGGGCGGCGCCCGAGCGTGTGCGGGCTTATAGAAAGAAGCCCATTTGAAGTCAATCACCGTTGGAAACCGCAATCACGAAGCGGTGAAAAGGTTCGCGGGCACAGTCAAATCACGGTGAGACATGCTATCGGATGCTTGTTCCGCCGATTTTCTTTCGCCATGTGAGGTGGGTCTTAACCTGCAGCCCCGACTATGGCGCTGAAATGACTGGAACGGAGAACATCGGATGTCGCGGGAGACTGCGGTCACGTGCATGGCTGAAGAACAAAAGAAAAAGGCGCGCAAGTCCGCCATCGCACGATTCGCGCCGATCTCCGTCGTCGTCGCCGGTCTCGCCATCGCCTACATGATGGGCTGGCACGAGTTCCTGTCGCTCGAATACCTAGTCCACAGCCGAACGATGCTGAAGCAGATGGTCGCTGATCACTACTTCACGGCTGTTCTCGGGTTTATCGCGGTTTATTCGCTTGCGACCGCCTTTTCCTTTCCGGCCGCGTCAATCCTGACAATTTTTGCGGGCTTCCTGTTCGGTTGGCTGGTTGGCGGTGCTGTTTCGATAACCGGCGCGACGATCGGAGCCACACTGATCTTTCTTGCGGCCCGAACTGCCTTCCGGGGAGTTCTCCGCGAAAGGATCGGCGGAAAGGTCGCCAGGCTGGCCAAGGGTTTCGAGGAGAATGCTTTCTCCTTTCTATTCGTGCTCCGGCTCGCCCCGATTTTCCCGTTTTGGGTCATGAACATCGCTCCCGCGCTCTTCAACGTGCCTCTTCGCACCTATGTCGCCGCGACATTTCTCGGCATCATTCCCGGTGGTCTGGCATATGCCTATCTCGGTCAGGGCCTCGACAGCGTCATAGTGGCCGCCGCCAAGGCCGGGCGCGAAGTGACCATAAAGGATATCGTCACCACAGAGATCGTCATCGCCTTTGCCGTTCTGGCGCTTGTCGCCGCCATCCCCGCCGTCGTAAGGAAATTCCGCGGCAACAAGCTGGTCTGACCGGCTGGCGAATGTTTCCTCGAGTTTTGACACTGCAGAAAGGCGGTCATCGCGCGCCATGACAAACATGCTAACTCCCGACATTTGTGTCATCGGCGCCGGTTCGGGCGGCCTTTCCGTCGCCGCTGCCGCGGCTGCT
The DNA here is from genome assembly GCA_041582695.1 of Rhizobiaceae bacterium. Lineage (GTDB taxonomy): Bacteria > Pseudomonadota > Alphaproteobacteria > Rhizobiales > Rhizobiaceae > JAWKWH01. The sequence goes on from JBFIBB010000077.1 coordinate 5,343, forward strand.
TTCGGCGTCAGCGTCGTCCTCATCGAGAAGGGCAGGATGGGAGGCGACTGCCTCAATTACGGCTGCGTTCCGTCAAAGGCCCTCATCGCAGCCGGCAAGCATTCCCATTCGCTTCGCAATGGATCGAAGTTCGGCATTGCCGATGTTGAACCGCAGGTCGATTTCCGCGCGGTCAACAAACACGTCATGTCGGTGATCGGCGCCATCGCTCCCAACGATTCAGTCGAGCGTTTCACCGCGCTTGGCGTCAACGTCATCCAGGAAGCGGCCCGTTTCGAGGATGCCCGCACCGTGGTCGCCGGAGACACGAAAATCCGAGCCCGCCGCTTCGTCATCGCCACCGGCTCGTCGCCGCTCGTGCCACCGATCCCTGGGCTGGACGATGTCGGCTACCTCACCAACGAAACAATCTTCGAACAGACCCGGAAACCCGGCCATCTGATCGTCATCGGCGGTGGCCCGATCGGCATGGAGCTGGCGCAGGCGCATCGCCGGCTCGGCAGTGAAGTAACGGTTGTCGAGGCGCTCACCGCCCTCGGCAAGGACGATCCCGAACTGTCGGCCATCGTGCTTGACCAGATCCGCGCCGAAGGCGTGACCATCCGCGAGAACGCCAAAGTCTCGAAAGTCGAGCGCCGCGGCAAGACCGGCGTTACCGTTCACGTCGAGACCGCCGATGGCACCGACATGATCGCCGGCACGCATCTGCTCGTTGCCGCCGGCCGGGCCGCCAATGTCGAAGGGCTCGGCCTCGACGAAGCCGGCATTTCTCATGACCGCAAGGGCATCAAGGTCTCCAAATCGCTTCGCACCACCAATTCGCGCGTATACGCCATCGGAGACGTTGCCGGCGGGCTGCAGTTCACCCATGTCGCCGGATACCATGCCGGCCTTGTCATCCGCGCCATACTTTTCCGCCTGCCGGTCAGCCAGAACAACCGCATCATTCCCTGGGCTACCTATACCGATCCCGAACTCGCCCATGTCGGGATGACGGAAGAGGAAGCCCGCAAGGCCAGCGGTTCGATCCGGGTTCTGCGCTGGCCCTATGCCGAAAACGACCGCGCCCAGACCGAACACAAGACGGCCGGACTGATCAAGATGGTCACCGGCCGCAAGGGCAATATCCTCGGCGTGTCGATCGCCGGCGCCAATGCCGGCGAGATGGTCAATTTCTGGGCGCTCGCCATCTCCAGATCCATGACCGTCAAGGACATTGCCGGCTACGTGCCGCCCTACCCGACCATGACAGAAATTGGAAAACGCGCTGCGATCACCTATTATAGCGAGGCAACGCGCAAGCCGTTCGTCCGCTGGCTGGTGGGATTTCTGAGAAAGTTCGGCTGAGCCGGACGGTATCGGTGCGCGACCGGGATTACGCTGTCCGGGAGGTGCGAATTGGGCGAGACCGAAGGCGACGAGGCCAAACAGCAGGCCGGAAACGGACATCAGCCCGATGTGCCGCTGGCGCGCGGCTTGTCCACGCGGCTGCTGATCTTGACCATACTATTCGTCATGATCGCCGAAGTGCTGATCTTCCTGCCGTCGGTCGCCAATTACCGCCTGCGCTGGCTGGAGCAGCGGCTCGGAAGCGCCGCCGCCGCCAGCATCATCCTCGCCGAAGGCGGCACCGAGCAACTGCCCAAGACCGTGCGCGACGACGTGCTGATGGCCATCGGCGCCAAGGCGGTAGCCATACGCGAGGAAGGCGTGTCGCGCCTGCTCGCCATGGACGACATGCCGCTTGCCGTCGACCAGCAGGTTGACATCAGAACGGCAAGGCCGCTCGAATCCATCGGCATGGCGCTTTATACCCTGTTTGCGGGCGGCGACCAGATCATCCGCGTATTCGGCACCGTGGGCGACAGCGACAAGGTGTTCGAGATGGTCATTCCCGATTCGGGCCTGCGCGCGGCGATGCTGATATACTCGCGCAATGTCGCATTCCTGTCGCTGCTGATCTCGCTCATCACCGCCACGCTGGTGTTTTATTCGATCAACCGTTTCATGATCCGGCCCATCCGCGCCATGACCCGGTCGATGCTCTCCTTCGGCGAGGCGCCCGACGATCCGGCTCGTATTATCAGGCCGAGCGGGCGGCGCGACGAGCTTGGCGTTGCCGAGCGGGAACTCGCCGGAATGCAGGAGCATCTGCAAAAGACCCTGGGCGAACAGAAGCATCTGGCCGATCTGGGCCTTGCTGTCTCCAAGATCAATCACGACATGCGCAACATCCTTGCCTCCGCCCAGCTCATGTCCGACCGCCTGGCGACAGCGCGCGATCCGGCGGTGCAGTCCTTCGCGCCCAAGCTGGTGCGCGCCATCGACCGCGCCGTCTCCTACACCGAGGGCGTGCTTGCCTATGGCCGGACGCAGGAGGCGCCGCCATCGCGCAGGCGCTTGCATCTGCATCGTCTGGTCGAAGAGGTGCACGACATTCTGGGCCTGGGCGACGACCGCAAGATCGAGTTCGTCAACGCCGTGCCCGCCGACTTCGAGATCGACGCCGATTCCGACCAGATGTTCCGTGTGCTCAACAATCTGTGCCGCAACGCCGTGCAGGCCATGAGCGCCGACGAGGGCGATGCGGTTGTCCGGCGCCTCACCGTCAGCGCTGAGCGCACCGGTACCGTCGCCCGCATACTCGTTGACGATACCGGTCCCGGCCTGCCCGCCAAGGCGCGCGAAAACCTGTTCGCCGCCTTCCGCGGCTCGGCCCGGTCCGGCGGCACCGGGCTCGGCCTCGCCATCGCCAGCGAACTGGTCAGGGCTCACGGCGGCACGCTCGAACTGGTCGGCAGCGAGGGCGGCAAGACCGTGTTTGCCATTTCCATTCCCGACCGGCCGGTAATGCTCGAAGAAGCCAGGACGGCGCTGCGCAAGCCGGCCTGAATTTTTTGCGCGCCTCGCCGCTTGCAATTGTCCGCGCCAATCGTTAGGGAACACCTCGTCGCCGGAAACGCCGGCCTTTCGGCCCGCGGCGATGTTGATCCAGGCGATCATGCGCGCTCGTAGCTCAGCTGGATAGAGCACCAGACTACGAATCTGGGGGTCAGGAGTTCGAATCTCTTCGAGCGCGCCAATCTTTTCAATGACTTAACGGTGACTGAAGCGCCAAACTGGCACCGTCCCGGCTCGGAGATCCGAGCGTGACCCGCCGGCGGCTGGCCACGTCCAAAGGGCGAACACGAAAGATTCCGCGCGTATCGGCTCAGGTGATGCTGAGCAACAGCATCCCGGCTGCGGTGACCAGTTTCGCCAGATCGGCCAAGCGTCGGTCGCCCTCGAACTTGCCGGCAGCGCGCCAAACGCCAAATGTGACCACGAAATTGTACGGCAGGGAGAACAGATATCCGCATATCACGGCTGCGACTATTTGGTCGGCGGCCATAAGAAACAGGAACAACACGCTGGTGGTCAGATTGACGATCAAGCCTCCGAGAACAGCCCAGTTCCAGAAAATGACCGGCAGGGGCAATTCACCCAGCCAGATACGGCGAACCAGCCCGGCTATTGCGCTGGCTTGCGGTTCAGGCTGCACGGGTTTCACTGTGGTCCACTCGTCCTCAAGATTGCCAGTTGCAACTTATGCCCGGTCGGACATGCATTTCCGTAGATAAATAACCCGAAGGCTGTCATCGGGAAACGATCGCCTTTCGCGAGCTGCAAATAAAAAGCGGTTTCCAACGCCCTGCCGGCGCTCAGGCTCCACATATTAGCACTGGCGGAATTGATGCCATTGCAGGAAAAGCCGGTCATGAACTAACATCGGGACCGGACCCGGCAATCCGGACCGGCTGTTTCCGTCAGGCGCAACTGTTCGAGGTAGATGAAATCATGTTCGACGACTGGATCGTGAGGATCAAATTGATGATCGAACAGATGGAAAACCAGCCCGAGGACGCCCACGAACTGCTCGAAAAGATTCATCTCGAACTGAACCAGTTGCGAGCGACCGGCCAACCGTTGCCGGAAGATCTGCTCGCGCTCGAGCAGGGCCTGATGCACGATTTCAGGAACGCCAAGCGTCAAGGCAAGCGCAAAAAAAACAGCTGAAACTCGCAGTTGCCGTCTGAAAGCTGGTCCGGCGCCACCGCGCGGGAAAATCTGCTTTAACCCCCGCTCGTTCCTGTATTGCCGGCCAATTCGTTGATAATCTTCTGCAATGCGACCGCATCGTTGCTGAAAATCCACTCAATGCCGCGATTGATTTCGCGATAAAGGCAGTTGCGTGATCGCACGAAGCCCGTGCCGACTTTCTGCCCCGCCTCAACATGCTTTGCCGCCATCCTGTCGTTAAGCAGCAGGAAATGACCGGTCAAACCGCCATATCCGGCAACAAGCGTCTGTTCGCTGATCGGCCTGATGTTTTGCATCGCAACGGTGAGGCAGCAACTGCGGGGCTCGATGTCGAAGGTCTCGAACAGTTCCGGGTGTAGTGACAGCAGATGATAGTCGTCGCACGGCGCCAGCCGCGACAAGTGATCCTGCAGGATCCGCTTTTGCCGGCGGATATCCGGAAACGGCTCTTCTTTCAGTTCCAGCATCAGGTGGGTATTGCCGCCGAAGGCCTTGATCAACTCGGCAAGCGAGGGAACTTCGGGCACGGATCTGCGCAATTCCTCAAATCGTACATCCGCGATCCTCACCGGCTTGCCAAACACACGCCTGGTGTCGCTATCATGGATCACCACCGGAACCAGGTCGGCGGTCCACCTGATATCGGTCTCCAATCCCCAAACCCCGCCATTCCGCACGCGCTCGAATGCCGGCATGGTGTTTTCGCGCACTGTCCGGTTGTCATGTTCGCCACGGTGCGACACGATCTTGCACCGTTTGACCGCAGCGGATTCTGGTCGCCTTCGGGGCACAACCGCCATCCACCAATCGACGACCATCAGCTTTACCCGCGTTGCCCAATCATCCATCGACGATACCCCTGATCGAATATAGCAGGTTTGAATAATCCCCGATGCGCCAGCATTTTCCCGTGCAATCCGTCATGGCGGCGCTCCCGTCCGCGATCAGTCAGCAGGAGACACATTTGAGCGGGCAGTCCTCGACCCGCATGGCCGGCTGGCTTACGCGCCAACCGTGCCGGAGGGCAACATCACCCTGCGGTGACCTTCCTCGAACCGGTCGATGTCCAGCGGCCACACCGCGCCCGGCCACCTGATCTCCAGCCTTCTCTTCCTGGCAAGGTAGACAGCCGTATAGAGCGTGCCGAACCCGGCCGAGTACGCGACGGAATAGAGCGGCGGTTTCAGGAACGCGTTGACGAACTTTTCCAGCGGATCGACGTGAAGCGTCAGCCTCTGCAACAGGAACCGCTCCCGCTCCACCGTCGCGGTAAACCGCGCATGGCTGATCCACTCCACCGTTTCCTGGTGGTTCGTGGCGACCGCCGCGCGGGTGATTGCGGTTTTCCGGTCGGGCGCCATCTGCGCCGTCAGATAGCGCCTGTTGGCGTCAAGAACGGTGACATTGTAGCTCATGTGGGTCGGCACGCGCGTCAGCACCTCGCCTGCCTGTTCTGCTGTCTCGCATGTCTGCAGCACGTAGCGCAGTATCAGCGGCACACCGAAGCCCTCCCCCACAACGCGGCGGCCGCCAAATGTCAGCGATATCGCCAGCCCGGCGTCGTTGACGCCGTCGACCAGGCCCCAGAGCCCGTCGCTCGTGCCCATCACGCGCCGGCCCTGCCAGGCGGTGTGCAGGATCACACCGTCGAAAGCCTTCGGGCTGTAGTCGTAATTTCGCACCAGAACCGGCTCCTTGCCGGGCCAGATCGCCTGCGAACAGCCGGAAAGATAAGGCGGCGGGCGATAGAAGCTCAAGAAGCGAGCGGCCTGGTCGCCCCCGCCGGCTAGCTCGCAGAGCCTGTCGTAGAGCGAAACCATTTCGGGCATGTGGCGCGCGAGCGCTTTGCGGCACTCCAGATACGTCGGCCGCATCTCGTCGCCCTCGCGCATCCACCAGCGCCGGTAATCGGGCCAGTGCTCAGCAAACAACCCGGCCCATTTGGGGCCGGGTTCCGCTTCCGCTACCGCTCTCCAGACAAATTCCATTCGTCCCGCTACATGATCTTGAACGCCGGCTCGGCCAGCACTTCCACGGTCGGCATCGGCCTTGCGGCAAATGCCGATTTTATGCCGTGGATCCACTTTTTCGCCCGCTCGTTCAACTTGAATCCGTTGGTCATCGAACGGCCCCGCGTCACCAGGATACCGAGGTCCGCGCCTTCATAGCGGTAGTCGCCGGGCTTCAGGATGCGCAGGAAGAAGGCTTCCTTTTCGCTCTCGACCGCGCGCCTGTGATAGTCGAACCGGTTGAAGCTGACGCTGCCGTCGTCATTGAGCCGGTAAATGCCGGTTTCCGGCGCCCTGGTCAGAATGTCGACGCTGTCATCGGTGTGCTTGATCACCATCTGCGACCAGGTATCGATCATGTCGGGATCGGCCCAGCGCGAGTTCAGCCCGTCCACGTCGAGCTTGAACTTCTTCTTGGAGAATTCGAGCAGATGGAACAGGAATAGCGGCGCGTCGGCATGCGCGAACGCCGCGTGATTGGTCATCGACGATGCGCCGGTGATGCGCGGATTGAGCTCCCCCAGCCAGATGTCGCCCGATTTCTTCTCGATCAGGAAGTCGAGTTCAAAATACCCGCGATAGCCCTCTTTGCGCAGTTGTTCGCCAAACTTGAACGTCAGCTCGCGCGCCTTCTGTCTGGTCTTCGGCGGAAACGCGGTCGGGAAAATCTCGTTGCCGCACCATCCGCCGCGATAGGGCGTCAGTTCCTTGAAGCCCACGAGTTCGGTCATCAGCGGACCGACGATGGTGCCCTGCGAGGTGGCGCAGGCCTCGATCGCCGAACCGCGGCAATCGATGCGCTTCATGACCTTGATCTCGCCCTGGCCGACGATCTCATGTTCATGGCGGCGGAAATCAGCCTCCGATTTGATGAAGAATGTCGTGTGTCCGCTGTCGCCAAATGCCGATTGCAGTACAAGGTCGTGCCCTATCCCGGCCTTTTCGCAGACCTTGCGCAGATGGTCATAGTCCTTGATCACGCTCAGCGTGTTGGGAACCGAAGGCACGCCTGCCTTGTTGCCGATGCGGACGGTCTCGATCTTGTTGTCGCAGCGCTCGCGCAGCTTGGCCTTCGGAAACCATATCTGACCGCCAAGTTCCTTGACCAGTTTCTCCGTCTTGCCGTCGAACATGAGAAAGACGAATTTCGGCTTGCCGCCGCGCCGCTTGACGAGATCGATCACCTCCTTGTGCTGCAGCAGGTAATTGTTGATATCCTCGATCGACTGGAATTCCGCATGCGGCGCCTCTGAAGGGCAGAACACGTTCGGATGTTTGCCGTCGTAGCAGTCGATATAGCATATGTATTTGAAATTCTTGACCCATTCGTCGATGCCAAGAAGATTAAAATTGGTTGCGGAGACAAAATAGATCGGATCTTCGTTGCGATGAAAATTCCGGCGAATCTCCGAAATGTTGTTCAGCACTTTTCCTGGCATGACGTTGTCTCCCTGATTGGCGGCGGTGTTTTCATTTTTTTCCC
>JBFIBB010000078.1:0-12883 GCA_041582695.1 Rhizobiaceae bacterium
GGGCGGCAAGACCGAGATTTCCAGCGCGATCGAATTGGGCAAGACAACCATCCGCGACGAACTGGCGTCGCTGGTGAAGAACACGGCCGACCAGATTTCCGGCAAAACCAACGATCTTTCGACGAAACTCGCCGAAAACCGGGCCGCGATTGCCGAAATGCTGGGCAGCAACATGGCCGAACTGGAAAGCCGCGTCGCCAGGTTTGGCGAGAAGCTGGCCGAAAACCGCAACCAGATATCAAGCGTGCTCGATTCCGATATCACCAAGCTGGAAGAACGCGCTGCCGGTTTCGCCAAATCGCTCACGGATAACCGTGAAACACTTGCGAATCTCGCCGAAGCGGATCTGGCGGCATTGCAGGAGCGCGCGGCAAGTTTTGCGGCAGCGCTTGCTTCAAACCGCGAAGAGATATCCGGCGCGCTCGCCGCAGATCTTGAAAACCTGACGAAAAAGTCGGCAGAGTTCGAAAAAATGCTGTCCGACAGCCGCAAGGACATTTCGGGCATTATCGAAGCCGATCTGGCCAAGCTGTCCGACAACCGGAAAAAACTCGATACCGCCGTCGGCGAGCACCTGCAGTCGATTTCCGATCGGGCCTCGCAGGTCAGTAGTTCCGTCGCCAACGACGTCGCCCATATCGAAAAGGTCTTCCAGGACCAGACGGGCGTTATCGAGGAGCGCACCGCCACCATGCAGACTGCACTCAGTGCAGGCGTGGAAAACGTCCGCAAGACGCTGGAGGGAAGCGCCGTCACCGTTGCCGGCGCATTGCGCGACAAGGTGCTGGAAGTGACGCGCACGCTCACCGAATCGGCCGAGAACACCTTCAAGGATGCCGATGACAAGATTGCCGCACGTGCGCAGGCTACCGCGGAGAAACTGTCTTCGACAGCCGGCGAGATCGCGGACGTGTTCGCAACCGCGGAAAACAGCTTCGTTGCGCGCGCCGGCGACGTGACCACGGCATTCGAGGACGCCGAACAGGCGATTATCGCCCGCACGCACCAGACCTCGGCTGAACTGGCCGCGCGCGGCGCCGAGATATCCAACGCGCTGTCGGCGATCGAGGAACGCTTGAACGCCGGTGCGGAATCTGCGACCGCAATCATCTCGAGCGGACTCGGCGAAGCGGAATCCCGGCTTGCCGACGGCGCCGCTGCGATTTCCAGCAACCTGTCTCAGCAGGTCGCGGAGACAGAAGCGAAGCTGCTTGCGCGCGCCGACTCACTGACAACGACATTTGCATCGCTGAACGAGCGCATCTCTACCAGTACCGACGAAGCCGCTTCGACGATTGCCAGCCGAACGCGCGAGCTCAACGAGATGCTGGCCAGCCGGTCGAGCGAAATCGCGCGCATTCTTGACGAAACTGCAAGGCCGTTGGTCGAGCAGTTCTCCGAGAGCGGCGGCCATCTGCAACGAGACCTCGCCGAAGCGACCGAAAAGGCGGCGGAAAAGCTTCGCAGCCAGAATGCAGCGCTTGTCAACGCGATCGCAAACCGCACCAGCGAGACGCTTTCGGCCGTCGACAGCGCCAGCGCAAGCCTGTCGGAAACAGTGGCCGAACTCATCGACCGCCTGACTTCGTCCAATTCGCGGCTGGGCGAGCTCATCGACATGGCTGCGCGCAATCTGACGGAGGTGGACGGGCGACTGTCTTCCACTACCGAACAGTTCGCCGCGCACACGACCAAGGCTGCCGACAGTTTCTCAAGTTCGGCGCGGATCATCGAGGACAACACCGGCCGGCTAAGCCAGTTGTCAACCGATACGCTGGAACAGATCGCCAGCATCGCCGCGCGTTTCGACGAGCATGGCAAGGTTCTTTCGGGAGCGTCGGAGCTTCTGGCATCCGCACAGTCCAATCTCTCGCACACGCTCGATGAACGCCAAGGTGCACTGGAAGAACTGGCCGCCGGCCTGGTCGCGAAATCCGAAGAGATCGAACGGGTCATGCGCTCTTTCGAAAGTCTCGTCGGCCAGTCGATCAATACCGCAGAAACCCGGACGCGTGCGACCGCCGACAGCATTCGCGATACGATCGCCGAGGTGATAGAAGCCGCAACGGAGCGGTTTGCCGGCGCCACGGAGGAAATGCGCGAAACCGCCAACCGCATACGCTCCGAGCTCGAATCGACACGAACCGACCTGCGCAAGGGCGTATTCGACCTGCCTGAGGAGGCAAAGGAGTCGACAAATGCAATGCGCCGGGCCGTTTCCGACCAGATCAACGCATTGAAGGAGCTGTCCGACATCGTGGCGAAGTCAGGCCGGGTGTTCGACGTGGGTGGCGGACAGACGCAGCGCGTCGCCAGGGCGCCCGCAGCCGTGCATCAAACGCCTGCCGCCCCTCCGCCTGCGAGCACCACACCACAGGCAAACCGGGCTCCCGAGCCGACACCGCCGGCCGCCGAATCCGCGCAATCGGGTGGATGGGTGCAGGATCTTCTGCGCCGCGCCTCCCGTGACGAGCAACTGGCGGAGAAAGCGCCTTCCGGCGGCAAGCAGGAAAGCGCCCAGAGCGAGCGGTCGCCGCTGCATGTAGTGGAATCGCTCAATTCGCTGTCCGTCGATATTGCGCGGGCGATCGATCACGACGCATCGGTGGAGCTGTGGGAACGCTATCGCAAGGGCGAGCGCAACGTCTTTACCCGGCGGTTGTACACGCTCAAGGGTCAGCAGACCTTTGACGAAATCCGGCGCAAATACCAGGCGGACGGCGATTTCCGGACTGCCGTCGACCGTTACTGCAAGGATTTCGAAAAGCTGCTCGACGATGTGGAGCGCAACGACCGCGACAACATCATGACGCAGACTTATCTCACCTCCGACACCGGCAAGGTCTATACGATGCTCGCACACGCGGCAGGCCGGTTGCGCTGAGGCAAATCTGCCGGACAGGAGACAAGAAAACGGGGCCTTAATCGGCCCCGTTTCGCATCAAACGCAGGCGGTTTTACATTCGCAGGATCGCCCAATCGGCGATCTCGGAAGCAACCGTGCCAAAGGCGGTATCCAGTGCATCGACATAGGCGTCATTGCCACTGCCGGCCAAAGGCGCGTTCGCTTCGAACAATCTTGTCGCGCGCACTACGCCGTTACGATCGTCCAGCAGATTGACGTTAATGGCTACATTGGCGGTGTCGCCACGATCGAGCCTTATGTCGAACGCACGAATTTCGGCGATGATCTGAAAATCGACCGCCAGCCCCTCGCCCGGCTTACCAACGCCGCCAAGACGGTTGGACCGCTGAAAAGTCTCCACCAGCCGGGCCTGGACAATTTTCGGAAGACGGTCGCCCCATTGCGCGCCATCGAGATACTGCAGAGAAGTCGCCGAGGAACGAATCACTATGTTCTCGCCATCGAGAGCCTTTAGCGCGGAAGGTTCGGCTATGATGATCTGGCGATTCGTCAACCGCCGCCCCGCGGTCGAGGGCTGGGCCGCCGTCAGAACATAGGTATCAAGCGGTTTGGAACCGCCTCCGAAGGCCGCGCAACCGGACAGCACCGCAGTTGCAGCCACAATGACCGTTGCGCGCGACAATCCTCTCAACCCACCTGCTCCCCGTGCGGTCCACCGCAAATGCCTGCAACTGTCACTGTCATGCGAATGTTGGCCGCCAAAGTCAACGGCGGCGGCGGCCGTCGTAGCGCCGAACGGTGCCCTCGCCACCGGTCAGAATGCGCTGTGGGTTGCGTTCCAGCGCGCTGATCGCCGCCTCGATGCGTGCAATCGAGCGACGGCTGTCGCGCACCAGCGCTTCAACATCCCTCAATCCGGAGCCGGAAAAACGCGCCAAGCCGTCGGCAATCGTTGCCGCGCGGGCATTGAGTGTGTCGGCAATCTTTCTGAAGGATTCCAAGGTCGCCCGCGCCTCGACGATGACGCTGTCGGTATCGTCCGATCCGAGGACATCATCCAGTTTCGCAAGCACGCCATCCACCCGTTCAGATGCCTTGTTCAGGCGTTCCGCGAGTTGGGTTGTGTTGTCAATTATCTTGTCGATATCCTCGGACCGCTCGCCAAATTTGGTCGTCACCTTTGACACATCGGCAACCGCGGTTTTTGCCGTCTCGCTGGCCTCGGCGATATTGCCGAGAGCAGTCCTGACCTGCTCTGCATCGACCCCGTCAATAATCTTGTCGACCTTCTCGAGCGTTCCGCCCGCCCTGGTCGAGAAGTCCGAGATAGAAGTTACGGCCTGGTCGACGCCGTCCATGACACCCTCGATCTTTTCGGACGCACTGGCGAGCCTGTCCGAAAGCGTTTTGGCGTCGCTGATGATCTGGTCGATGTCGTCGGCCCGATCGCCAAACTTGCCCGTTACTTTCGACAGGTCCTCGGCAACGGTTTTTGCAGTGCCGCTGGCTTCCGAGATATTGGCAAGCGCCGTCTTCACTGTCTCGCCGTCCACATTGCCGAGTATGTCGTCAACCTTGTCGAGCGCGCTGCCGGCGCGCTCGGACAGGCCGGCAATGGATTCGGAGGCCGACTTGACGTTGTCCATCACGCCGTCGATGTCGTCGGCGGCGCTGTTCAGCTTGTTGGTGAAGTTCTCGACATTGGACATGATGGTGTCGATCTTCTTGGCGTCGACCGACTTCAACAATTCCTCGGCTGCCTCGAGCGTTCCGCCAAGCTGATCCGACATCTCGCCCAGCGTTTCGGCCAGTTTGCCAGCATTCGCCAGGAACGAATCAATTTCGTCGGAATTGTCGGCAAGCGCCTTCGAGAACATTTCGGTATTCCGCAGCGTCTCCGTCAGCGGTTCGCGCGCATCCTTCACGAACTGTTCCAACCCGTCGAGAACGCCATTGGCGCGGTTCATCAATGTGGTGGCGGATTCGAGGATGTTGGTCACCACGGAGGGTTCAGCGGTGATTTCCGGTATCGTGCCATTTGCCGCGGCGGCGGAGAGAATGTTCTCCTCAAGCGGGTTTCCACCCCGCAATTCGATGTTGGTCGTACCGGTAAGGCCAACGATGCCGAGCGTGCCGCGGGTCGATGGCGTGATCGGCGTCAGCACGTCAACCGTCGTGTCGGCGATCGCCACGCCAGGATTGGAAACGTCGATATAGACGCGCCTGACATCGCCAACCTTGACGCCGTTGAACAGAACGAAGCTGCCGCGGCCGAGACCGGCTGCGGAACCTGGAATTCGAACCCTCAGAAGCGTTGTCTGACCGGTGTCGCCCACTCGTGCGGTCCAGTAGACAAAACCGAAAATCATCGCGGTCGCGATGAGTGTGAACAATCCGACAAGGACATAGTTGGCTTTCGTTTCCATCTACCGTTCCTGCGTCATGCGCTTTGCCGACCCTGAACGAGGCGCGCCCGCTTGCCGCGAAAGTAGGATTTAACCCACGGCTCATCGAATGCGAGCATGTCGCTCAGGGTACCCTCGATCATCACGCGACGATTGCCCAATACCGCGATTCGGTCACAAGCCGAATGCAGGCTGTCGAGATCGTGTGTGACCATATAAACCGTCAGGCCCATCGTGTCGCGAAGTTTGACGACAAGTTCGTCGAATTCGGCAGCGCCGATCGGGTCGAGGCCGGAAGTTGGTTCGTCGAGAAACACGATGTCGGGATCGAGCGAAAGTGCGCGCGCCAGCGCGGCGCGCTTGATCATGCCGCCTGACAGTTCGGACGGAAATTTGGACGCAGCGTCCGACGACAGGCCCACAAGTTCGATTTTTAGCTTTGCAAGTTCGTCCATGAGCTGCTGTGGCAGATCGAGATACTCGCGCATCGGCACCTGGATGTTTTCCAACACCGTCAACGCTGAAAACAGGGCACCGTGCTGGAAAAGAACTCCGAGCCGCATGTCGATTTGCAGACGCTCCTCGTCATTGACGCGGTCGATATCGAGGCCGAACAGGCGAATCGTTCCGGATCGCTTCTTGTTGAGGCCGAGAACGGTGCGCAGGAGTACAGACTTGCCCGAGCCGGATGCGCCGACAAAACCAAGTATTTCGCCGCGCCTCACATCCATCGACAAGTCTTCCAGAATGACGTTGTCGCCGAATGCAACGGTGACATCCTTCACCGACAGGACAATTTCGGGTTCCGCCGCGCCGTTGCTGCCCGCTATCACTGATTTGCCGTTGCCCGTCATCGCGTCTTTCTAGAAATCAATTGCGGCATAAAACATGGCGAAGAGACCATCGACGAGAATGACGATGAATATCGATTTGACGACCGAGGAGGTGACATGCCTGCCGAGCGACTCGGCGCTGCCGCCGGTCTTCAGGCCTTCGATCGAGGCGATTATGCCGATGATCAAGGCCATGAACGGCGCCTTGATCATGCCGGCAAAGATGGTGGTCAGGTCGATGCCGATGCGCATGCGCTCGATGAACGCGACCGGGCTTATGTCGGAATAGACCCAGGCAACCGCGATTGCGCCGGCAAGCGCCGCCGCATTCGCCGCGATCGTCAGGCAGGGGAGCATGATGACAAGCGCCACAAGCCGCGGAAAGACGAGGACGCCGACCGGATTGAGCCCGATCACCGTCAACGCGTCGACTTCCTCGCGCATCTTCATCGAGCCGATCTCCGCGGTAATCGCACTTCCGGAGCGGCCTGCGATCATGATCGCTGTCAGGAGCACGCCGATTTCACGTAAAACCAAGATCGCAACCAGGTCGACAACGAAGATTTCGGCGCCAAAGTAGCGTAGCTGAAAAGCGCCCTGCTGCGCGATGATCGCGCCGATGATCGACGACATGAGCAGAACCACCGGCAGCGCACCGACGCCCATCCGGTCCATCTGGTTGACGACGGCGGCGGGTCTCAGGGTGTGGCGGCGTCCGGCCTTCATCTGCGCCCCGCGGATCGTGGCGCCCAGAATGTGCATTCCCATCAGGAACTCGACATAGAAATCGACGACGAGCCTTCCGACGGTTTCGAGCGCCCGGAGCACGAAATTCGCTCCGTGCCTGGCGTTGGAAACCTCAGGCTGCTCGGCTGCGTCCTGCACCGCGCCCAGCAATGTCGATATGCCGCCTTGCATACCGCTCACCGTGACGCTGGCGCCGTGCTGCCGCTGCGCCGTCATCAGCCGCTGGACCAGCCAGGCACCGGCGGTATCCATCTTTTCGATTCCGGAAAGATCCAGTTCCACGGCCGAAACGCCAGTCCGGCCATCGATCGCGCGCATCTCGGCATCAGCCAGCGCGACGGTTCTTGTGGTCCAGATGCCGGCCAGCGCGATTTTTAGCTTGTCATCCCGAGCTTCGTCGACAACGATTGAAACTGGCGACAGCCGGTTTGGATTGGATTTTTCGGCGGTCAACATGGCGAGGTGACTCCGGCCTTTGCACAAGCAAGGATTACGGGGCAAATTCCACAGAAATTCGAATCGGTCCGGGTCATCACCATGCAGCGTAGCCTATCGGTGGCTGTCGAACACTATCCCATAGCAGGTTCATTTCGAATATCTCGCGGCGCCAAGACAGAAGCGGCGGTGGTTACATGCACAATCCGCGAAGGCGCGCGGCAGGGACGCGGCGAGTGCGTGCCCTACGCCCGGTATGGAGAAACAGTGGAAAGCGTCCGAGACACCGTCGCGGCAATGGCGACCGATATTTCGCGGGGCATGGATCGACTGACGCTTCTGACAGCCATGCCCGCCGGCGCCGCACGCAATGCGATCGACTGCGCGCTATGGGATCTGGAGGCGCGGATAGCCGGATGCCGCGTCTCGAGATTTGTTTGCCGCGTGACGCCGCAACCGCTGGTCACCGCGTTTACGATCTCACTCGATACGCCGCAAGGAATGGCGGCGGTGGCGAAAGCGGAAAGTCACCGGCCGATCCTCAAGATCAAGCTTGGGGGCAATCAGGATGCAGATTGCATGGCCGCGGTGTCGCGCGCAGCGCCCGACAGCCGGATCATTGCCGACGCCAACGAGGGTTGGACTCCGGAAAATCTGGAATCGAACATGAACACAGCGGCAAAGAACCGCATCGAACTCATCGAGCAACCCCTTCCCGCCAGCCAGGAAGGGTGCCTTGGCGATTTCAACCACGTTGTGCCGATCTGCGCGGACGAGAGCGTGCACGTGGCCGATGACCTCGAGCGACTCATCGGACTTTATGATGCGGTCAATATAAAACTGGACAAGGCGGGAGGGCTGACGGGCGCAATAGCTCTCCACGACAGGGCAAAAGCGCTGGGGATGAAAATCATGGTTGGCTGCATGGTTGGAACGTCGCTCGCCATGGCGCCGGCGGTGCTGCTGGCCCAGGATGCCGGCTACGTCGACCTTGACGGCCCGCTGCTTTTGGCGGAGGACCGCAAGCCCGGACTCCGCTACGAAGGGTCGCTGGTTTATCCCCCCGAACGGGAGCTTTGGGGTTGAAGCGACTGTTGCTATGGTGGCGGCGCAGCCGGCCGGCTGCCCACTTTCGCCCCGCTGACCCGCTTTCAACGCAATCGATGGAATACTGATGGCAAACAAGACCGGAAAAAAGAAAAGCGAACTGTCGGAATTCGATCAAAGCGCGCTGTTCTTTCATCAACATCCCATACCGGGAAAACTGGAAATCCAGGCGACCAAGCCGCTGGGCAACCAGCGCGATCTCGCGCTTGCCTATTCACCCGGCGTGGCAGCGCCCTGCCTTGCCATCCATGAGAGACCAGGGGCGGCATCGGACTACACCGCGCGGGCCAATCTGGTCGGCGTCGTCTCAAACGGCACAGCGGTACTCGGCCTCGGCAATATCGGCCCCCTCGCCTCGAAACCGGTGATGGAGGGAAAGGCGGTTCTGTTCAAGAAATTCGCCGGTATCGACGTGTTCGACATCGAGGTCGACGCCAGCTCGGTTGACGGAATGGTCAGCACAGTTGCCGCGCTCGAACCGACCTTCGGCGGGATCAATCTCGAGGACATCAAGGCGCCGGAATGTTTCGAGATCGAAGAACAACTGAAAGCCAGAATGAAAGTTCCGGTCTTTCACGACGACCAGCATGGAACCGCCATCATTGTCGCGGCTGCGGTGCTGAACGGAATCGAATTGGCAGGCAAGAAGCTGGCAGGTGTAAAAATCGTGACATCCGGCGCCGGAGCTGCGGCGCTCGCCTGTCTCAACCTGCTGGTTGCGCTGGGCGCCAAACGCGAGAACATCTGGGTTACCGACCGTTTCGGCGTCGCCTATGTCGGCCGGAAAGAGGAAATGGACCGGTGGAAGGAACCGTATCTGAAAGATACCAAGGCACGGACGCTGGCCGACGTGATTCCTGGCGCGGACATCTTCCTGGGCCTTTCCGCAGCCGGTGTGCTGAAGCCCGAACTACTGAAAGAAATGGCCGATACCCCGCTTGTCCTGGCTCTTGCCAACCCGGTTCCCGAAATCATGCCCGAAGAGGCGCGCAAGGCACGGCCGGATGCGATGATTTGCACTGGCCGGTCCGATTTTCCCAATCAGGTCAATAACGTATTGTGTTTTCCTTACATTTTTCGCGGTGCGCTCGATGTCGGCGCCACGGCGATCAATGAGGCCATGAAGATGGCAGCGGTGCGCGCGATTGCGTCGCTTGCGCGCGAGGAGCCGTCCGATGTGGCCGCGAGAGCCTATTCGGGCGAGACGCCGATTTTTGGCCCGGATTTCCTGATCCCCTCGCCTTTCGATCCGCGCCTTATCCTGCGGATCGCGCCGGCGGTAGCTAAAGCGGCCATGGAAAGCGGTGTGGCCGAGCGGCCAATCGCCGACATGGACGCCTATACCGACCGGCTGAACCGTTTCGTGTTCCGCTCCGGGCTGGTGATGAAGCCGGTATTCTCGGCTGCCAAATCCGCCGCCAACAACCGCGTCATCTATGCCGATGGCGAAGATGAAAGGGTATTGCGGGCCGCCCAGGTGGTGATCGAGGAGGGGTTGGCGAGGCCGATCCTTATCGGACGGCCGAAGGTCATCGATATCCGGCTCAAACGCTTCGGCCTGCGCATACGGCCTGGTGATGATTTCGAGCTGATCGATCCCCAGGACGATCCGCGATATCGCGACTATGTCGATCTTCTGGTCGAGCGTGTCGGCCGCCGCGGCGTCACGCCGGAAGCGGCACGCACGCTCGTTCGCACCAACACCACTGTCATCGCGGCACTTGCCATGTTGCGGGGCGAGGCCGACGCGATGATCTGCGGCCTTGAAGGCCGTTTCGAACGGCATCTGCGCAATGTGAACCTGATCATCGGCCTGAAGGAAGGCGCTTCGGACCTGTCGGCACTGTCGATGCTGATCTCGCAACGCGGCGTCACCTTCTTCACCGATACCTACGTCACGGTCGACCCCTCGGCTGAGGAAATCGCGGAGATGACAATTCTCGCCGCAGAGGAAATCCGCCGTTTCGGCATCCAGCCCAAGGCCGCCCTGCTCTCCCATTCGAATTTCGGCTCCCGCGATTCGGCGAGCGCGCTCAAGATGCGAGCAGCAGCGGCGATGCTGCACGATCTGGCGCCTGAACTTCAGGCCGATGGCGAAATGCACGGTGATTCCGCTTTGTCAAAGGCACTGCGCGATCGTGTGTTTCCGGGATCGGCTCTGGATGGCGAGGCGAACCTGCTGGTTTTCCCGAACCTCGATTCGGCCAACATCACGCTGACGACGGTCAAGACGATGATGGATGCGCTTCATGTGGGACCGATACTGCTCGGTACCGCCCGGCCCGCGCATATACTGACACCGTCGGTGACGTCGCGGGGCATCGTCAACATGACGGCGCTGTCGGTTGTCGAAGCGTCCCAAAGCTCCGCGCCAGCCGGGCACAAGCGGGCCGAATAACGGCGACCGCCCACAAATGGCCACATGGGAAAGCAAGGGTTAACTTCGCTTTGCCAGTATGACCGCGGGCGACGATGAACAAACCCGGACGAAACGTGAAAAAGTTGGCTAACAACGCGGCGATACAGGCGGCGCTAGCAGCGGCGATCGCCGTCATGTTTGCGATATCGCCCACTGACGCCGACGCCCAATCGCGGCTCTGCCGTCAGCTCGAGGCGCAGTTGGCTGCCAGTTCGGCCGGCGGCGGATCGGCTGATTTCCGCAAGTACGACCGGGCCGCAAAGACCCAACGCGAACAGCTGGACAAGGCGCAGCAGAGAGCGCGGCGCAACGGATGCACCAGTGGCGTCATGGCGCTGTTCCGGAAGTCCGCAAACAGCAACGAATGCCATTCGCTCAACGCCAAGATCGGCCAGATGGAGCGCAATCTCGCCGAGTTGGAACGGCGACGGGACCGCTACGATCGCGGCAACACGGGGTCGGCGCGATCCGGAATCCTGGCAAGAATTGTCGAGCTTGGTTGTCGCGAGGAGAAACCACGTGTGGCCGAACGGGAATTGCCTGAGATCGACCGTTCAAGGCAGGTCAACATCCTAGACCAGATATTCAGCGAAAACTCGAGACGCCGGGCGCCACTGGACGACGAATACGGAAACCGCATCAAGACGGTGTTGAACAGCGACAGCGGCGGCATCGTCGCACCGGCGGCAACTTACAGGACCATGTGCGTACGCACTTGCGACGGATATTACTTTCCGGTTTCCTTCTCCGCGACCGAGAACGATTTCGACCGTGACCAACTGGCTTGCCAGGCCATGTGCCCGGGGACGGATGTCGTGCTTTATTACCACAAGGTATATGATGAGGAATCCGAGGACATGATTTCGGTCGCCGGAGAGCCCTACAGGGAACTTTCCACGGCGTTCATGTACCGGCAACCCGGGTACAAGCGCGAAAAGAGCTGCGGCTGCAGCCCGGTCAAGAATTTCTCGATCATCGCGGGCAACGAAAACATTCTACAGGAACAGGCTGGCGAACCCTTCGTACCGATGCCGACGGAGCGGCCAGACCCGGCCGCCGATCCCGAAACACTTGCGAATCGTGCTGGCGACCTGTCCCCGGACACGATAGCACGCATTCTCGAACCCGCCCCCGGCACCGTTGGCGCACCGGAAACGGCTGAACGCCGCGTCAGGGTCGTCGGGCCAGCGTTCCTTCCCGACCCAGAAGCGGCAATAGACCTGCAAGCTCGGGACCAGTCTGCCGTCCAGTAAGGGCGATCCTGATCGGCATGAAGAGTTGCCTGCCTTTCCGGCCGGTCGCGATTTTTACCGCATCTGTCCACTGTTTCCAGGTATCCCTATCCCAGGGCTCGGGCGGCAGGTGTTCGAAAGCGGCCCTGACAAACTCGGCGTCACCCGCCTCCAGCCCATCCGCCTGGACCGGTCCGGTGGATACGATGCGCCACCAGTCCGCAGCTTCATTCACCGTCGTGAGATTTTCGCGGATCAATTCCCAGAACTGCCGCGCCTGTTCCGGTGCGACCCCCATTTCCGACAACCGGTTCTCCACGGCTTCCAACGGCAGACCGTGCACGATCGAGCGGTTAAGCGTATCGAGTTCCGACGGATCGAATTTCGCGGTGGACCTGGAGGCCATCTCGGGGCGGAAAACTTCTGCAAGGTCGGCCAGGGATTGCATCGCGGAAACCGGTTCGCTGGTGCCGATCAGTACCGCCAGGGAGGCGACCGCCATCGGCTCGTAACCCGCTTCCGCCAGGCTCTTGACCGACAGCGACCCGGTTCGCTTCGACAGCCCCTCTCCGGAAATGGAGGACAGCAGGTTGTGATGGCCGAACTCCGGCGCATCGGCGCCCAGCGCCCGGAACAGCGCAATCTGCGCTGCCGTGTTGGTAACATGGTCGTCGCCGCGGATGACGTGGGTGACGCCCAGTTCGATATCGTCGACGACCGAAGGGTGGGTGTAGAGATATGTACCGTCACCGCGGATCAACACCGGGTCCGACATCGAAGCCAGATCGACTGTCTGCGGACCGCGCACGACATCGTTCCATGAAATCTCGGTGCGAACC
>JBFIBB010000079.1:0-12878 GCA_041582695.1 Rhizobiaceae bacterium
AAGCGCCCGGTAATCCTCTGGTCCGTAGGCATCGATACCGGCATTGACGATGAACTGTTGCCGGCCCGAAGACATCTCGAAGGACAAGCAGCCGGCATGTGCATTTGCCGAAACATCGACCGGAGGCGGCGCGCCTGTGTCGGCGATGACGGTTGTTCCGCCCATCACCATCCTCTGGTAGCCCGAGTGAGACGCATTGAGCAGTGGCGCGCCCGCCGTGTCGTCATGGCGGAGAATCGCCGCTACGCGATCCGGTATTGTTGCACCCATTCCGTTGAAATGGGCGAGATTGCCGTCCTGATGCCGGAAAAATCTCAGCGCTGGCAGCATTCGTTCGACCGCGCCGATGAGGGCAGCCGGCGTCTCCGCGCCCTGGCTGGTGTAGGTCTGGCGCAACGGCAGAAGATCGGCGAGCAGCTCCAGCAGAACGTAAGGATTTCGGGAGATATGCCCTCCATCGGGCAGGATCTGCCGGTCGAGCTCGACGGCGAGGTGCCTCGATGCCGAACGCAGCGTCGAATTCGCCACCGGCAGCGACAAAGCAGCGAAGGCGAGCGCGATCCTGGCGCGCAACCGTTCTTCATCGCCGCGCATCTCTGGCGTCATGGAGCGCAGATACCTGATCTGTATGGCGATCGATTTGAGATAAGCGCGGTAGAACGGGAATTCCGCGCCCTGCAGAACGGTTGTCGAATGCTGCAACCACGCGATGATCCGTCTGGC
The DNA here is from genome assembly GCA_041582695.1 of Rhizobiaceae bacterium. Classification (GTDB taxonomy): domain Bacteria; phylum Pseudomonadota; class Alphaproteobacteria; order Rhizobiales; family Rhizobiaceae; genus JAWKWH01. The sequence continues at coordinate 724 of JBFIBB010000079.1, forward strand.
CGTCACCTGCGGTTCCCAGGCGACGCCATCGATACGGCGGCCATGAGTCTCGATCCAGTCGCCTGTCAGTGCCCGTGCATTGGCCGAGGCGAGTTCGGTTCCCGCCTCGCGCAGATGGCGCAGCCACCGGAAATCGTGAAGCGATTTTCGCCATCCGCGATGGTACACATCGACCATGAACGGCGAAACGCCGCCGGTATCGACGAAATGGCCGGCGAAGGGAAAGCGGCCCGCATAGATCTCCGAAGCGATTTCCCGGTCGGCAAGTCTGAGATCGGGCGGTGCGATCAACACACGCTCCGGCGTGCGGCCGGAAAAGCGCCAGCGGTAGATCGGACCGGCGCGCAGCCGCCTTTTCGCCCGTCGCCAGTACTCGCGCGCCAGAAGGCCCCAGACCCGCGATGTGTCGGCCGCTGCATTCGCCAATCGAGAGTTCCTCCCCATGTTACGCCACTCGTAGTCTAGAACAGTGCGTGATTCGTGCGAAGCAGGAATTGCCGGTTGCCCGCCGGCTTTTCAATCGCACGGTACCCACATGCTTCTGATCCCCAGATTACTCCCCCCGGAACCGCGCGGCAAAGAACCCGTCCATGCCGGATATCCCAGGTCTGCCGAGATCCATGTCGGCCGGTGTCGTGCGCAACCTGCCTTCCTCCGTAATGAAAGCATCAATACCGGCGATTTCGCCGGGCGTGATCGCCGACGCCCTGACAGTTTTGCCGGTCTCTAGAAACCGGTCCACAACGATTTCGCCCTCGGCGGGATCGAGCGAGCAGTTGGAAAACACGATCATGCCGCCCGGCTTGACCAGGCCGGATGCGGCAAGAAGAAGATTGAACTGAACTTCAGCAAGTTTTTCGATGTCGTCTGGCGACTTCGTCCACGGTACGTCCGGGTGGCGCCGCACCGTACCCGTCGAGGAGCATGGCGCATCGAGCAGCACGCCATCGAAAAGCCGTACGGGGCGGAACGAAGCAATGTCCGAAGCGACAAGCTCGGCTTGAAGGCCAAGTCTCTCAAGATTGTCGGCCAGCCGTTTGAGCCGGTTCTTGGAGATGTCCACCGCGGTTACCCGCGCACCCGCCGCTGCAAGTTGTGCGGTCTTGCCGCCGGGCGCAGCGCAGAGATCGGCAATTGCAAGCCCTGCAACATCCCCGAACAGGCGCGCGGGCAGGGCGGCCGCGGCGTCCTGCACCCACCATTGCCCCTCGTCGTAGCCGGGCAAAGCCGTGACCGGTCCTTCGAACCTCTCGAGCCGAACCGAACCGGTTGGCGTGACAACACCCCCTAGGCGCTCCGCCCAGCCTGCCGGATCGGATTTGACTGTCAGGTCTGTCGGCGCAAGGCGTCGATGCGCTTCGAAAATTTGCGTTGCCTTGTCGCGGCCGTACACTTCGATGAGCCTGTCGGCAAACCATCTCGGAGCGTCGACTGTCGTTTCCAGGACTTCTGCCAGCCGGCTGTTCTTGCCCCGGGCAATGGCACGCAGAACCGCGTTGACGAGACCGGAAAACCGTTTGGTCCGGGGATCGGAGCCCGCATGGGCGACGGCAAGATCGACCGCCGCCCTGTCGGGCACGCCAAGAAACAGCATCTGCGCCAGAGCCACATGGAGAATATGGTTCAATGTTCGGGCATTGGCCGGCAACGGCCTGTCCAGGCGCTCGTTTAGCATTGTCCCGATGGTAACCCGGTATCGCAGCGCAGTCGCCAGAATCGCACGCACCAGCGATCTGTCGCGGTGTTCAAGCGCGAGATATTGCGGATTGCCGTGTTGATCGTCGGTCAGGCCGTCGGCCGGTGTTTTCCTGTCCACGATCGCCGCAAGCAACCGCGCCGCCGCAACGCGCGCTGCAAGGCCGGGGCGATCCGAAGCGTTACTGGGCATTTTCGAACCTGTTCGGGCCTTCGGGCACGACTACCCGAAGGCATGTTGACGTTTTCTGTTCCATGCGTTTGCGTGTCGTAGCCCGCCAGCAGTCTGTCAAGGTGATCCGGAACTGTTTTGCAGCATGATCCGTCTACGGACTCGAAGCGACTGCCGGTTTGTCCTATAGAGCGGGAAATGGCGACTGAACGGAAATCCAATGACCGACAAGCAAAGGCTGGATAGCGGCAATAAAAGTCCTCGCACGCTCTCACCAGCGGCCAAGCGGGCGCTCGCCGAGGCCGAAGTGCGGCGCAAGGAAGCCGGCAAACGCGCTAGCCCGCCGCCGGAGAAGGGTGGCCGCGACGGCAAAGAGCCTGTCCGCTACGGGGATTGGGAAGTCAAAGGCATCGCTACCGACTTCTGATTTTACAACCTATCGACGTATTGACATCACCCGGTTGCAAGGAATAAATTCCTTGCAACATGATTCCCATTGCCTTGACCCGCATCGCTTTCGCAGTTCTTCTTGCTGCCGGCGCCAGCTCTATTTCGCAGGCGAAGAACGCAGGCACCATCCCCGGTCCAGTCGAAACGAAAGTTATCCGTGTGCTTGATGGCGACACATTTCTCGCCGACGCGATGATATGGCCCGGCCAGATCGTTCGCGTCAGCGTCCGCATTAGGGGTATCGACGCGCCGGAAAAGCGTTCGGGCTGCGCAGTCGAACGACAGGCTGCGGCCAAGGCCACCGCAACGCTCGCGGCGTTGCTCGGTCATGGCACGGTCACGATCAGCAACATCGGTGGTGGAAAATATTATGGCCGGGTGCTGGCTGATGTGAAGGCGGGCAAGGTTCAAAGCGTTGCCGCGGTGATGCTTCACCGGTCACTCGTCCGTCCATATCACGGAGGCAAGCGCCAGTCCCTGTGCGCGAAATAGCGGGCCGGCCAACCAGGCCATTTCGGGAAATGTCGCCCCGGTTGTACCATTGCGGAACAGCCGCGGGCTTCCGCCCCGCGCGCGTTACCTGTCCCCGCCCAGACACGGTTCACAAACCGTAAACAATGTCCCGTTTTCTCGGTTTTGTTTACTGTTGATTAACCATGAGAATCTGAAAACCGCTTTGTTTTCAATCAAAAGACCGGGTTTTCCACCTGAACGAATCGCTTGGGTGCAAACCGGCACACGCCCTGCATCGCATTCGCCAGACAGCGCGAGGCTGTCCCGTGCGGAGACAGGAAGATGCGGAATATGGTCACACCGACAACCTTTAAATCCTTCTTGAAGGATCGTCGCGGCAACTTCGCGATTGCCCTTGGCGCAGTATCGGCAATGGTGATGATGAGCGCCGGACTCGCCGTAAACTACGCACAGATGTCGACGGCGCGTTCGAACCTGCAAAACGCGGTCGATGGTGCAGTCACCTCTACAGCGCGCGACATCACTACGGGCGTAATCGAACTGCGCGACGCCAACGAAGTCATTCGCGCATTCATCGACTCCAATACAAACCCCGCATACATTGGGGCCGGCGGCGTACGCATCGACGAGGTCAAGGTCGACCGCACCGCGAAGACCGTTTCGGTGGCGGCAAGCGCCGACATCAAGCTCGCCTTCCCGTTTTTCTCCGGCCCGTCAACCCGCCGCATCTCGAGCATTTCGAAATCGCTGTATTCCGACAAATCTATCGAAGTCGCGATGATGCTTGATATCACCGGATCGATGAGCGGCAGGAAAATCGCTGATCTGAAATCCGCCGCCAAGGTTGCGGTGAATACATTCCTCTCGGGTCAGGACAAGAACAATCCCCGGGTCCGCCTGGCGATTGTCCCTTATGCTGACAGCGTGAATGCCGGATCGCTTGCGAATCCCGTCGTTCACGTTGAAACGGGCTTCACCACCGGTGAGCCACCGAGCGTCAGCGATCCGGTGCTGGTCGGCCGCGCGCCCGACACATGCGCAACCGAGCGCAAGGGCCGATACCAGTATTCGGACGCCGGTCCCGATTTCGCGAAGGTAAACCGCGACTATCGCCTCGGATTCTGTCCGTCGGCCAGGCTGCAACCGCTGACGGCGGATATCGCCAGCCTGGAATCCGCCATCAATTCCTTCCAAGCCAGTGGCTATACGGCCGGCCATATCGGTATTCAGTGGTCATGGTACATGCTTTCCGAGCGCTGGGCGAATTTCTTGCCGGCCAATTCGCGCCCGGCCAGGATGAACAGCAAGAAAGTTGCCAAATACGCGATCCTGATGACCGATGGCGAGTTCAATACCGCATTTGCCGACGTGCCCGAGAACGAAGCCACCCGCGGCCGCCAGCATGCCCGTTCGCGCGGCAAGGCCGAGCGGCTCTGCGCTGAAATGAAAAATGCCGGCATCGAGGTCTTCACCATCGGCTTTCAACTCGACAATGACCAGGCACGCGGCGTCATGCAGAAATGCGCTTCGCAGGACAGGGGTACGGTGCGGCACTATTTCGAGGCTGCCAATGGCGTGGCGCTGGAGCAGGCTTTCCTGGAAATCGCCGCCAATATCGAGCGCCTTACTCTGGTCAAGTAGAATCCTCTCCGACACCTCGGAAGGAAACTCGGGGAGCTTTCGGGCTCCCCATTTTTTTTGCAACGAAAAGGGCCGGCAGACGATACTGTCCTGCCGGCCCGTTTCGTGAATCTTGTCTGTGGCGCGGCCCTCGGCGATCTAACGCCAGCCGCGGGATCACGCATTAACGAAGAGGCTGCTCCCCGCCAAGGCGATCCGCAGAGCCTGCACACAAACAGATAAGATCACTCGACATCGGATCACCTCCTTTCACTTATTGAACACAAGCTGATATTGGGTTGCCGGCCGGCGATTTGCAAGAGGCTGGCAATTCACAAATCCATTGACACGCCGGCCATGAGACGCCGCAAAGTTTTGTTTTCATGCCAGGATCGACGCCACGAGCATCACAAGATCGGCCGCAGACACGCGGAAGTCTGAATGAGCGGTTTCGCGGCGGCTCAAAATTCTCTATGTGACGCTGCAGATCTTCAATTTGACGGGAATGAGAACCGATGAGTGCTGCAGGCCGCCTGAAAACATTCCGAAAACTGCTCGCTCACGCTCGCGACATTCTCGAACTCGATATCGGTTTCCAATTGTGGGACGGGTCCACGGTACCCGATGATCTTCCCGCCGGCGCCTTCGCCATCAGTTTCGCCGATGAAGGGGTCATCGCCTCTCTGGTGCGGAAACCGTCGATGGAACGGCTGCTCAATCTTTGGGTCTCCAAGAGGATAGATCTTCACAACGGCGATATTTTCGACCTTGTGGCCCGCCGTCCGAAGGTGCGCACCCGCGAAATCAGAAAATCGCTCAACAAGTTTCTGTTTCTCAACTCGGCCCGGAAGTTCTGGTTCGTCAATCGCGGCGGTCCCTGGCCGCTCGAACAGCAGCCCGATGAGAAGCCGAGCGACGGCAGCCGTCAGGAAAACGAAAAAAACATCCAGTACCACTATGATGTTTCCAACGATTTCTATGCGCTGTGGCTCGACGAAGAGATGGTCTACACCTGCGCCTACTGCACCGACTGGGACAACGACATCTCGAAAATGCAGCAGGACAAGCTGGAAATGATCTGCCGCAAACTACGGCTGCAGCCCGGCGAGCACATGCTTGACATCGGCTGTGGCTGGGGCGCGCTGTCTTGTTATGCCGCCCGGCACTATGGCGTCACCACACTGGGCGTCACTCTTTCAACCCAGCAGGTCGAATACGCCAAGGCAAAGGCCGAGAGGCTCGGCCTTTCGGACCGCGTCAAGTTCGAACTTGCCGACTATGCCACGGTACAGGGCCAATTCGACAAGGTCGCCGCCATCGGAATTCAGGAGCATATCGGAATCGACAACTATCCGACTTACTACAACACTGTAAGGCGCGTGCTGAAGCCGGACGGCCTGTTCCTGCATCATGCCATCACCAAACCGGCCAAGAAGGATGCGAAAACCTTCCGCCGCAAGAACGAGGAATTCGCCCTTTTGACCAAATACATTTTCCCGGGCGGCGAACTCGATCATATCGGCAATACGGTGACCATGCTCGAACAGCACCAGTTCGAGGTGCATGACGTCGAGGATTGGCGCGAACACTACCAGCGCACCTGCCGTCACTGGCACGACCGCCTGCTGGCCAACTACGATGCGGCCGTGAAGGAGGTGGGCGAGGTTAAGACCCGCATGTGGCTGCTTTATCTTGGCGGATGTTCGATCGCGTTCGAGCGCAACGGCGTGCGCCTGTATCAGACGCTCGCCTCGCACAAGCGAAAGGGCCCATCGGGTCTGCCGCCGACACGGGCCGATCTCTACCGGTAGTGTGCGCGGTCGCGCTCAGCAGTCTCTCTTCACCGGCACCCAGTTGGAAAATTTGTATTCGCCGGCGCCGCGTGCGGCGATGCGATACTGCGCAGCGATTGGCTGCTGGATGGTGAAATTCCTTGAAATCTCGGCCACATATCTGCCATTCACCTTTTTTGCCAACGCTGTCTGGACCGTTCCTGCGCCCTGACCGTGCCGGATCATCATGTAGCGGATTGTGCCGCCCTGGTTCGTATTGATCCAGGCCTTCAACTCGCCGGTTGCCGGACAGTTCTTGCCTGCGGGTGTCTTGATGCCCAATACGATCGACTCGACAAGTAGCGGACCGTTGCCGCCCGGTTGAAACTGGCCACCGGCAAAGGCGCCCGTCGCAATCATGCACGCTGAAGCGGCAAACAGGATTCGCTTCATCTTGTATCTCCGTTCTCCCGGCCGGTCCGCACGAGCGTTGGCCGCCTGGTTCACGGCGTCCTGTTCGCACGCGCGGCGCGCGGGCTCTGTGTCTTCGGTCACACAGGATTTCCGGCCGGAGTCCGGTTATTTCTTGAAAAACGCTTCCGCTGCACTTTTGCTGGCGCCCTTGCTGCCTGCTTCGACCTCAAGCCGCGCAATTTCCGCTTTCAGAAGGGCAATGCGTTCATGCAGTTCATCGACGGAGAGCAGGGACAGGTCCTGCCCGATCTCATGGATGGGAGTTTTCTTTACTTCTTCCTCATCGAACAAACCCATGATCATCTCCCGTTTGCGCGTCGTAGCCGGGGATAATACAGTCCGGCGCAAAACATTGCCAACAAAGGGATCGAGAACAACGCAATGACGCTACCAAGCAAGATGACCGCCATCGCCATCAGTGAGCCGGGCGGACCGCTTTCACTGAAACCCGAACATCGCGGTCTGCCCGAACCCAAGGCGGGGCAGATACTGATCAAGGTAAAGGCCGCTGGCGTGAATCGGCCTGACGTCCTGCAACGCATGGGCGTTTATCCGCCGCCGCCGGGCGCATCGGACCTGCCGGGGCTAGAGGTGTCGGGCGAGGTGGTTGCTACCGGCGAGAATACCGAAAGATGGCGCGTGGGCGACCATGTAACCGCGCTGACGCCGGGCGGCGGCTATGCGGAATACGCCATCGTTCACGGCACCAACGCATTGCCCATCCCTTATGGCTTCACCTTCACCGAGGCCGCCGCCATTCCCGAGACCTTTTTCACCGTCTGGCACAACGTTTTCCAGCGCGGAGGACTCAAGCGCGGCGAAACGCTGCTCGTCCACGGCGGTTCGTCGGGAATCGGCACCACCGCGATCCAGCTCGCCAAGGCTTTCGGCGCCAACGTCGTCGCGACTGCCGGCACGGTGGAAAAATGCGAAGCCTGCCGGAAACTCGGCGCCGACCTGGCGATCAATTACCGCGAAGTCGATTTTGTTGCCGCCATCAAGGAGGAGACCGGACAGCAGGGCGCCGACGTCATTCTCGACATGGTCGGAGGCGACTATATCGGCCGCAACTACGACGCCGCGGCGGTCGACGGGCGCATTGTCCAGATCGCCTTTATGCACGGGCCCAAGGCGCAGGTCGATTTCACGCGGCTGATGGTCAAACGCCTGACTCACACCGGCTCGACGCTCAGGCCGCGGACCGTCGAGTTCAAGGCGCAGATCGCCGCCGAACTTGAGGAAAAGGTCTGGCCGCTGTTGACCGACCGTCGTGTGGCGCCGGTCATGGACATGATTTTTCCGCTGCGGGAGGCCTGGCGCGCCCACGAGCGCATGGAAGAAGGCAGTCATATCGGCAAGATCGTGCTAGATGTTGCTTGAGGCGACCGCTTATCCTCGCCGCTTCAGACCGAGCGATCGGCCTTCCCAATGTCAGGACGCCAGTGAAAAACAAGAAAAGCAAAGTTAAAAATCTCTCCCTCGGCGAACTCGACATGAGCCTGAAACTTTCACGCTCCGACTACAACCGGAAGCTGAAAACATTGCAGCTCGCACTGACCCGCATCCAGCAAAAATATCTGCTTACCGGTCGAACAGGAGTCATCGTTTTCGAAGGCTGGGATGCCAGCGGAAAAGGCGGAACGATCCGGCGCATCTCGGCCGCTCTCGATCCACGAAGCTTCAAGGTCTGGCCGATCGGCGCACCGAGAAGCTACTATCTCGAGCGGCACTTCCTTCTCCGGTACATGGAACGCCTGCCGCCGCGGGGCGCAATAAGCGTGTTCGACAGGTCATGGTATGGCCGGGTACTGGTCGAGCGGGTGGAATTGTTGACCGAAGAGAGCCGGTGGCAGCAGGCATACGAGGAAATCAACGATTTCGAGCAGATGCTCGTCAACGATGGGGTACGACTGGTCAAACTGTTTTTCCACATCACCCCGGAAGAACAGCTTGCACGCTTCGAGGAGCGGCTGCGCAATCCGCTGAAGCGTTGGAAACTGACCTACGAGGACTTCCGAAATCGCGCCAGATGGACCGACTACGAAACCGCCATCAACGACATGTTGCGCCTGACATCGAAGGCGAACGCACCGTGGACGGTCATCCCGGCCAATGACAAGAGGCATGCCCGCATTGCCGCGATCAGCGAAGTCGTCCGCTGCTTTGGCGAAAATATCGACCTGTCGCCCCCGGAACTGGACGAGCGGGTACTCGGTGAGGCACAGAACCTTTTCCGGTTGGACCCGGCACTGGTCGAAAGCCTGCGCGGGAGAACGGAATAAGGCGTGCGCAAAGGGTGCGCCTCTTCATTCCGAAGGCGGGATTAACACTATCTTCCCGGGATAAATCTTGGCCCCGAAATCCGCCTGTGCGATTGAGATTTCTTCCAGTGGAAAGGTTCTCGACACCAACGGTTTCAAACGTCCTTCATTGACCAGGCCGATCAGTTCGGCAAACACGTCCCGCGACGTGAAGGTGCATCCGAAGATGGTCAGGTCGCGGAGATAGATTGTTCGCAAATCCGCCTCCACGATCGGGCCGGCTATGGCGCCTGACACCGCATAGCGTCCGCCGGGTCTGAGCGCATCGATCAGCGCGCCCCATCCCGGTCCGCCGACCACATCGACAACCACTGAGAAAGTCCCGGCCGGCGGTACCGCATTCCGATCAAGCACCACGTCGGCCCCGGCATCGTACACCGCGCCATGCTTGGCCGGTCCGGCCATTGCCGTAACATGAGTGCCGTACAGTTTTGCCAATTGAACCACAGCCATACCGACACCGCCGGATGCCCCGGTAACGAGTACCTTGTCGTCGTTTCGGATGTCCGACCGTTTCACAAGATTGAACGCCGTGCCGTGTGCGCATGGTATCGCCGCGATTTCGGCATCCGTCAGCGGCGAAGCGCTGACATCGAAAAGCTGATCTGCCGGAACCTTGCAATACTGGGCGAATGCGCCGTCATATTCCGACCCGATTACGCGAACGCCGAACGGATTATCAGCTGATGGCGATGGCTGGTTCGTTGCGCAGGTGACCCGCGATCCGATTTCCGGTTTTGCCACGCCATCGCCAAGCGCCACTACCCTGCCGCACAGGTCTCCGCCCTGGATCCGCGGAAATTGCAGCGCGCCTGCCCACCCGCCCGGTTCTGTTTCGGAAACGCCCGCCGTATCCGCGGTTGCTCCTGTCACCTGCTTGGAATACCAGCCAATTCGGGTATTGATGTCGGTGTTGTTGACACCGGCGGCAAGCACTTTGACGAGCGCTTCGCCGGGTCCGGGCAATGGCACCGGGATTTCCTCGTTCCACGTGAGCTTTTCCGGACCGCCATGGCTGGTCAATTGAACACCCTTCATGGTCGCGGGAATGGTCATCTGCCCTCCGTTGCCTGTGGCGGCGACACCGGGGGCAGCCTGTGCCAAGCCATTTATGCGCACAAACCTGCCGCGGATTCCACGCAGATACTGCCCCGTGAGGCTGCTTCTCAAATTCCTTCCAGCACGAGGATCGTCGGCCGCCGCGGCAGCGTCGCAAGCGAGACCGTGAACGACCGTCCGTCTCGGAAATCCGTGGCAAACGTCTCTCCCATCATGGCGATGAAACGGCTGATGGCCAGCCCTCGCCGGTGCATCGGCAGAACGATCGATGATTGCAGCCTTCGCGTAATCTCCGTCATTCCCTCGTGGCTGAGCGTCAATCCGCCGTCGACCGGCACCATAACGATATCCAGCCGGCCGATTGCCGCAAAATGTCTGTCTTCCAGCCGATGATGCAGATGGCCGAGATGGCCGATGCACAGACCGGCGACTTCGAAGACGAAGATCGAATTGCCGTCCGCCTCCATGCCGCCCTCCCAGGAGCGGATGTCGGTGGGAACATTGCGAATGTAGACATCGTCCACCTTCAACCGGTGCTTTGCCGGTCCGCCACCCGGGTTCCAGCCGGTCAGCACGTATTCGATTGCCGGATCGGGAAAATTGGTGAAATGGGTCGCGTGCGCCTTGTTCATCGTCACCACGCGCGGCGTGACACCCGGACCCGCCCAGCCGCTGAAGTCCGTGGCGATCGTCACCCCTTCCGGCGTTTCGATCACATACGTCGAGTGGCCGGCGAAGGTGATCGTGACTTCTGGCGCTTCCATTGCCACAAAGTGGGTTTTGAGCTTCGCGCCGGCAGGCGTCAGATTGGCATAAGTCGCGTTCGGCAGCGATTGCGCCATGGCAATGCAGGTCGAGGGGATTTCATTCACCTGTGCGTGGGCGGAAAACGCCACTACTATCGAGGTCAGGAAGAAAATCACAACTGCCGCAACGCGCATCTGTTCCTCCGTCGGCTGGAGCCGAATATGTCCCATTCCTAAAGTTTAGGGCGGGATTTTCCAATTACCAATATGCATAACTTCGAAGAGCGAAAACGGCCGTTGGCGCATGCGATCCGGCCGCCCGGCGATCAACTTGCGGTGATCATCTCCCGCCAACGGGCTTTGAGCGTTTCGTAGCCGTCCTCCGGCTGGCGCTCGTAGACCAATTCCCCCTCGCCGAAACGCATGAAGCGCTGCGCCGATCTGGTCCAGATATGCCCGGCGGGCGCCAGCCATGACGTGTCGTCCAGTGTACCTGCCTTCATGTTGACCTCTGCGCCGCCGTCGGACCCGTGCACCAGCCGCACGCCGCAGGATGGGCAGAAATGCCCGTATCGCTTGCGGCCGGATTCGGCAATTCGCCATGTCGTCGCCACTTCGCCGGTTATCTCCACATCATCCGAACGGAGCCGCAGGGATTCGCCGAATGCGCTCGACGTATGGCGCTGGCATTCCGTGCAATGGCACAGGTAGAACACGACCGGCCGGCCCGTAAGGCGGTAGCGGACCGCGCCGCACTGACAGCCTCCCTCGATTGGCAGTTCGGGAATTTCGACGCGGTGCATGTTCTCTCCTTTCCGCTTTGACGGCTCGCCGCAAAATACCTATAAGCTGCGGCCAATCCAGCAGCTATTGCCGAATTCGACAGGGATGCCATGGCAGGCCATTCACAGTTCAAGAACATCATGCACCGCAAGGGCCGGCAGGACGCCGCCCGCTCGAAAATGTTTTCCAAACTTGCGCGCGAAATCACCGTCGCTGCCAAACTCGGCACACCCGATCCGGCGATGAATCCGCGCCTCAGGCTCGCTGTACAGAACGCCAAGGCGCAGTCGATGCCCAAGGATAACATTCAGCGCGCCATCAACAAGGCGTCTGGCGGCGAAGGCGACAACTATGAGGAGGTTCGCTACGAGGGTTACGGCCCTGGCGGCGTTGCCGTCATCGTCGAGGCGCTGACGGACAACCGCAACCGCACGGCATCGAATGTCCGCGCCGCCTTCACCAAATCCGGAGGCGCGCTCGGCGAAACCGGTTCCGTCGCCTTCATGTTCGACCGCGTCGGCGAGATCATCTATTCGCCCGAAGCCGGCGACGAGGACAAGGTAATGGAGGCCGCCATCGAAGCCGGTGC
>JBFIBB010000080.1:0-12811 GCA_041582695.1 Rhizobiaceae bacterium
ACCAGCGGTAGCACGGTCGCCACCCAATGGGCGGCGCATTTGACGAGAACCGTGAGCGCAAGCATGTGCCGGTCGGATGCTGTGATCAGGAGGTCGAGCGAGCCGTCGTCACGGTCGGCCTGAAAGAGCCGGTCAAGGCCGAGAAGCGACGCCAGAAGAGCGCCGATCCACAACACAGCCGGACCAATGCGGGCAAGAAGATTGAGGTCGGGGCCGACGCCGAACGGAATGACCGCGACGACCGCGAGGAAAAACAAAACGCCGGTCAGCGCACCACCGCCGGCGCGAATGCCGAGGCGAAGGTCGCGCAGGAAGAGGGCCATCATCTTGCGAACTCCAGCGCCAGTTGCGCCGCATTCTCCAGCCCCAATGGCTGGTGCGTGGCGGCGACGATGATGCCGCCATCGGCGAGGTGCGCCGCCATCAACTCGCCAAAGCCCGTTTCAGAGCCGGCGTCCAGGCCGGCTGTTGGCTCGTCGAGCAGCCAGACGGGGCGGTCGCTCACGAGCAGTCGGGCGATCGCTACGCGGCGTCGCTGTCCGGTTGACAGGTAGCCAAAGGGTAGGTCCGCCGTCTCCTCCAAACCGACCATCTCAAGCGCACCGGGTACCGATAGGTGGGGTTCGCCGAGAAAACTCTGCCAAAAGGCGAGGTTTTCCCTGACCGAAAGCGCAGGCTTCATCGCGTTGAGATGGCCAAGGTAGTGACTGCAGTCTGCGATCGTTTCGTTCGCGCCTTCCAGCCGGATGGCGCCATCAGCGACCGGCAGCAATCCCGCGATTGTTCGCAACAAGGTAGACTTGCCGGAGCCGTTTGGTCCGGTCACGACAAGAGCTTCGCCCTCGGCCAGGGAAAACGAAACGTTGCTGACGAGGGTTTCTCCACCGCGAGCGACAGCCAGATTTTCAGCGATGAGGCGCATGCGCGATGTCCCCGGTTGCAGGCGCCTGCGGCTATAGCACGGATCGCATCGGAGGAAAGGTGGCGAACGCAAGCAGAATCAGGATGCGATTTCGGCATGCGGGCGAAGATCGGTTACACTGAGGGGACAAACTCAACGGAGGACCATTGCGATGACCAGAAGCAGCCTGGCGTCTCTGGTCGCCGCGGCAGGGCTTGCGTTTGCCGCACCCGGCATTGCGACGGCAAAAACTTGCAAGGCAACCGTCAAGGCCAAGAACATTTCGAACACGAAAGAACAAGCCACCAAATCGGCAATCGCGCTTTGGTCCACAAATGCGCAGCGAAAATATGGGGCGAGCTTTGCAAGCTGGTCGAAAGCCGGCAATCCCAAGGTAACCTGCACGATAAGCACCGTTCAGAAAAGGCAAAAGCAATTGTGCATCGCGGCTGCCAAACCTTGCAGCGACTGAGGCAAAACCCCGCTTGGTGCACGGCTTGCAACGGGTTTTTTGAAGGTTTGGCCAACCTGATCGGGCCCGATGGATCGGTCCGCTGGTCGCAAAGATCCGATTTCCGGCACCGAACCGTTCGGGAACGACACGGCGCTCTTGTGCTTCATGAGATTCCGGTCAATCCTCTCTGCAAAGGCACCGAGGATGTGAAACCGGATCCGTAAGGCGGGAGGTCAGACATGCTCAGCATGGTTCGAAATCCGTTTCGCTTCGTCTTGATCGTCATTTGTTCTGGCATTTTCGCGTTGCTGGACGCCCAATCCGTGCGCAGTCAATCCCTGCCGGGCGTGACATTGGCGCCGGGCGCGGAAGCAACACAATCGGAGACACCGAGGGGCCTGGACATCCTGCTTGAGGAAGCGCGCAAGGATGGCTCGACGGTGATTGTCGTCAGGCCGGGAGACAATATGGATGCGGTGGTTGACATGATGGCCACCGAGACACGCGCCCAACGCATTTTGAGGGCACGCGCGCGTGTTTGGGAAATTTTGACAAGCGTTCCAACGCTTTGGCCCAATACCAAGAAAATGCTGCAGCTGGTCAGCCCGGAAGGCGGTTATCTCTGGATGGTACGGGCTTTGGGCACGGCAATCCTCGGTTTTCTGGTCGGCTGGTTTCTCATTACCCGAATCCAGAAATGGGGCCGGGTCTATTTTGCCTTCATGTGGAACCCAAATCCGGTAACCACAGCCGACAAGGCGAGGTACCTGCTGTTCCGTGTCTTGCTGGCGATTGTCTATGCCGGGATTTATTTTGTGGCCGCGATGTCGGTGACGGTCGTTTTGGATCCGGTCCTGCCGGGCTCCCGGCGGCTGATATTCGAGGTTGTGCTGGCATATGCGTTGTTCCGAATTATGCGCCGCGCGGTTTCCTGGAATCTCTTTGCCTATGATGCGCCGACCCACCGCCTCGTGAACCTGAAGGATGATGAGGCGATTTTGATCGACAGGGATTTCAACATCGCCGTTGCCGTTGCTCTCATTGTCACCGCGACGGGAAGATTTCTGAGCGCCTTGGGCGAAGAGCAGAATTTCGCAGGGCTTACCGTAGATAATGTCCGGTTTGTCCAGATCTGCACCGCGGCAGTGGTGATCGTTTTGTTTCTGACGCTCATCTTCAAACACTGGTCGCGACTGAAATACATTCTGGCGCCAAAGGATCCGGCAGCCTGGATGTTCTCGTTTCGCAAGACCATCGTGCGAGCACTGCCGTTTCTGCTGGTCGCTTATTCCGTTTCCGCTTTCATAATGTTTGTCTACAGGCTGGCACTGGACCAACCGGCGCCAGACATAGTGTTATTGGCTCCTTTCGCTATCCTTTTTGCGGCGATGATCGTGTACGGGATAGTCCTACTTGTCATCCAGGCGTTGTACGATCGCCGGATCAGGCGCTTCGAGGAGCTTGCCGCAGCCGAACGTGCCGCACGCGAAGTCGAACCGGCGGCGCCTGCTGAAGCGGACAGCGTTCAAGATAGTAGTACATCGGCAGGTCCCGAATTCGAGTACCGGCCGCTGTTCCGGCCGTTTTTTGAGAATGCGGCGCTGGTGATCATTGCGACAGTTGCGCTCAAACAACTTGGCCTCGTATGGGGTCTTGGCGCGGATGAAGCGGGCGGCCCATGGGATGCGGCGCTCAATATCCTGTTGGCAGCAACCTTGTGCTGGTTGGCCTACAACGCGATCTCCATCTACATCGACAAGAAACTCGCCGAGGAAGGCGGTGCGCCGAAATCCGTTGACGACGAGATGGGCGAAGGCGGCGGGGCAGGTTCGTCGCGATTGGCCACGCTGCTGCCAATTGCCCGCTATGCCATGGTGATCGTGTTGTTTTCCATTGCCGGCATGGTGATCCTGTCAACGCTGGGATTCGATATCGGACCGATATTTGCGGGTGCTGGCGTTGTTGGCATTGCGGTCGGTTTTGGCGCACAGACCCTGATTCGCGACATATTCTCCGGCGCGTTTTTCCTGCTGGACGATGCCTTTCGCAAGGACGAGTACGTGGAAATCGACGGAATCATGGGGACGGTCGAGAAGATTTCCATACGTTCGTTTCAACTGCGCCATCATCTGGGCGCTCTGGATACCATCCCCTTTGGCGAAATCAGGCACCTCAAGAACTATTCGCGCGACTGGGTGTTGATGAAGCTTCCGTTGCGCGTCACATACGATACCGATGTCGACAGGGTTCGCCGGCTCATCAAGAAGCTCGGCAAGTCACTACTCGAGCATCCGCAGGTTGGCAAAAACTTCCTGCAACCTCTGAAAAGTCAGGGCGTCTACAAGATGGAAGACAGCGCGATGATCATCCGCGTGAAATTCATGACCAAGCCCGGCGACCAGTTCATCACCCGCAAGATAGTCTATGAATCGATCCAGGAACTTTTTGCCGCCGAAGGCATCAAATTCGCGCACAAGGAGGTCACCGTCCGGCTTGCGGATGGAGCAAGGGCAAGCGATCTGAGCGAAGAGCAGAAAAAGGCGGCCACATCCGCGGCTCGATCGGTTATTGACGACGAGCTGGCGGCAGCACAGGCAAACAAGGCCGCGGATGACCGGTAGGGAGGTTACAGGCCGTCTGCGACGTCATTATGGATTGTGGTGTATCCTTCCCCATTCGTCCCACTAGCGCATGACAAAAATCTCCGCTACAAGCCCGTCAACCATGCCAGCGGCCGGCGTGGAAACGCATGTTTTGCGCCGAACCCAAGCGCTGCCTTCTCCCAAATGGCAGCCGGGACCGGACAGCGGAAATGGCCGCACCCGCACCTATCGCGTGTTCCAGGACGGCGTCTCGCTGTCCGGTGCCACAGGCGTCCGCTCCCTCATTCGGCGAAAGAAAAGAGGTGGCACGTGACCAAATCGATCGACAGTTTCAAATGCAGGAAAACCCTCAACGTAGGCGGCAAAGACTACGTTTATTTCAGCCTTGCGGAAGCGGAGAGAAACGGCCTTTCGGGCATTTCGAAGCTGCCATACTCGATGAAGGTGCTGTTGGAAAACCTGCTGCGCAACGAGGATGGCCGTTCGGTCACCAAGGCCGACATCGAGGCGGTGGCCAAATGGCTCGACGACAAGGGTTCGGCCGGACATGAGATCGCCTACCGCCCGGCGCGGGTGCTGATGCAGGATTTCACCGGCGTGCCGGCAGTCGTGGACCTAGCCGCAATGCGGGACGCGATGGTTTCTCTCGGCGGCGATCCGCAAAAGATCAATCCACTCGTGCCGGTCGATCTCGTTATCGACCATTCGGTGATCGTCGACGAGTTCGGCAATCCGAACGCTTTCGCGCGCAATGTCGAGCTCGAATACAAGCGCAACGGCGAGCGCTACCGTTTCCTCAAATGGGGCCAGCAGGCGTTCAAGAATTTCCGCGTCGTACCGCCTGGCACCGGCATCTGCCATCAGGTCAACCTCGAGTATCTCGGCCAGACCGTTTGGACGAAAGAGGAAGACGGCGAGACGATCGCCTATCCCGATACGTGCGTGGGCACCGATTCGCACACAACGATGATCAACGGGCTCGGCGTGCTCGGCTGGGGCGTCGGCGGAATCGAGGCTGAAGCCGCGATGCTCGGCCAACCGGTTTCAATGCTGCTGCCCGAGGTGATCGGCTTCGAATTGACCGGTTCTCTGAAAGAAGGCGTGACGGCCACCGATCTGGTGCTGACAGTGGTGCAGATGCTGCGCAAGAAGGGCGTCGTTGGCAAGTTTGTCGAGTTCTTCGGCGCCGGCCTCGACAATCTGACGCTGGCCGATGCCGCGACAATCGGCAACATGGGTCCCGAATACGGTGCGACCTGCGGTTTCTTTCCTGTCGATTCAGAGACGCTGAAGTACCTCACCACATCCGGCCGCAGCGCCGAGCGCATCGCGCTGGTGGAGGCTTACTGCAAGGAGCAGGGCATGTTCCGCGAGACCGGTTCACCCGCACCGGTGTTCACCGACACGCTGACACTCGATCTCGGTGACGTGGTGCCGTCGATGGCCGGGCCGAAGCGGCCGGAAGGGCGCATACCGCTCGAGAACATCGCTTCGGGCTTCGCCAAATCGCTCGTCGAGGAATACAGGAAGCCGGCAAGCGAACTGACCAAACGCTATGCGGTAGAGGGCGAGAATTACGATCTTGGCCACGGCGATGTGGCGATTGCCGCCATCACATCATGCACAAACACCTCCAATCCCTCGGTGCTGATCGGAGCCGGATTGCTCGCGCGTAACGCCAACCGGCTGGGCCTGAAGCAAAAACCGTGGGTGAAGACATCGCTCGCGCCCGGAAGCCAGGTTGTCGCCGAGTATCTTGAGAAGTCCGGTTTGCAGAAGGAACTCGACCAAATCGGCTTCAACCTTGTCGGCTTCGGCTGCACGACCTGCATCGGCAATTCCGGACCGCTAAATGCGCCGATTTCAAAGACGATCAACGACAAGGGGTTGATCGCGGCGGGTGTCCTGTCGGGCAACCGCAATTTCGAGGGCCGCATTTCGCCCGATGTGCAGGCAAATTACCTGGCTTCTCCGCCGCTGGTAGTGGCGTATGCCCTGGCCGGTTCGGTGCAGATCGATCTGACGAAGGAACCGCTCGGAGAGGACCGGGACGGCAAACCAGTCTATCTGAAGGACATCTGGCCGTCGAACCACGAAATCCAGGACTTTATCGCCGAATACGTCACCCGCGACCTCTTCGAAAAGAAATACGCGGAAGTATTTTCCGGCGACGCCAACTGGCGCGCGGTCAAGGCGCCGTCCGGCCAGACATATGCCTGGGACGAGAACTCCACATACGTGCAGAATCCGCCCTATTTCGCGGGAATGACAAAATCGCCGGGCGCGGTCGGCGATATCAAGGGTGCGCGCATTCTGGGCCTGTTCGGGGACAAGATCACCACAGACCACATTTCGCCCGCAGGGTCGATCAAGGCTGCTTCTCCGGCAGGTGAATACCTGACCGGTCACGGCGTCGAAGTCGTTGATTTCAACCAGTACGGCACGAGACGGGGCAATCATGAGGTCATGATGCGCGGCACATTCGCCAATATCCGCATCAAAAATTTCATGATGGGCGAAAACGGGCGCGAGGGCGGCTACACGATCCACTATCCGTCGAAGGAAGAAATGCCGATCTATGACGCAGCGATGAAATACCGCGCCGAAAAAGTGCCGTTGGTGGTGTTCGCCGGCGGTGAATACGGCAACGGCTCGTCGCGAGACTGGGCGGCCAAGGGCACGAACCTTCTCGGCGTGCGCGCGGTGATCGCAAAATCCTACGAGCGCATCCACCGCTCCAATCTGGTCGGTATGGGCGTCATTCCGTTCGTGCTGGAGGAAGGGACAAGCTGGCAGTCGCTTGGTCTGACCGGCGAGGAAATGGTGACGATCGAAGGCATCGATGAAATCAGCCCGGGCCAGAAGATGGTCGCCAAGGTCACCTATGCTGACGGTTCGGTGAAGGACGTGCCGATCATCTGCCGCATCGATACGGCGGACGAGATAGACTATTTCCGCAATGGCGGCATCCTGCAGTACGTGCTGCGGGATCTGGCGGCATAGGCGGTCAGCGAGTTTGGCCAGAAACAAGCCCGGCGAGTCCGAAATCGCCGGGCTTTTTTCATTCTTCGCTGCGTCGGCGCAAGTTCACAAATTGCGGTTTCACGCCTAGTTGACTGGTTATTGAATGAACCGCGGCGTATCAAAATCGGGTAAGCCGCTGCCTGGCCAGCGGCAACGATGATGAAGATACGCGGAGATCAGATGTGATCAGGCACTTATTGGTATCGGCCGCGATGCTGACAGCACTCGCTGCGATCCCAGTCGAGGCTGGTGAAGCACGCCAGGTATCGGGTGTCGTGGAACTGTTCACCAGCCAGGGCTGCAATTCCTGTCCGCCGGCCGACCGGGTGCTCGAGGAGCTAGCCATGGAAGGCGAAGTCATCGCGCTTGGCTACCATGTCGACTATTGGGACTATCTTGGCTGGAAGGATACTCTGGGCAGTCCCGAGTATACCGAGCGCCAGTATGCCTATTCTCGCACTTTCGCGGAACGTTCGGTCTATACGCCGCAGGCAGTGGTCAACGGCCGGCTGCACGTCAATGGCGCCGACAGGCGGCAGATCGAAAGCTATATCAAGGCGCACGCTGCCAATGGCGAGGCGTTTCCGGTCGGCATTTCGGTGGAAGAGGCTGGCGACAGCCTGATCATTCAAGCCGATGCGGGTGATGTGAACGCGCTCGGTAATGCACATCTGGTACTCGTCTTTTTCGACAAGGCGCGCGACGTGAAGATCGAACGCGGCGAGAACCGCGGAAAGACGATCACCTATGCCAATATCGTGACAGGCATCCAGACAGCCGGCATGTGGCATGGAGATGCGGCCCGGTTCGAATTGCCGATGAGCGAGATTGCCAAAAATGGCGACGGCGGCTGCGCGGTACTTCTTCAAGTGGTCGGCAAGGACGGTTCTCCCGGCGCGATACTGGGAGCGGCGCTATTGGAACACCACTGAAACGCCATTGGCGCTGCCCACCTGACGGAGATTCGGCAGCCACGCAAACGAGAAAAAATCCGGCGCCAGACCCGAAGGCCATGGCGCCGGTGCAATACGTTTGGGATCGTCTGCAACGTTGCCCAATGCCGGATCCCCGTCGAACCGCCAAACTGACGACTACCCGGGATACGCACCGGAGTGGTTCGGTCCAACCTTGACCCGTGGGCGGGGGGCTTGGGGTTTACGGAGCCAACGCCGAACCGAACCGTCTCAGGCAACGGCCGGATCGTCGCTTTTGAATGAGGCGTGAACCGGGGCAAAAAAAGGCAGGAATGTGACCGGACATCACCAATTGGAACAGTATGTTTCGCGGTGTGAGTAATGGTTAACGCCGCGCATTCGTTTGTTGGTCAGGCGTTCAAAAAATGTTATCCAGCAATTCCGTGACCTTAGGTAAGAACTGGCACCGCTCGGCTCACTCTGCGGCTTTGCCATAGGCTCCGTTGCCGGTGTCGAACTGCAGTTTTGCCAGCCGCGCATAGATGCCGCCCGCAGCAATCAGGCTCTCATGCGTGCCTTCCTCGACGTTGCGGCCATTGTCCATGACGAGTATGCGATCGGCTTTCAGCACCGTTGCCAGCCGGTGAGCAATGACAATGGTGGTGCGTCCTTCCATCAGATGTTCGAGCGCCGTCTGCACCAGCGTCTCGCTTTCCGCGTCCAGCGAAGAGGTGGCCTCGTCAAGCAAAAGGACAGGCGCATCGCGCAGAATAGCGCGGGCAATCGCCATGCGCTGGCGCTGGCCGCCCGACAGCATGATGCCACGTTCTCCGACCTGAGTGTCGTAGCCATGCTCGAGCCGCTCTATGAATTCGTCGGCCAGCGCGGCTTTTGCCGCGGCTTCGATATCTGCATCCGATGCGCCGGGGCGGCCGAAAGCGATATTGTCGCGGGCGGTAGCGGCGAAGATGACAGTGTCCTGGGGCACGATGGCCAGGCGTTGTCGTACCGCGGCGGGATCGGCATCGCGGATATCGACGCCGTCGACCAGTATCCGGCCCGATTGAGGATCATAGTAGCGCAGGATCATGGAAAAGACGGTGCTCTTGCCGGCGCCTGACGGGCCGACAATGGCGACCGTCTCGCCAGGATCGACCTTGAACGAAAGGCCATCGAGCGCCGGCAAATCGGGCCTTGCCGGGTAGGAGAAACTGACGTCCTCGAACGCGATCGCGCCGACAGGCGGTTCGGGCAGCGGCTTGGGATGCGCCGGCGCGCCGATGGCCGGTTGTTCGGCGAGTATCTCTGTCAGACGCTCGGCGGCGCCGGCAGCCTGGGACAGTTCGCCCCAGACCTCGGACAACGCGCCCAGAGCGCCTGCGGCAAAAACCGAGTAAAGCAGGAACTGGCCGAGCGTGCCGGGTGAAATTGCGCCCGACAGCACATCGCGCGAACCGAACCAGAGAACGCCCACGACCGACGAAAAAATGGTGAAAATCGCGAAGAATGTCAGGATCGAACGCGCGAACACCGATGAACGCGCCGCGGCGAAGGCTTTCTCGACGGCTTTGTCGAAGCGGCCGGTGACCAGGCTCTCGTTGGTGAAGGCCTGCAGGGTGCGTACCGATCCTATCTGTTCGGACGCATAGGCGGTGGCGTCGGCCAGAGTATCCTGCGCGAAACGGGATTTGCGCCGAACCGACCGGCCAAATCCGACCAGCGGCAGGACGATCAGCGGAATGGCGGCAATGACCAGTCCCGACAATTTCGGACTGGTGAAAACCATCATCACGATCGCGCCGATACCGAGGATGGTGTTTCTGAGCGCCATCGACGCGGTTGCACCGACCGCGGACTTGATCTGCGTCGTGTCGGCCGTCAGACGGGAAACGATCTCGCCGGATTGGGCGGTATCGAAGAAGCCAGGCGACAATTTCGTGACGTGGGAAAACACATCCCGGCGCAAGTCGGAAACAACCCGTTCGCCAAGCGTTATGACGAAATAGTACCGGCAGGCGGACGCCAACGCCAATACGCTGGCAATGACGATGAGCATGGAGAAGTAATTGGCGATGAATGTGGAATCGGCCGCCGAGAAACCCTTGTCGATCATCCGGCGTACGGCCAGCGGCAGCGTCAGCGTGGTGACAGCGGCAAGAAGCAGGAAGAACAGAGCGCTCGCTACCAGGGCGCGGTAGCGCAGCAGATAGGGATACAGCCGCCTGAGCGGTTTCAGCGATCGGCGTTTTCGCTCCCGGTCAGTTGCGGAGATATCGGTCATTGATGAATTGCGGCCTCGGGCTTTGAAACAGGTCGTGGCGCACTTGTGCACACTGCCGGTCTGATGTATAGGCTGCGACCGAGTTTTGGAAGCCGTCGCCCGGGAAAGGCTGCGGCTTCGGATTTTTTGATTGGGGCCGCATGTGCCCCGGTGCGATTTGCAGGACAACGAGACGATGAAGACCGATATCCACCCCGATTATCACATGATCAAGGTCGTGATGACCGATGGCACCGAATACCAGACGCGTTCGACCTGGGGCGCGGAAGGCGACACGATGCATCTAGATATCGACCCGACCAGCCATCCGGCATGGACCGGCGGCCAGCAGAACCTGGTCGATCGCGGCGGCCGCGTCTCAAGGTTCAAGAACAAGTTCGCCAATCTGGGGATCTAGAACCAGCGGCAAGTCTCCGGTGCGACCAGAGTGACGAAAACCCCGGCGGAAACGCCGGGGTTTTTGTTTTGCGGATATTCTCAACAATTTGCGGATTGCCGACGAGGCGGACTCTCTTGCGAGCATGTGATAGACTGTTCGGAAGATGTTTGGCAGAGGAACATAAGCATGTTCTGTTGTTCAACATCCGAACGCGCACAGCTACGCCGGTTTGAAGAAGCCTACGTTCGATCTACGACGCCAACAATGCGGCGGATCGAGCGGCAAGTCTGCGGTTGCGACTATGGTGGCAATAGCTGGACAACACGAGCACAGGCCGACGACCTGATTACCGCGCTTTCGCTGAACAAAAACACAACGCTATTGGAGCTTGGGTCCGGAACGGGATGGCCGGGCTTGTACTTGGCAAAAGAGACAGGCTGCCACGTGATGCTGGTTGATCTGCCGGAAGTCGGGTTGCAGATTGCAGAACAACGAGCCGAGAGCGATGGTCTCAACGCTCGAGTCGAGACGCGAGTCGCCGATGCTGCGGACCTACCATTCGCCGACCGGTGCTTTGACGCTGTGGCGCACAGCGACCTGTTATGCTGTCTCGTACGGAAGCGCAGAGTCTTGGATCAGTGTCGTCGAGTCATCCGCAATGACGGGCAAATGGCGTTCACGGTCATCTCGATAGTTGCGGGGCTTGACCGTGATGAAACCATGCGAGCACTCGAGAACGCGCCCGAGTTTGCCGAAACCGAAGTGAGTTACCCTGAACTTCTTACTGACACGGGGTGGATCGTGAAGGACAAGATCGATCTGACGGAACACTACAGAGACAGTTGCGCTCGACAGGTCGAGGCCGATATCTCATACCGCAACGAATTGATCGACATCCTTGGCTTCGAGGCCACCGCAGATCGTTTGCGGCGATGGCAAAGCAAGTTGGCCGCCATCCGCGATGGCCTGTTGGAAAGGGAATTGTTCATCTGCAGGCCAAGGTAACGCGAATTGGAGGATATCCGATGATCTTCAGGCAACTCTTCGACCGGGAATCCAGCACTTATACGTATTTGCTCGCAAGTCGAGCGGGTGGAGAGGCGCTTTTGATCGATCCGGTGCTCGAACAGACCGGCCGCTACCTAAAATTATTGGAGGAACTGGACCTCAAGCTGGTCAAGGTCATCGACACACACATTCATGCGGATCATGTGAGCGCCATGGGACGGCTGCGGGATGCGACGCGCTGCGTTACGGTAATGGGCGAGCAATCTCCGACAGACGTTGTGTCCATGCGCGTCAGCGACAACGAAAAACTCACCATCGAGGGCTTGTCTATGACGGCCCTCCATACGCCGGGCCATACAATAGAGAGTTACAGCTTCCTCATGGAAGATCGCGTATTCACTGGCGACACGCTCCTTATCCGTGGCACGGGCAGAACGGATTTTCAGAACGGTGATCCCTATGACCAATACAGATCGCTGTTCGACCGCCTACTTAAGCTTCCCGACCAAACCTTGGTATTTCCGGCTCATGACTACAAAGGCGACACCGTCAGCACGATCGGCGAAGAGCGAGCCTTCAATCCTCGTCTAAAGGTGTCGTCGGCAGAAGAATATGCAGAGATCATGAACAATCTAAACCTGCCGAATCCGAAGATGATGGATGTCGCGGTTCCCGAAAACCTGCGCCTTGGATTGAGGCTGGATGCGCAGAGACGCGTGCCGACGATAGAGGTTGAGAGCCTGCTCGAAGACTGGCCGCAGCTTGACGTCCAACTAGTCGATATCCGGGAGGACAACGAACGTCGCCGCGATGGTGCAATACCTGGTTCGCTTCATCTGCCCTACGGGCGATTTGCCAGTGAATGCGCAGGTTCAGGCACGCTGCACAGCCTCACCAAGACCTCAAAGTTATTGATCTATTGCGCCGTCGGTGAACGTTCGACCCTCGCAGTCGAAATTGCTGAGGAACGGGGCTTGAAAGGCCTGTCGCACATGCCGGGCGGCTTCAGGGCTTGGAAAGCAGCGGGTGGCGAAGTCGAGGAAATCTCGTGATCCAACACAACCCTATCAGCCATGTGAATTTCCGCGCCACTCCCAGCAGAATGTCCGCTCAGCGCTCAGGTCGGACAGCCGGAAAACGCGGTTGAGCCACTCGTCAACTCACCGGTCGCTGTGCCCGAGATCCTTCTCCGGCCAGACCTGATCTCGGATACGCCGTTTCAGTTCCTTGGCCGAGGGAAAGCCGCC
>JBFIBB010000081.1:0-12762 GCA_041582695.1 Rhizobiaceae bacterium
AATTATCCTTGTAATCAGCCGGCAATCGCTTTAATCCCCGCCCTCGGAGAGGTGGCCGAGTGGTCGAAGGCGCTCCCCTGCTAAGGGAGTAGGCGGTTTGAAGCCGTCTCGAGGGTTCGAATCCCTTCCTCTCCGCCATAAAACGTCACCTATGTCTCGGGTCGCTCACCCCTGAAATCCAACTGTCTCCGCCTCGAGCACAGTGGATCGCGGGTCGGATCGCCATCAACCGGAAGTAAACAGTTGCGTTTACCGGTCGCGGTTGCCTGCCAGCGAACGCCGCACGTCTTTCATGAAACCCGGTCTATCCGCTTTCCAGGCGTCGAGTATGCCGTTGGGCGGCTGTCCCTCTTCGTGCCGCGTTCCCCACGCGCTCAGTTCCATCAGCACGGGCACCAAGTCGATGCCCTTGGAGGTTAGTCGATAGATGATGCTTCGGCGGTCCCGCGGATCGGTTTCACCGGTAATGATGCCGGCGGCCTGGAGCTTCGCCAACCGAGTGGCAAGAATGTTGGTCGCAATGCCTTCGCCGGAAGCCAAGAAATCCCTATAGGTCCGCGCCTTCCCGAACATCATGTCCCGCACGACGAGCAGGGACCACCGATCCCCCAGCACGTCTAGCGCAGTGCTGATCGGGCAGGTTGAACGGCGCGTGTGCGGAGTTTCCACCATGCGCAATGTTATCAAGGTCGCTTGCGTTTCACAAGCTATTATGCTTGCATTACGCAAGTGATCAGAGCACGGAGACATCCGATGACATCCCGAGGAAACGCCCCCGCCTTCAACAAGACCATGCAGATCGGTATCGTCGTGCCTGACGTCGAGGTCGCGGCCCGCGCCTATCAGGAGCAGTACGGGATCGGCGGATGGCAGATCATGGAGATCGGGTCGGAAAACACCGCGGATGTGCGCCTCCATGGCCGTCCGCTCGAGTGGAAATCGAAGATTGCCATCACGATGGTTGGCAGTGTCATGTGGGAGTTGATCCAGCCCGTCGCCGACGATGACCTTTTCGGGCAATTCCTCGCGCAGCGTGGTGGCGTCGGAGGCGTACACCACATCGCAGTTGCAACTCCGGAATACCGGAAGGTGGTCGATGATCACGCACGGCGCGGAAACCAGCCGATCCTGAGCGGCACCTTCAGCGGTGTGGAAGTACAGTACCTGGATACCGAGCGCGAACTTGGCGTGATCCTCGAGGTTTTCAGCCACCTCCCCGAAGGGATCGAACGGCCGGGCGGCTAGCTCGTGCACTACGTCGACCGCGCTGCCCTGGTTTGGGTGGAGAAGGTTCGACATCAGTCCCAATTTCACCGCCAGTTTTTCAGGTTACCCTTCTGATTAACTGGCGGTTTCATGTCGAACTGCCGCGCCGTGCCTTGCTGACTGGATCGTTTCTGTCCGGTTGCTGCGAATTTCGCAACTAGCATCGAGGAAAACTTTTGGGATTCTGCACCGTCAGATCAGCCTGATCCCGGAAGGGACCCGGCCATCGCTCGCGCATGGTTAGAAAGCCTTGGCCTTTCGGAAAAAGAAGGGCTCGGAACGCTGCTTCCGGCGCCTCCGGCGAGGAAAGTCTCATCGGTTTCGTCGCCGGCAAAAATAAATGTCGCGCGGGTCCTTGTGCGCCAGTTCTCCGAAGGTGATATACTATCTGCTGCTTTCTCACGGACCGGTAATCAGTTCAAACAGGCCGCAAGCCGTAGAGACCGTAGGATCGACGGAACCCGCATCGATCGTGCACTGGAAAAACACTAAATGCTCGCGATTTATGGTGCTTTGGCAATTGTGCTGGCAGCGCTGACCATGCTCTTGGCGGCTGCGCTGGTTCGCTATCCCCCGGTTCCGGAGTTTTGGAAAGGGGACGGTATGGGGACAGCCTTCGCGGTTGGAGTCACAACGGCCTTTGGGCTCGGTGTGACCATGATCGGAAAGGCGGCAACGGCAATGACGTTGTGGCAGTGGGGTGCTGTAACGGCGATTATCGTTTTGGGTGCATTGGTTTTGCCCATTTTCGCGTTTCGCAAGCTGGCGCAATTCTGGCAGGACCAGCCCCCCAAGGCCCCGATCGTCGAGTTTCCCAAGCGGAACGAACCTTCCGCCCGAAAGGCCCCAAATCAGCGAGTGAGAAGACGTCGCGCAGCCTGATCCGTGCGTAAACGGAACGGTTTATTCGGCTGCCTTCAAGCGTTACCGGTTCCAGGCGAACCAGCCCCTTCGAGCCGACCGCCGCGAAGCGAACCGCTGCGCAAACATGCGCAAAGCGCGCCGCCACTCTTGAAAGCCTGCCTTGAACTGATGTCGGTTGCGGTTTCCGGTTTTCCCGATTCCGTCTATTAGAAATGGAGATATCGAGAACCGGCTTCGGTGGACGTGGCCGGAAACCGTTCGTGAAAACGCATGGCATTCACATTCAGGCAATTGCAGTATTTCGTCGCCGTTTGCGAGCAGGGCACCGTTTCCGGCGCTGCCCACACGCTTTCGATCTCGCAATCGGCGGTCACCGAAGCGATCAAGGAGCTTGAATCGGATCTTGGCGTCAGCCTGTTCGAGCGCCATCCGCGCGGGCTCAACATCACACACAAAGGCCACCAGTTCCTGCGCCACGCGACGACGATCCTCGCCGATGTGTCGGATGCCCGCCAGGCTTTCCGCATGGAGGGCGATACGGCAAGCGGCGATCTGCATCTCGGAGTCACCTCGCTCGTCGCAGGCTACGTGCTGTCGGATATCCTTTCCCGTTACCGCCGCGCCAATCCGGCGGTGAACGTCACGGCGATCGAGGACAATGGCGATTACCTGGAGCACCTGCTGATCGGCGGCGAACTGGATGTCGCCGTGACGATCATCTCCAATTTGCGCGACCGCATGGCGCTGCAGGCCGACATTCTCGAGGTCTCGCCTTACCGCTTGTGGCTGCCGCTCGGCCACCGACTATCGGCGCTCGAAAGCATATCGCTTGCCGACGTCTCTTCGGAACCGATCATCATGCTCACCGTCGACGAGATCGAGGAGGCGACGGTCAAGCTGCTCGGCGCTTTCGGCGCCCGGCCGAACGTCGCGTTTCGCACACGGTCGGTGGAGGCGGTGCGGAGCCTGGTCGCGACCGGCGCCGGTGTCGCGCTTCTGCCCGATCTCGTCTACCGGCCGTGGTCGCTTGAAGGCGACCGCATCGATTCACGCGACGTGTCCGGATCACTGCCGATGGTCCAGGTAGGCGTGGTCTGGCGGAAAGGCTCCGCCCTGCCGCGCACCGCGCGTGATTTTATCGCCATAGCGCAGGCGCAACGTCTGGCGCGATAAACGCAACGATTTCGGATTTTCCGATATCAAGGTTCTGATAAATGAATTTGTGAAACCGTGGCGCAGGCGTAACCTGTTATCCCGGAATGCAAGCAAGCCGCCATTACGGCGGCTGAAAACGGGAGATGTCGCAATGAAAACCATCCTCAAATCATGCACAGCGCTGACACTCTGCTGCGCCGTCGCTAGCCAGGCCGCCGCCCAGGCCATGCTCACGGAGATCGGCCCGGGAGAAGGCCAGGTCGATATTGTCGCCTGGCCTGGATACATCGAGCGCGGCGAGACCGACAAGTCTTTCGACTGGGTGACCAAGTTCGAGGAAGCGACCGGCTGCAAGGTCAACGTCAAGACCGCTAACACATCGGACGAAATGGTCGCGCTGATGAACGAGGGCGGCTTCGACCTCGTCACAGCCTCCGGCGACGCTTCGTTGCGCCTGATCGCCGGCAAGCGCGTTCAGGCGGTCAATGTGGATCTGATTCCGAGCTGGGG
The DNA here is from genome assembly GCA_041582695.1 of Rhizobiaceae bacterium. Classification (GTDB taxonomy): domain Bacteria; phylum Pseudomonadota; class Alphaproteobacteria; order Rhizobiales; family Rhizobiaceae; genus JAWKWH01. The sequence continues at coordinate 3,796 of JBFIBB010000081.1, forward strand.
CACGGTCGACGACCGCCTCAAGAACGCGCCATGGCATACGGTTGACGGCGTTCACTACGGCACTCCCTACATGTGGGGCCCGAACGTGCTGATGTATAACACCAATGCCTTCAAGGAAGCGCCGAAGAGCTGGAATGTCGTCTTCGATGAAATGATGCTTGACGACGGCAAACCCAACAAGGGACGCGTTCAGGCCTATGACGGACCTATCCATGTCGCGGATGCCGCCAACTACCTGATGTTTCACAAGCCCGAACTCGGCATCAAGAACCCTTACGAGCTGAACGAGGAGCAGTACAAGGCCGCGCTCGATCTGCTGCGCCAGCAGCGCACCCTGGTTTCACGCTACTGGCACGACGCCTTCATCCAGATGGACGACTTCAAGAACGAAGGAGTGGTCGCATCCGGCTCGTGGCCGTTCCAGGTCAATATCCTGAAAAGCGAGGGTCAGCCGATCGCATCGACGATCCCCGAAGAAGGGGCAACCGGCTGGGCCGACACGACCATGATGCATGTCGACGCCGCGCACCCCAACTGCTCGTACATGTGGATGGAGCACTCGCTGTCATCCAATCTGCAGAGCGATCTTTCGGTGTGGTTCGGCGCAGTTCCGAGCGTGCCTGCGGCCTGTACTGATGGACGCGGCATGCAAAACGCTGAAGGCTGCGCGGCCAACGGTCTCGCAGACTTCGAGAAGATCAAGTTCTGGACGACGCCGGTCTCCAAGTGCGAAAGCCAGGGCACGTGCGTTCCATATTACCGTTGGGTTTCCGACTATATCGGTGTCATCGGCGGCCGCTGACCGTCCACTTTGTCTGAAACGAGCACCCCGTCCGCCGGAGTACCGGCGGACGGTCCAACAGGACACGCCATGCAAACAGCAGTCGCCTTCTCCAGAGTCTCGCGGCATTTTGGCTCCGTGCGGGCGGTCGATGACATCGATCTCGAGATCGCGGAAGGCGAATTTTTTGCAATGCTTGGGCCTTCCGGCTCGGGCAAGACCACTTGCCTGCGCCTTATCGCCGGATTCGAGCAGCCGACTTCTGGCCATATCGAGATTTTCGGCGAAACCGCCGAAGGGGTTCCGCCCTACCGGCGCAATGTCAACACTGTGTTCCAGGACTACGCGCTGTTTCCGCATTTGAGCGTTGCCGACAATGTCGCTTATGGGCCGATGATCCGCGGGGTTGCCAGGGCCGAGCGCATGAAGGCGGCGGAAGAAGCGCTGACGCTTGTGCAACTGCCCGGTTACGGCCACAGGCGCCCCGGTCAGTTGTCGGGCGGCCAGCGCCAGCGTGTGGCGCTAGCCCGTGCGCTGATCAACAAGCCGAAGGCCCTGTTGCTCGACGAGCCGCTCGGCGCCCTTGACCTGAAGCTGCGCGAACAGATGCAGGAAGAGCTGAAGACGCTGCAGCGATCGCTTGGCATCACTTTCGTCTTCGTAACTCACGATCAGGGCGAAGCTTTGTCGATGGCCGACCGGGTCGCCGTGTTCAACAATGGAAAGATCATGCAGGTCGGTTCGCCAGAGGAAATCTACCGCGCGCCACGGTCGCGTTTCGTCGCGGATTTTGTCGGATCCTCCAACGTTCTGCCGCCCGAAATCGTCGCACGCTTTGCGGGTAAAAGCGCATGGGCGAGCCTGCGTCCCGAAGCCATCCGCATCGCGGAAAATGGCGGAGAGAAGGTGACGGTCACCGGCCATTCCTATCTTGGCGCGGCGACACGGCTTGCTGTTGAAATGAACGGCCAGCGTCTGGCTGTTCTGCTGCCCTCGGGTAATTCGGTCCCACAGCGCGGAGAGTCGATTGCCATCGAATGGAATCCGGCGGACCTGCACCTGATGGAGGATGAGCCGTGAGTTTGGCGACCTATACCATACTGCCCGGCCGCGGCGGCATGTTCGGCACGCTATCGGACGTGCTGTGGCGCAATCCGCGCATCACGCTCTTTCTCATGCTCGCCCCGCCGCTGCTGTGGCTCGGAGTTATCTACCTCGGCTCGCTTTTCGCGCTGCTTGCCCAGAGCTTCTTCTCGATCGACGAATTTTCGGGCCTGATCAGGTACGAGTGGACCCTGAAGACTTATGCCGAGCTGCTGCGCCCTTCCAATCTGGACATCATCATCCGATCGGTGCTCATGGCTGCCGCGGTGACACTGGCATCCGCCGTCATCGCCTTTCCCATCGCCTACTACGCGGCGCGTTACGCGCGCGGCAAGTGGAAGGCGCTGTTTTATCTTGGCGCCATGCTGCCCTTGTGGTCGAGCTACTTGGTCAAGGTATACGCCTGGAAACTGATCCTCGCCAAGGAGGGCATCTTAAACTGGCTCTTCGCGAAGCTGCACCTGACGCCGCTGCTGGAGGCATGGCTGGCAATCCCCGTGATCGGCGGCAACTCGCTCTCGGTGAGCTATACCGGGACCTTCCTCGTCTTTGTGTATGTCTGGCTGCCCTACATGATCCTGCCGACGCAGGCGGCGCTTGAGCGTGTTCCGGATTCGATGCTGGAAGCCTCATCCGATCTCGGCGGTTCGCCACAACAGACCTTCCGCCATGTGCTGCTTCCATTGGCGCTGCCGGGGGTCGTCGCCGGATCGATATTCACCTTTTCGCTGACGCTCGGCGACTACATCATTCCGCAAATCGTCGGATCGTCACGCCTTTTCATCGGCCAGGCCGTTTATGCCCATCAGGGCACCGCCGGCAACATCCCGCTGGCGGCGGCCTTCACCGTAGTGCCGATCGTCATCATGGGTTTCTATCTGTGGATGGCGAAACGCCAAGGGGCTTTCGATGCGCTCTGACCGCAATGGCTCGGCCCCGCTCGGGCTGAAGATCGCTGCCGCCGCGGGGCTTCTGTTCCTGCACCTGCCGATCCTGCTCATCTTCGTCTATGCATTCACCACCGAAGACCGGAGCTACCAGTGGCCGCCTCCGGGCCTGACGCTGAAATGGTTCGGGGTCACCTGGTACCGCCCGGATGTCTGGGAGGCGCTCGGCTTGTCGGTTCGCGTCGCCGCCATCTCGACAGCCGTGGCCCTTGTTCTCGGTACGCTCTGTGCCGCCGCGGTATCGCGCACGAGATTCTTCGGCCGTGAAACGATCTCGCTGCTGGTTATATTGCCGATCGCGCTTCCGGGAATCATTACCGGTATTGCACTGCGCTCTGCCTTCAACCTGGCCGAGATTCCGTTTTCCTATTGGACCATAGTGCTCGGTCACGCGACATTCTGCGTTGTCGTCGTCTACAACAATGCGGTCGCCCGATTTCGCCGCACCTCCGATTCACTGATCGAGGCATCGATGGATCTAGGTGCAGACGGCTTCCAGACATTCCGCTACGTCGTGCTGCCGAACATCGGCACCGCGCTGCTGGCCGGCGGCATGCTCGCCTTTGCGCTGTCATTCGACGAAGTGATCGTCACCACCTTCACCGCAGGCCAGCAGGCAACACTTCCGATCTGGATGCTGGAGGAACTGGTTCGTCCACGCCAGCGGCCCGTCACCAACGTAGTGGCGATGGTGGTCGTGCTGGTGACCTTCCTGCCGATCCTCGCAGCTTTCTATCTTACCCGCGATGGCGACCAGATCGCCGGCAGCGGCAAATGAACAACCGAACAGGGAGAGACCCCATGGATACGCAAATGCTGATCGGCGCCGATTTCGAGAAGGGTTCGGAAGCCGAGGAAAATATCCTGAATCCAAAAACCGGAGAATCGATCCTTCGCCTTCCCGAGGCTGGCATGGAGCAGATCGACCGGGCCGTCGACGCCGCCGAGAAGGCATTCGCTATCTGGTCGCGCACGACGCCGGCCGAGCGTTCCGGCTACCTGTTGAAGATTGCCGACCGTATCGAGGCGGAGGCCGCCGCGTTTTCCGCGCTGGAAGCGTTGAACTGCGGCAAGCCGGTCAATGCCGTTCGCAATGACGAGATCCCGGCCATCGTCGACTGCTACCGCTTTTTCGCCGGCGCGGTGCGATGCATTCCCAGCAATGCGGCCGGCGAGTATCTGGCCGGCTTCACCTCGATGGTCCGCCGCGATCCGATCGGCGTTGTCGCGTCGATCGCCCCATGGAATTATCCCTTGATGATGATGGCATGGAAGCTGGCGCCTGCCATCGGCGGCGGCAATACCGTGGTTTTCAAGCCGTCCGAGCAGACGCCTCTCACCGCCCTCAAGATGGCGAAAATCCTCGCCGATATCCTCCCGGAAGGCGTCGTCAATATCGTGCTTGGCCGCGGCGAAAGCGTCGGCAACGCACTGATAAATCATCCGAAGGTCAACATGATCTCGATCACCGGAGACGTGGCGACCGGCAAGAAGGTGCTGCAGGCGGCCGCAAAGTCGGTCAAGCGCACACATCTGGAACTGGGTGGCAAGGCACCGGTCATCGTGTTCGACGATGCCGACATCGATGCCGTCGTTAAAGGCCTTCGCACCTTCGGTTACTACAATGCCGGCCAGGACTGCACCGCCGCATGCCGGGTTTATGCCGCGCCGAAGATCCATGACAAGCTGGTCGCCGACCTCTCTTCCGCCGTATCAACGATCAAATACGACCGCAAGGACGACAGCGAGAACGAGATCGGCCCTCTGATCTCGCAGCGCCAGCGCGACCGCGTCGCCAGCTTCGTGGAACGCGCCGTCGCCATGAACCACATGGAAGTCACCACCGGCGGCAGCGCACATGAAGGTAACGGCTTTTTCTACCAGCCGACCGTCATCGCCGGAGCGTTGCAGAGCGACGAGATCGTGCGCCGCGAGGTATTTGGCCCGGTCGTTTCCATAACCCGGTTCACCGATGTCGATGAGGCGGTCGCCTGGGCAAACGATTCCGACTACGGGCTGGCGTCTTCGGTCTGGACCAGGGACGTTCCAAAGGCGATGCGATGCGCGGCGCGGCTGCAGTACGGTTGCACATGGATCAACACGCACTTCATGTTGTGCAACGAGATGCCGCACGGCGGCTTGAAACAGTCCGGCTACGGCAAGGATATGTCGCTATACGCGCTCGAGGACTATACCGCAGTACGTCACGTCATGATCGCGCATTGATAGGAGGAGCCTCCCGCGATAAAGCGGCATTTGACCATATTGATCCGTCTTACCGGCATCAGGGCAGGCTGGCGCACACCTCGTGCAGCAGATCGATGAACCGCTGCTGCGCGGCCGTCGCCCGCCAGCCGTCGCGGGTCGTGATCCCGATAGCACGTTCGGCATCCTTCAGGCGGAATTCGATCTCGACCAGCAGACCTTCGTCCAGGTCTCTTTGAACCTGATGACGTGAGATGATCGCCAGCCGGTCACTTCCGGCCAGCAGACCGCGCATCAACACCTGCGAGCTCGACTCGACAAATCTCAGGCGCTTGCCGGTCGCGGTTCCAGCAAACAACCTCTCGAATTCGATGCGAGTGGGAATGGCGGGTGCGGGCACAACCCAGGGAAAGCCGGAAAGCGTTTCGATACCCACATCCCTCTGGTTCTGGAGCGGATGTCCGGCGCGTGCGACGATGGCGAGGCGATCGGTGAACAATCGCGTTTGCACGACGTCCTCGATTGGCGCCGGCGATCGCAATGCGCCGATGATGAAATCGATCTCGCCAAATCGGAGGGCATGTAGAAGGTCGAAATAAGGTCCGTCGCGCACCTTGATCCTGATGTTCGGCAGTTCCGTTGCGATCCTGTTGATTGCCTCGGGAAGTATTTGGCTCCGCGCCAGCGGCAGAGAGCCGATATCGATATGCCCGGTTTCCCTGCCGTTCAGGGCCGAGACCTCATCCATACCCTGCTTCAGCTCGCTGAAGGCCAGAAGAGCGCTGCGGTTGAGATGAGCGCCCGCGGGCGTGGGTTCGTATCCCTGTGCAGTTCGCTCGATCAGCGGGAAGCCGCAAATCCGCTCCAGGTCGTTGATTGCCTTGTGGATCGACGGTCTCGAGGCGCCCGTTTCCGATGCGGCCCAGGTGAAGTTTCCGGTAGCGCAAATCGCATTGAAGGCGCGTAGTTGTATGGTTGTGAACAACAGTTCCGAATTCCGGAATCCGGAACCGCGGTCGCGCGATCCTGTCCGGAAGGCTTTGCGCGCACCCTCCGCCAGAAGTTCCAGCATGCGGCCTGCCCGCCTTGCAAAAAGCTTGCCCGCTTCATTGGCATACATGCCGTCATGCGAGCGTACGAACAACGGGCATCCAAGCGTGGTCTCAAGTTTTGCAATTGCCTGGGTGATCGCCGGCTGCGATAGGAACACGGTGCGTGACGCGCCGGAAATACTGCCGTACTCGGCTGTTTTGGTAAAAGCCCGGATGTGCCGCAGATTGATTTTATCGTGCATTTGCTCGCGCTGCGAACCGCAGGTGTATCAATAAATTATAGCTTACACTGACTATTGAAATGGATTTTGGCAATCCGCCCGGCGAAAAATGGCGCAGATTCGCGAAAAACGGCAGGAGGCATCCCGGTGACCGCAAACAAGACCGCTCTGGTGATCAGCGCGCATGCGGCCGATTTCGTCTGGCGCTGTGGCGGCGCGATCGCGCTGCATTCGGAAATGGGCTACGATGTGACTGTCGCCTGCCTGTCATTTGGCGAGCGCGGCGAGAGCGCCAAGCTGTGGAAGGAGGGCAAGGACCTGCGGCAGGTCAGGGAGATCCGTCGCGCAGAGGCCGAGGCTGCCGCGGAAGTGTTGGGCGTCCACCATCTCGAATGCTTCGATCTGGGCGACTACCCGCTGCATCTGGAGAAAGCGGACAAAAACAGGCTTGTCGATCTCATCCGCAAAGTGCAGCCCGCCTTCATGATGAGCCATTCCCGGTTCGATCCCTACAACACCGATCACATGTACACGACACAGGTGGTGCTCGAGGCCCGCATGATCGCCCAGGCGTGGGGACACAATCCGGGCGAAAAGGTGCTCGGCGCGCCGCAGCTCTATCTGTTCGAACCGCACCAGACCGAACAGATGGGCTGGAAACCCGATGTCTTTCTCGACATCACCCCGGTCTGGGACAAGAAACGCGCCGCCATGGAGCACATGAACGGCCAGGTGCATTTGTGGGATTACTACACTCGAGTCGCCCAGCAGCGCGCCAACCATTTCAAGCGCAATTCCGGCGGCCAGGCCGGCGGGCGCGACTGCCAGTATGCCGAAGGTTTCGAATCCATCTTCCCCCGCACCGTGGACGAATTGTGATGGCCGGCGCAACAACATCTGCCGGCGTCGTCGTCCGCGATATCCCGCGCGCCGATCCGAAGATCATCGATCAGCTCGGCGAAGCCGGCGTTGCCACCGTGCATGAAGCCCAAGGCCGACGGGGCTGCCTTGCTGCGAATATGCGGCCGATTTGGCCCGGCGCCCGCATTGCCGGTTCCGCAGTCACCATTTCAGCTCCTCCCGGCGACAACTGGATGGTACATGTGGCCATCGAACAGCTTCAGGACGGCGACATCCTGGTGCTTGCACCGACTTCGGCATGCACCGACGGATATTTCGGCGACCTGCTGGCGACTTCGGCCATGGCGCGCGGCTGCCGCGGGCTGGTGATCGATGCAGGCGTGCGCGACGTCCGCGATCTGAAGGAGATGGGTTTCCCCGTCTGGTCGACTGCAGTGTCGGCGCAGGGCACCGTCAAGGAAACGCTCGGTTCGGTCAACGTTCCGGTCGTCTGCGCCAGCCAATTGGTCAATCCCGGCGACGTCATTGTCGCCGATGACGACGGCGTCTGCGTCGTGCGCCGCGAAGAAGCCGGGGCGGTTCTCGACAAGGCGCGCAAGCGTATCGATGCTGAGGAGGAAAAGAGAAGGCGGCTTGCCGCCGGCGAACTGGGCCTCGACATGTACAACATGCGCGAGCGCCTCGCCGCCAAGGGTCTGAAATATGTCTGACGGTGTCCGCTGCATGTGGATGCGCGGCGGCACGTCGAAGGGCGGCTACTTCGCCGCCGCCGACCTGCCCGCCGATACTGTCGAACGCGATGCGTTCCTGCTCCGTGTCATGGGCTCGCCCGATCCGCGCCAAATCGACGGAATGGGCGGCGCCGATCCGCTCACCTCGAAGGTTGCCGTGATCGCAAAATCAAGCCGAAAAGGCGTGGATGTCGATTATCTTTTTCTGCAAGTCTTCGTTGATCAGCCAATCGTAACCGATTCACAGAATTGCGGAAACATCCTGGCAGGTGTCGGACCATTTGCTATCGAACGGGGACTTGTGGCCGCAGGCGAAACCGAAACGCGCGTTGCTATCTTCATGGAAAACACCGGGCAAACCGCAGTCGCCACCGTGGCGACACCGGGTGGTAAGGTCGCCTACGAAGGCACTGCCCAAATCGACGGCGTACCGGGAACCTCGTCGCCGATCCCCATCGAGTTCAAGGACACGGCCGGCTCGTCTTGCGGCGCGTTGCTGCCGTCCGGCAACGCCGCCGATATCGTCAACGGCATTGAGGTGACGATGATCGATAACGGCATGCCGTGCGTCGTGCTGCGCGCCTCCGACATGGGAATCGCCGGCGACGAACCGCCTGAGGCACTGGAAGGGAACGCCTCCTTGCGCGCCAGGCTGGAAGCGTTGCGCCTGGCCTGCGGCCTGCTGATGAACCTGGGCGATGTGAAGGAAAAGTCGGTCCCGAAAATGACGATGATCTCTCCGGCGCGAAATGGCGGCGCGATATCGACGCGAACCTTCATTCCCCATCGCTGCCACAAGACGATCGGCGTGCTTGGTGCGGTGAGTGTCGCTACCGCCTGCCTGATCGAGGGCACGCCGGCTTACGCAATCGCCGATCGCGGCAGCGGAACAACACGGTCGCTGGCCGTGGAGCACCCGACCGGAGAGATGACCGTGGTCGCCACGCTCGATGACCGCAACAACATGCTGTCCGCGGCGATTCTGCGTACGGCGAGAAAACTGATGGACGGGCTTGTCTTTGCCTGATCTGGACAAAAGTTGCACGCTGGGAAACATGAAAGCCG
>JBFIBB010000082.1:0-12667 GCA_041582695.1 Rhizobiaceae bacterium
GCACGGCATACACAGTCGATACCCTGATCGGCGTCATCAATTTTCAGGCGGGCTTTGTTCCCGCCGCCGGGGCGGCGGTGACGGCGGGATTTGAATTCGACGTGCCGGTGCGCTTCGATACCGACCGGATATCGGCCAGCATCAGCTCGTTCAAGGCAGGCCGTATTCCGGCGATACCGCTTGTCGAGGTTCGCATATGAGCAAGGTTCCGGCAGCCCTGAAAGCTCATCTCGATCGGGATATAACCACGCTTTGCCATTGCTGGCGGCTTGTCAGGCAGGATGGATCGGTTTTCGGATTTACCGATCACGACCTACCGCTTTCCGTTGACGGCACTTTGTACGAGCCCGAAAGCGGCCTGGCCGCTTCGGAGGCGCGGCAGTCGCTTGGACTGGCAAACGACGCGATGGATGTGGCCGGCGCGCTGACATCGGACCGCATCCGCGACGCCGACATCGATGCCGGACATTACGACCGTGCGGAAGTGGAGACCTTGTTGGTAAACTGGCGCGATCCGGCCGCATTCATGACGATACGCAAGGCCGTGATCGGAACCATCAGCCGCCGCGACGGCAGGTTCACCGCCGAACTCGAAAGCCCGCTGCAGGCGCTCGACCAGCCGAACGGCCGCTATTTTCGCCGCACATGCGATGCCGAACTCGGAGATACGGCCTGCGGTTTCGATCTGTCTCAGGCCGGTTTCAACGGCGCGGGAACTGTCACCTCGGTGAACGCCAACGGCATTGTTGAAGCGGCGGGGCTGGACGGATTTTCCGCGCAATGGTTCGCCGACGGACAATTGAGCTGGAGCGGCGGCGCAAACGCGGGACGCAGCCAGCGCGTGATCAGCCATGAAACCGGAGAATCGGGCGCGATCCTGACTCTGCATGGTGACGGCTGCGCGGCGCCATCGACCGGCGATCCGTTCACGATCACCGCCGGGTGCGACAAGCGCTTCGCCACATGCAAGGTGAAATTCGCCAACGCGCTCAACTTCCGCGGCTTTCCCCATCTGCCCGGCAACGACGCGGCATATGCGTACGCACGCCCTGGCCAGACGTTCGACGGCGGTCCGCTGGTCCCATGAGTTGCGAAACACGGAAGTCTGTCCGCTCGGCGGTGCTGGCCGAGGCGGAATCCTGGATCGGAACGCCATACCGGCACCAGGGCGCGGCCAAGGGCATAGGCTGCGATTGTCTCGGCCTGATCCGGGGCGTCTGGCGGGCGTTTTACGACGCCGATGCGGAGGAACCCGGCGCGTACGCGCCAGACTGGGCGGAAGCCGGCGGCGCCGACCGCATGCTCGACGCGGCCCGGCGCCTGTTTGACGAGGTTCCGGTCGCCGCCGCCGCGCCCGGCGATCTTCTGCTCTTCCGCTGGCGGCCGTCGATGAATTGCAAACATGCCGGCATACTGACCGGCGAAAACCGGTTCATCCACGCCTACCAGGGTCATGCCGTACTGGCGTCGCCGCTGGTCAGCCAATGGCGCCGCCGCATAGCCGGCGCCTTCGCATTTCCCGAAATTCCCAGAAAGGCGGCCCGCTGATGGCGACATTGATCCTGCAGGCCGCCGGAGCATTCCTCGGCGGATTTCTCGGCCCTGTGGGCGCAACGATCGGCACTGCCGCCGGCGCGCTTGCCGGTTATGTCGCCGATCGGGCCTTGCTTCAGAGCACCAGGCACATCCACGGTCCGCGCCTTTCCGGTCCGCGCCCGCTCACCGCCGAGGAGGGTGCGCCGGTTCCCCGGCTCTACGGAACTGCCCGGCTGAGCGCGACGATCATCTGGGCGACCCGCTTCGAGGAAAGCCGCCAGACCCGCCGCCAGGGATTCAAGGGCGGCCCGAAGGTGACAACCTATTCCTACTTCGCCAATGCCGCCTTTGCCCTGTGCGAAGGGGAGATCGCGGGCGTTCGCCGCGTATGGGCCGACGGCAAGGAGATTGATCGCGAACAGATCGAGATGCGGGTCCACAACGGCGGCTCCGGCCAACAGCCCGATCCGCTGATCGAGGCGAAACAGGGTGCAGGCAATACGCCCGCTTATCGCGGCACGGCCTATGTGGTGATCGAGAGGTTTCCGCTCGCCGACTACGGCAACCGCATTCCGCAGTTCCAGTTTGAGGTTATCCGTCCGGTTGGCGATTTCAACAGCCGGATAAAAGCCGTGGTGCTGATACCGGGCGCCACCGAATTCGGTTTGTCGCCACAGCCGGTCAGCCTTTCGCCGGCATTTTTGGGGAGTTCCGGTGGTCTGGAGGGGCTGATCATTCCCGGTTCGGCAAAATTGCAGAACCGCAATGTACTTTTCGCCGCCAGCGATCTGGCCGCCTCGCTCGATGAATTGCAGATGCTTTGTCCGAATCTCGAGCATGTGGCGCTGGTAACGGCCTGGTTCGGCAATGACCTGCGCGCCGGAGATTGCCTCATTCGCCCGATGGTGACCGACCGCAACGCGCTTGCGGCCTCGTCGCCATGGCTCGTGTCGGGCGAAACAGTGGCGACCGCTACCGAAGTGTCGAAGTATAATGGCGGATCGGCCTATGGCGGAACGCCATCCGACCAGTCGGTTTTCGACGCTATCGGCGAGTTGAGGGCTCGCGGTCTGAAAGTCACGCTTTATCCGTTCGTGATGATGGACATTGCCGAGGGCAACGTCCTTCCCGACCCCTATGGCGGAACCGCTCAGGCTGCTTATCCCTGGCGCGGCCGTATTACCTGCTTTCCCGCCCTTGGCTTGCCGGGAACGGCCGACAAGACCGCGCTGGCGGCGTCACAGGTCGGTTCATTCTGCGGCGCGGCGTCGCCCGGCGACTTTGCGCAACTTCCGGGAACCGTGGCCTACAACGGTCCGGCCGGCGACTGGGGCTACCGCCGCATGATCCTGCACTACGCCAATCTGGCGGCGGCGGCTGGCGGGGTCGACGGGTTTCTGATCGGTTCAGAACTGCGCGGTCTGACCACGTTGCGCGACAACGCCAATGGCTTTCCGTTCGTCGACAGGCTCGTTCAACTGGCAAACGAGGTCTCTGCCATACTGGGATCGTCCACCGCCATTACCTATGGCGCGGACTGGAGCGAGTATTTCGGCCACCAACCCGCCGACGGAAGCGGCGATGTGTTCTTTCATCTCGATTCCCTCTGGGCGAGCCCGGCAATCTCGGCTGTGGGTATCGACAACTATCTGCCGCTGACCGACTGGCGGGCCGGCGACTATGGCGCTGTCCACCCCGATGGCGCGACGGGACCGTATAACATCGACGCGATGCGGACGGCCATCGCCGGCGGCGAGCGCTTCGACTGGTACTACGCCGGCAGTGCCGACAGGCAACAGCGCATCCGCACGCCGATCACCGACGGAGCCTACGGCAAACCGTGGGTCTTTCGCGCCAAGGATCTCAAAAATTGGTGGCAGAACCAACATTTCAACCGGATTGGCGGTGTGGAAGCGGCAATGCCGACGGGCTGGGCGCCGCGATCGAAACCGTTCTGGTTTACCGAACTGGGCTGCGCCGCGATCGACAAGGGGCCGAACCAGCCCAACGTGTTTCTCGATCCGAAATCGGCTGAAAGCGCCAGACCCCACTTTTCCGACGGTGGCCGCAGCGATCTGGCGCAGCGCCGCTTCATCGATGCGCATCTCGGTCACTGGGACGACACAAATCCGTCTTTCAGCGAAGACGCCAATCCCGTTTCGCCGGTCTATGGCGGGCGCATGGTCGACGTCTCGCGGATTTTCCTGTGGGCGTGGGACGCGCGGCCGTTTCCCGCCTTTCCGCTGGAAACGGGCCTCTGGAGCGATGGTGTGAACTGGCTGACCGGACACTGGCTGAACGGCCGGCTGTCTGCTGTCGATCTCGGCGATCTGGTCAACGCGATACTTATCGACCACGGTCTGCCGGCCGCCGATGTGAGGAATGTCGACGGGATGCTGGCTGGATACGTGTCGGACGATCCGGGATCGGCCCGGGCCGCGCTGGAACCGCTGATCGACCTGTTCGGCCTGGCCGCGCGCGAGGATGGCGGCGAACTCGTGCTGTTCAATGAAAACACACCGCCCGAAGCCGCGTCCGATCCCGGCGATCTGGTGGCGCCGGACGGTGAAAGCGCGTTCAGGGCCTCGCGGCTGCCGGACAGGGAGTTGCCCGGCGAAGCTGTGCTTCACTTCCGCGACCCGATGCAGGCGTTTCAGGCTGTCGCGGCGCGGCGGACGACCGGCGCAACAGGCGGCGATACGCATCAGCGCTCGATAGCCTTGCCGGGCCTCATGGAGGCCAGCCAGGGCGAGGCGCTCGCCGGCGACTGGCTGCGGCGCAAGTGGGCTGAACGCGACACGGCGGGGTTCAGCCTGCCGCCTTCGCAAAGGGAACTTTCGGCCGGCAGCGTCGTCCGGCTGCCCTATTGCGGCGGCCAGGGCGAGTTCATCATTACCTCGATCGAAGACGGACTGACCCGCCAGGCAGAGGCTCGCCGTATTCTGAGATTGCCGCCGTTTCCCGACCGCGCTTCGCTACCGAGGAACCCAGCCGGCGATGAACCGATATCGCCGGCGCAGCCGATAGCGCTCTTCCTCGATCTGCCGATGACCGGGCCATCATCCGAACCGCATTCGCAGCTGCGCGTGGCAGCCTGGAGCAAACCCTGGCGACCGCTCTCCGTTTCCGCCTCGCCGGAGGAAACCGGATTCATAGATCGGGGCCAGATATTGCAACCGGCTGTCATCGGTCTGCTGGAAGCGGCGCTGCCGCCCGGCCCGTCGGGCCGGATCGACCGGGCAAACGGCGTCCGCCTCCACCTGCTTGACGGCGAGCTGGCCAGCGTCTCGCGCCTGCAGATGTTGAACGGCGCGAACGCGCTCGCAGTCCGGTCCGTAAACGGCGGATGGGAACTGCTTCAATTCGAAACCGCCCTCGAATCCGGGCCGTCCTCCTGGCTGCTGACAGGGTTGCTGCGAGGACAACTCGGAACCGAGGACGCGGCCGCCGCGGGTTCGGTATCGGGTGCCTACGCCGTCCTACTTGACGAGGCGGTGACACCGGCGGGACTGCAAGCGTCTGAAATCGGTCTGACGCTCAACTGGCGCGTGGCACCTTCAGGCTTTCTGCTCGATAGCACAACGGCTGTGTCTTGGAGCGGTGCCGGTGGTGTCAGGGCTTTGACGCCGATGGCTCCGTTTCATCTCAGCGGCAAAGGCAATTCAACGGGCGGTTTTGATTTTTCTTGGATCAGGCGTGGCCGCATCGACGCCGACAGCTGGCTTGGCGCGGACATCCCGCTTGGGGAACTGGCTGAAAACTACCGGGTTCGCGTATTTCGCACCAACGGTTACCTGGTCCGCGAATCCACCGTTGCATCGCCGGCGTGGACATACCCGCAGGCGGACATGTTGGCGGACTTTCCGTCGCCTTCCGCTTTCGACATCTCCGTCGCGCAGCTCAGCGTCGCGATGGGTGAGGGGATTCCCGTCATGGCGCGGTTTTCCACCGCATGACGCGCAGCCTTGAACAGAATTCCACAAACCAAACGGAGATCGACATGAAAGAATCGAAACCCTGGTACCTGTCCAAAACCATCTGGGCCTCGCTGATAACCATCGCTACCGCAACGGGTGGGCTGGCAGGATTTCCGGTCGCCGGCATCGACAATTCCGCGCTGACCGAAACGCTGATCCAGGCGATCACGGCCATTTCCGGCCTGGTGGCGATATTCGGCCGGGTTTCGGCCAGGGATCGGATCGGTTAATCGGGACCTCGGTCCGTTCATTTCATGTTCAGCCAAAATGCCGTAGAAAGGCGTTCATGAACACGAAACGCATATTCAACGCCCTGCTGGCCGCCACCCTGGCGGCCGGTACAGGCGTTTCGGGCGCGGCCGCTGGGCCGTTGGTGGTCGAGCCGTCTGCCCCGGACAACGTGCTGCCGATCAGCGATGGCTGTTATGCGATCGGCGAAGCCATCGCCGCCCAGAATGGCGGAACATTGGCTGCCGCCAATGCGAAGCAAAGCAACGGCCAGAATGTTTGCGTCATCGTCGTCCTGATCCCGGGCAAGGACGGCCAGCGCCCGCGCCGCCAGCAGTTTGTCGTGCCGCATTAGAACGAATTCAATTTCTCTGGCGGTTGGTTCATAATGACAAACGAATCTGCCGCGCCAACCCCAAGAACTCCCATGCGAATACTCGTTGTCGAAGATGATGTGGAACTTAACCGGCAGCTTTGCGAAGCGCTGACGGACGCGGGCTATGTGATCGACAAGGCATTCGATGGCGAGGAAGGCCATTTTCTCGGCGACACGGAGCCATACGACGCGGTCGTTCTCGACATCGGGCTGCCGCAGATGGACGGGATCAGCGTTCTGGAGCGCTGGCGCAGGGACGGCAGAACCATGCCGGTGCTGATACTCACTGCCCGCGACCGCTGGAGCGACAAGGTTTCCGGCATCGACGCTGGCGCCGACGACTATGTCACGAAGCCCTTTCACATCGAGGAAGTGCTCGCTCGGGTGAGGGCGCTGATTAGGCGCGCGGCGGGGCATGCATCCGCCGAGTTGACCTGCGGCCCGCTTCGCCTCGACACCAAATCCTCCAAGGCCGACATCAACGGCGTGCCGCTGAAGCTGACGTCGCATGAATTCCGGTTGCTTGCCTATCTGATGCACCATATCGGCGAAGTCATCTCGCGCACCGAACTGGTCGAGCATCTCTACGATCAGGATTTCGACCGCGATTCCAACACGATCGAGGTGTTCGTCGGCCGTTTGCGCAAGAAAATGGATGTAGACCTGATCGAGACCGTTCGCGGCATGGGATATCGCCTGCGCGAGCCGGGCGCCTGAGCGGCGGGCGGCAGTTGTGAGAAGTCACGACCGCAACGACTGGCGCCTCATGTTTTCACCACGGTCGCTGGCATTTCGCGTCGTCGGCCTGTCGACCATTTTGGCGATTGCCGCGCTGATTGCCGTCGCCACCGTTATCTCCACGCTTTACCAGAACCGCGTCGAGCGCGATTTCATGCACCTGCTCGAGGCCCGTCTGTTCATTCTGCTAGGGGCGGTCGGACTTTCTAGCGACGGCAGGCTGGAAGGCGCGCCGAATCTGGGCGATCTGGGATTTATCGCGCCGCAATCGGGATATTACTGGGAGGTGGCGCCGCTTACCGGAGCGATACCGGGCAGCCTGCGCTCGGTTTCGATGACCGGCGAGATCGAAGTGCCGCCAGTATCGGTTGTTCCTTTCAGCGCCGGATTTCAACGCACATACGACGTGCCCGGACTGGCCGGGGAACAGGTGCGGGTGGTGGAAACCGAATACGTGCTCGGCGACGAAGACCAGGTCGCCCGCTTCCGGGTGATGGGAAACCTGACGATTTTGATGCAGGAACTCGGGCAGTTCCGGCGTTTGCTCTATTACTATCTCGCGCTTTTTGGCGCCGGAATGATCGTCATCAATGCCGGCGCCATTCTGCTCGGCCTCGCGCCGCTTAGCCGCGTCCGCAACGCGCTTGCCGACATCCGCGAGGGGCGCGCCGAAAAACTCGATGGCGCATTCCCGCCGGAAATCGAGCCGCTGGCCAGGGAAACCAACGCGCTCATCGACAACAATCACCGCATTGTCGAACGTTACCGGACGCAGGTTGGAAATCTTGCCCACTCGCTAAAGACGCCGCTTGCCGTCATCACCAACGAGGGCCGTGCCGCCGGCGACAGGCGCGGCTCGCTGGTGGCCGAGCAGGCTACGTCGATGCGCCGCCAGATCGATCACTACCTGCAGCGCGCGCGCATTGCTGCGCAACGCGACACCGTCATCTACAGGACCCCTGTCACCGAACCGTTGCAGCGCATGGTGCGGGTGATGGACAAGCTGAACGACGCCAAATCCTTCTCGCTCGATACGGGAACCGGAGAATGGATATTCGCCGGCGAAAGGGAGGATCTGGAGGAAATAGCCGGAAACCTGCTGGAAAACGCCGCGAAATGGGCAAAATCGAAGATCGCCGTTCAGGTGCGCAAAGGCGCTACCAAAAACGACCGGCCGATGATCGAGCTTGTGATTGAAGACGACGGGCCCGGGATTCCGCCGGACCAGGCCGCCGAAGCGATGAAGCGGGGCAAACGGCTTGACGAATCCAAGCCGGGAACCGGTTTGGGATTGTCGATTGTGGCCGACCTGGCGTCGGAGTATGGCGGATCACTTTTGCTTGAACGGTCCGGCCTGAGAGGCCTGAAGGCGGTTGTGCTTCTGCCGGGAGGCGAATAGATGTGCCTTGAATAAAGGCGAGCCGGCCCCAATTCGGACAAAGGGCGACACTATCGGTGGCCGCGAGTTTGCAAGAGCAAGGCGGATATGCAGCGAAACCTGATTGCCATAGCACTGGCGACCACCCTCTCGGCGTGCGCGTCCACACCGTTTGCATCGAACCGGTTCACCACCGAGGCGACATCGGACACGGCGACCAAGGCCGGGATTCTCGAGGCGCTTGACGGCGGCCTGTTTGCCCGTCTGGATAATGGTGAGGCGAAACGCTCCGAACGGATGCTGGCGCTGGAAGCCGAATACCGGGCGCTCGAACACACTCCGGCCGGACAGTCTGTTCCCTGGCGCAGCGATGTTTCCGGTCTTTCCGGCCAGGTTGTTGCCGCCCAGCCCTACCGGGTCGGATCGCAGGATTGCCGGACCTACAAACACACTGTAAGCCGCAGTGGCGCCACGGCCACCGCGAACGGAACGGCTTGCCGAAATGCGGACGGAAGCTGGACGCCGCTAACCTGACCTGAGCTGAAATGGCTCAAGGTCTCGCGTAAGAACAAGAAAACGGGCGGCCAACGTGCTCACCTTTTGGATCACCGCGATTGCATTGACTGCCGCCGGCTGCATGGCGGTACTCGTGCCGGTTGGCCGGTCGCGTTCCAAGTCGGGCAAGGGCAAGGATTTCGACATCGAGGTTTACCGCGACCAATTGGCCGAGATCGATGCCGATGCCGCCCGGGGCCTGATTGGCGATTCCGAGGCTGCCGAGGCGCGGGCGGAGATCGGCCGGCGGATCCTGAAGGCGAACACCGCCGATGAAAATACCGGCGCACGCTCGGCCCTGACGGGAAAGTGGCTGGCGACCGCGGCGATTGCGCTGATTCCACTGCTGAGCTGGGGCATATATTCGCTGACCGGCTCACCCAATTTGCCGGGACAGCCGTTGCAGGCGCGGTTGGAAAAAAATCCGGCCGAAAGCACGATCGAAGAACTGATCGCACGGGCGGAACGGCACCTGTCCCAAAATCCGGATGACGGCCGCGGCTGGGATGTCATCGCGCCGATTTACCTGCGCGTCGGCCGCTATCAGGATGCGGTGCAGGCCTATGCGAACGCGATACGTATCGGCGGTAGCGATGCGAGGCGCCAGTCGGGCCTCGGTGAAGCGGTGACCGCGGCCAATGACGGCGCCGTCACGCCGGAAGCCGCCGTGGCATTCGATGCTGCGCTTTTGCTCGAACCAGGCAATGAAAAGGCACGGTTTTTCAAGGCGATGGCATCTGCACAGAAAGGCCGCGGTCAGGAAGCCCTTGTCGCATGGCAGGCACTGATCGACGATGCCTCGCAACAGTCGCCCTGGCGCCAGGCTTCGGTCAACGCCATCGAGACGCTACGGGCGCAGATGGCGGGGTCGGCAACGTCCGAGAAACCCGGTCCCGATGCCGAGGACATTGCCGCCGCCGAACAGATGTCGGTGCAAGAGCGCGGAGAAATGATCGAAACCATGGTTGCGGGGCTGGCGGCGCGTCTGGAAGAAAATCCGCTCGACGCGGAAGGTTGGCAGCGTCTCGTGCGTTCCTATGTGGTATTGGGCAAAACCGACGAGGCAAAGGCGGCATTGCGAAAGGGCAGGAAAGCGCTGGAGGGCGAATCCGGCGCAGCCCAAGCACTGGTCGAATTCGCCGCAACGCTGGGCATTACGGAAACGGACTGAGTTGTGACGCGCAAACAGAAACGGTTGAGTGTTATTGCCGGTGGGCTGGCTTTTCTCGGAATGGCGGCAGCACTCGTTTTCTTCGCGCTCGGAGAAAAGACCTCCTACTTCTACATGCCGGCGGAACTGGCGGGGGCGGAAGTTGCGCCGGGCCAGCGCATCCGGCTCGGCGGACTTGTGGAGGAGGGGTCGGTGCTTCGCGGTCAGGGAACCGAAGTACGGTTCGCCGTCAGCGATGGCGATGCCAGCGTCAAGGTTGCCTACAACGGCATTCTGCCCGATCTGTTTCGCGAAGGTCAGGGCGTGGTCACCGAAGGTGTGCTTGAACCGGATGGCTCGCTCAAGGCAGATACGGTTCTCGCCAAGCATGACGAGAACTACATGCCGAGGGAAGTGGCCGACAGCCTGAAGGAAAAGGGTGTCTGGCAGGAGAGCCAGTAGCGCGCAGCCGAAAGGCCCCGCAGGGAGAACACATGATCGAAGCCGGACATTTTGCACTCGTTCTTGCGCTGGTGCTGGCGTTGGTGCAATCCGTCCTGCCTTTGTGGGGCGCGCGAACCGGCAATGAAAGGCTGATGGAAACGGGCGGTCCGGTGGCTGTCACCGGTTTCGCCATGACGATGATCGCTTTCGCCGCGCTGATGGCGGCGTACGCTCAGTCGGATTTCTCTGTCCTGAATGTCTGGCAGAATTCGCATTCGCAGAAGCCTCTTTTGTACAAGTTTACCGGAACCTGGGGCAATCACGAGGGATCGATGCTGCTCTGGGTGTTGATCCTCACCCTGTTCGGCGCACTGGTGGCCGTATTCGGCCGCAACCTGCCACCGGCGCTCAAAGCCAATGTCCTCGCGGTTCAAGGCTGGATCGGTGCGGCGTTCTTCGCCTTCATTCTGGCCACCTCCAACCCGTTTGCCAGGCTTAATCCCGCACCGGTCGAGGGCAGCGATCTCAACCCGGTTCTCCAGGATATCGGCCTTGCGATACATCCACCGCTTCTCTATCTCGGCTATGTCGGATTTTCGGTCTGTTTTTCATTCGCCATTGCCGCGCTGATAGAAGGCCGCATCGATGCGGCATGGGCGCGCTGGGTAAGGCCATGGACGCTTGCCGCCTGGGCGTTCCTGACCGGCGGCATCGCGATGGGTTCGTACTGGGCGTACTATGAACTCGGCTGGGGCGGTTTCTGGTTCTGGGATCCCGTCGAGAACGCATCCTTCATGCCCTGGCTGGCGGGCACCGCGCTGCTGCATTCGGCGATCGTGATGGAGAAACGCTCGGCTCTAAAGGTCTGGACCGTGCTGCTTGCCATTCTCACCTTCGCCCTGTCGCTGCTCGGCACGTTTCTCGTGCGTTCGGGCGTGCTGACTTCGGTCCATGCCTTCGCGTCCGACCCGAGCCGCGGCGTCTTCATCCTCGCCATATTGACGCTTTTCATTGGCGGGGCGCTGGCGCTGTTTGCGCTGCGCGCCAATACGCTGACAGCCGGCGGCTTGTTTCATCCCGTGTCGCGCGAAGGGGCGCTGGTGCTCAACAACCTGTTCCTGACCACCGCCACCGCGACCGTGCTGATCGGCACACTCTATCCGCTGCTGGTTGAGGCGGTGACAGGGGACAAGATTTCCGTCGGCGCACCCTTTTTCAACCTCACCTTCGGTCCGCTGATCCTGCCGCTGCTGGCGGCGGTTCCTTTCGGGCCCCTGCTCGCCTGGAAGCGCGGCGACCTGCGCGGCGTATCGCAGCGCCTGATCGCCGCTTTTGCGATTTCGCTGGCGCTCGTTGCGGCGATACTTGCCGCAACCGGTTTCGATGGCGTGTTTCCCGCACTTGGTGTCGGTCTCGGCGCATGGCTGATCACGGGCGCTCTTACCGATCTCGGCCTCAAATGCGGGGTGCTGACGACGCCGCCGACAGTGATGCTGCGGCGCCTCGCTGGCCTGCCGAAATCGATGATCGGAACGTCTCTCGCCCATGCCGGTCTCGGCGTTACGGTGATCGGCATCGTGTCGGTCACTGCTTTCCAGGAAGAACACATTGTTACGATGAAGCCCGGCGAGACGGTCGCGGTTGCGCATTATTCTCTGCGTTTTGAAGGCATGAAACCCGCAGTGGGACCGAACTATTCGGAGGATCTGGGACTGTTCACCCTTCATGATGCCGACAACCGGGAGATCGCGGAAATCGTTTCATCGAAACGGCTATATACAGCGCGTCAAATGCCGACCACCGAGGCCGGCATCGAGACGCTCGGTTTCAGCCAGGTCTACGTCTCGCTCGGCGACAAGACGGCAGATGGCGGTGTCGTCGTTCGCGCATGGTGGAAACCGCTCGTTACCCTGATCTGGCTCGGAGCGCTGGTGATGATGGCCGGCGGCGCGCTGTCGCTGGCCGATCGCCGCCTGCGTGTCGGCGCGCCGTCGCGGCGCAGGGCAGGACCGGCCGTGGAGCCCGCGGAATGAGGCGCTTCTGGGCAATCCTGTTTGTCTGCGCCGCGCTAATTGCCGCGCCTGCCTCGCCTGCTTTCGCGGTCCTGCCGGACGAGGTGCTCGACGATCCTGCGCTCGAGGCGCGTGCCCGCGCGATCTCAGCGGGCCTGCGCTGCCTGGTCTGCCAGAACCAGTCCATCGATGATTCCGACGCAAGCCTTGCCCGTGACCTGCGCATAATCGTTCGGGAGAGGCTTGTGGCCGGCGATACCGATGAAGAAGCCA
>JBFIBB010000083.1:0-12612 GCA_041582695.1 Rhizobiaceae bacterium
ATGCCGATATGCGCATCGAGGCGGAACTTGGCGACATGCCGGCCGGCGAGGAACGCAAAGCCAGGGAAGCGGAGATCCGCGCTGACGTGCAGCGTCTGAAGGAAGAGGCGCTTGCCGCCGGCGGACTCTATGTCCTGGCGACCGAGCGCCATGAAAGCCGGCGTATCGACAACCAGCTTCGCGGCCGTTCGGGCCGCCAGGGCGATCCCGGCCGTTCGAAATTCTTCCTGTCGCTGCAGGATGACCTGATGCGCATTTTCGGGTCGGAACGCATGGACGGCATGCTGCAGAAGCTCGGTCTGAAGGAAGACGAGGCGATTATCCACCCCTGGATCAACAAGGCGCTCGAGAAGGCGCAGAAGAAGGTCGAGGCGCGCAACTTCGACATCCGCAAGAATGTTCTCAAGTACGACGACGTGATGAACGACCAGAGAAAGGTCGTGTTCGAACAGCGCCTGGAACTGATGGATGGCGAAAACCTGTCCGAAACCGTGGCGGAAATGCGCGAGGATGTCATCAACGATCTCGTTGACAGGCATATTCCGGAAAAAGCTTATGCGGAACAATGGGATGTCGCCGGCCTGAAACAGGGGGTTGTCGCCTATCTCAATCTCGACCTGCCGGTAGAACAATGGGCGGCCGAGGAAGGAATTGCGGAAGACGATATCCGCGAGAGGCTGATCGAGGCGGCAAACAAGGCGGCCAAGGAACGGCTGGACAGATTCGGCCCGGAGGTCATGGCCTATGTGGAGAAATCGGTGCTTTTGCAGACGCTCGATCATCTCTGGCGCGAGCATCTGGTCAATCTGGACCATCTGCGTTCGGTGATCGGTTTCCGTGGTCTGGCGCAGCGCGATCCGCTCAATGAGTACAAGAGCGAATCCTTCGAGATGTTCCAGGCGATGCTCGGTAATCTGCGGCAGGCGGTTACCGCACAGATGATGCGGGTGGAAATCGTGCGCGAGGCCGCCGACGCGCCGCCGCCGGAAGCACCCACCGGCGAAGGCCACCATATCGATGCCTCAACCGGGGAAGACGATTTCGGCGATGGCGGCGTGCTTGTGCAAACGGTTCAAAACCGCGTCGTTGCGGCCGCGGACCGCGATCCGAACGACCCGTCGACCTGGGGCAAGGTGGGACGCAACGAAGCCTGTCCCTGCGGATCGGGTAAGAAGTTCAAGCACTGCCACGGGGCATTCAAGTAGGATTCGCTTGCGGCAACGCGGTCAGGAATCGGGCAAGCGCAGAATCAGGCCGATTGCGGCAAAAGACGCCAGCGCGACCAGGCCGGCCAAGACAATCGAGTAGAGGGTGATAATTGCGCCGCCGTTTTCAAGAATGGCGGCGGTCACGAAAGGCGCGCCGGCGGATACGAAAAGGCGTATTCCGTTGATGCGTCCCGTCAGCGCGCCATATCCGGAATTTCCGAACAGTTCGAGCGGGAATACGCCGCGGGCAATGTAGGACAGGCCCTGCCCGAGACCGAAAAACACGGCGAACACGATTGCGGCGATCGCCAGGGGAGCCGCCCAGATCAGCAACAGCAAGGCAATCGGCATCGCGGCTGCCGAAAACAGCGTGACGGCAAATATCGACAGCCGGGACGACAGGATGAACTCCACAAGGCGTCCGGCAACTTGCGCAGGTCCGATCAGCGCGCCAATGAGGGCCGCCGACGCGGCAAGGCCGATCGCGTCCAGCAATCCGATCAGATGCAGATGCAGCGAGGAAATGGCGAATGCCTGCGCGGTAAAGCCGATCGAGATCAGGATCAGGGCGATTCTGCGGTTTCTGCGGCCTGTGAGCCGTGGAGGAATGGCGGCCGAACCGTTCCCGTCGCTCCGCGCGACTGCAAGTCTGCCACCGTTTTGCCGACGCGCCAGCCAGAGGTGCGGGAGCAGGCAGAAGACCACATGTAAAAGCGCGAACAGAAGATAGATCTGGCGCCATGACCAGAATTCCAGCAGCCAGTCGGTCAGCGGCCAGAAAATCGTCGAGGCAAAACCGGCGATAAGGGTTATGCCTGTTATCGTGCGCCGCGCCGAACCGGGCGCGTAGACTGCGGCCGCGACGAAGGCCGCTTCGTAAAGCACCAGCATCGAAACGACCTGCAGTGCCACCAGGAGCAGGGCATAGGCCCATTGACCCGGCATCAGCGACCACAACACCAGCAGGACCGCTGCAAGCGCCGAGCCGGCTGTCATGATGGCAGCCGGATCGTGTTTGTCGAAAAGCCTGCCGGCGCGGCCGGCCAGGATACCACTCACAAAAAGACCGAATGAAAAGACGCCGTATACAGAGGTCAAAGACAAACCCGTATCGGCGGCCATGTCGCGGGCGACGACGCCAAAAGCATAATAGAGCGTACCGTAGCTCACGGTCGTGGTGATGCCCAGAACAACGGCAACGACCACCGCGCTTTCCGGCTGTGCGTCCTTCAGGGTTTCCGCTTTGCCGACCGTCATGCAATTGCCTGTACCGAAAGATGCATGGCTCTATCCGCCAGCGCCGCCGCAGTAAATGCCGAACATGGGCAAATAGTCGAAGCCGAACCGTTTTTTAAGCAGTCCGGGATAAGAACAAAGTCTCTATCGCGCCTAATGGAGTGACCGGGATTGCGCTTTTCGGCGGCACTGACGGCTGAACGCCTGTTGCCAAGACAATTGGCCGCGAAATCGCGGCCGTTGCTCGATCGCGTGGATTCGGTTCTGTTTGAGCCCGGCGAGCGCGGCAAGGCGGGTCTGATGTCGCTCGCCGCCTTTGCAATCCGCATGGTCAGTGCGGTCATAGCTTTCGTTTCGCAGGTGCTGCTCGCACGCTGGATGGGAAGTTTCGAGTACGGCATTTTCGTGCTGGTCTGGGTGACGATGGTGATCGTCGGCAACCTGTCTTGCCTTGGCGTGCATACTTCCGTTGTGCGCTATGTGCCGGAGTACCTGGAAAAGCGGAAATTTGCGGAAATCCGCGGCATTCTGCTTGCTTCCCGGCTGTTCGGTCTGATCGTGTCGACATTCTTCGCCATGCTTGGCGCGGCGGGAATCTGGCTGTTTTCGCCGCAAATCGAATCCTACTACATCGTACCGTTCTATCTCGGGATAGTCTGTATTCCGATGATTGCGCTCTCCGACGTGCTTCAAGGCATAGCGCGAGCCAATGGCTGGGTGGTGTCGGCCCTGTCGCCGACCTATCTGATCCGGCCGGTGTTGATCCTCGCTTTCATGGTCGGCGCGTTGACACTCGGGTATCCGGCATGCGCTGAAACGGCTGTCATCGCCGCGATCATCGCAACCTATGCAACGACGGTAATACAGCTTGCGGGAACCACGGCCCGAGCCGACAAAAGAGTGCCCAAAGGGCCGAGGGCGTATGACGCGAAAGCCTGGCTTTCGGTATCGATGCCAATCTTTCTAGTCGAGGGTTTCTTCTTCCTGCTGACAAATGCGGATGTGTTGATGGTGGGACGTTACATGCCGCCCGATGACGTAGCTGTGTACTTCGCCACGGTCAAAACGCTCGCCGTGGTGCATTTCGTCTACTTCTCGGTCAAGGCGGGCGTCGCACAGCGCTTTGCCCATTACGCCCACGCAGACGACCGCACTGCGCTGGGCTCGTTCGCCCGCGATACCGCGACATGGACCTTCTGGCCTTCAGTGCTGATGGGTGCGGCAGTGCTGCTGTTCGGCGAGTTCTTGCTCGGTCTTTTCGGCCCCGGTTTCGACCAGGGTTATCCGCTTTTGTTCGTGCTCGTTGTCGGGGTGGTGGCGCGCGCGTCGGTCGGGCCGGCGGAGAGCCTGCTCACCATGAGTGGCAACCAGAATGTCTGCGCGGCGATCTATGCGATAACGCTTGCGGTGAACATCGGCCTGAACGTGATACTCATACCGCAGTACGGGCTTTGGGGCGCGGCGATTGCAACCGGTATCGCCATGGGCTTCGAGGCAACCGCGCTGGCAACCGTGGTCTACCGGCGGCTGGGCGTCGTCATGGCGGTGTTTCTGCCCGCTGGCAACAGCGGGGCAAGCGCGTAATGGTCGCGATACCGCTGATGGAGGAACTGGCGGCCGGTCCGTCCGGCGCCATGATCGCCAATCTTGCCGGTCTTTCGCGAGCCCCCGCGGATGCGGCGGAAGTCCATTGGAGCGAATTGAGCGGCGCTGTCAGGCGGTTGTCGATATATCCATCTTCGGCGGGTTTCGAACTTATTGACGAGCTCGACTATCTGTCGGTGCGCACCGTCGAACCGAACATCTTCTTCAATCCGCGGTTTCTGGCGCCGGCGATGCCGCGCCTGGAAGATCGGGAAGTGCGGCTCGCAGTCATTCGTGACGGTGGCGACCTCAACAGCCGGCTTCGCCTGCTGGTGCCGTTTTCCATCGAAAAGCCTGCGATTTCGCTCGGCGTAACAGTGATGCGTACCTGGTCGAGCCCGTTCGGTCCGCTTGGCACGCCGCTGATCGATCGCGACGATCCGGTGGGCGTGCTTCAGGATTTCTTCGACATGTTGTCGCGGCCGCATCTCAAGCTGCCGAAGGTTCTGGTGCTGCCGGACATGCGCCTGGACGGCCCGGTGGCCGGGCTTGTGCGCATGGTGGCGATGGACCGCAACCTGCCGCTGCATACCGCCAATCGTTGCGAGCGGGCCTTTTTGCAAAGCTCGGCCGAGCCGGACGACTATTTGCGAAATGCGCTGTCGCCGCACCACTACCGCGAATTCCGGCGCCTGAAGCGCCGTCTCGGCGAACAGGGCGAACTGGTTCATGACGTGGCGCGCCAGCCCGAAGAAATCAGGCTCGGGTTGGAGACGTTCCTGACGCTCGAGGCTCGGGGATGGAAGGGCCGGGCGGGAACCGCGATGGTAATCGACCGTTACCGGGCAGCATTCGCCCGAGAAGCCGTGCACCGCCTGTCGGAGCAGGGGTTGTGCAGGATCCATTCGCTGCTGATCGACGGGCAGACGATTGCAAGCCTTATCGTGTTCGTCGAGTCAGGCGTCGCCTACACATGGAAGACCGCCTATGACGAAGCTTGGCACACATACTCGCCCGGCACGCTGCTGGCGATCGAGGCGACCCGCAATCATCTGGACGATCCGAACATCGAGATCACCGATTCCTGCGCGCAACCCGACCATCCCGTGATGAACCGCATCTGGAGCGAGCGGCGCGAGATGGGGTCTATCGTTATCGGTCTCACTCCGGGATCGGATCGCGCGGCCCGCCAGGCGGCCAAACAGCTTCATCTTTATCGCGAAACGCGCAACATGGCGCGTATTGTCCGCGAAAGAGTAAAGGAAATCCTGGGGCGCTAGAGGCATCGAGCGGGATTTAGCGCCGCAAATTCCCTTGATTCAGGACAATACCAGTTGCCGTGAATTGACGGTAACCTAAATTTCCATTTTGCGATCGCCGCTTTGCCCTGACAGGATTCGGATATGTCCATGATCACGATTGACCGCAGATACTTTCTTCTGGCGGCTGGTGCGCTTGCCGCATCCGCAAGGATGTCTTTCGCGACCGGGGGTATGCCTGCGGAAATCCTTGCGGAAAGAGCGAAAGCGCAACTCGCTCCGGCGGGCTACGGCGCAACTGAAGTCTGGGCCTATAACGGAACCATTCCGGGAGAGGCGATAAGGGTACGGCGGGGCGAACGGGTTACCCGAAATCTGGTCAACCGTCTTGACGAGGCGACGACGATCCATTGGCACGGCATCCGCATCGACAACGCGATGGACGGCGCGGCGCACCTGACGCAGGAGCCGGTTCAGCCGGGCGAAAGCTTCCTGTATGATTTTGTCGCGCCCGATGCCGGCACATTCTGGTTTCATCCGCACCATGAGACGCTGGAGCAGGTTGCGCGCGGACTAGCCGGACCGCTGATCGTCGAGGAGCGCCACGCTCCGGATGCCGATGACGACCTCGTGCTGATGGTCAACGACTGGCGGCTCGATGCTGATGCGCAGGTGGTTGCGGACTTCAACAACATGATGGATCGCACCCATGCCGGGCGCATCGGCAACCACATCACGGTCAACGGCCTTGCCGAATTTGTCCGGCCCGCGAAACGCAACGAGCGGCTCCGGCTGCGCGTCATCAATGCAGCGACCGACAGGGTGCTCACGCTCGGATCGACCGGGTTGAATGCCTACATCGTCGCGCTCGACGGCATGCCGGTTGACGAAGTTCGGCCGTTTGAGCGCGTCGTACTCGCGCCTGCCCAGCGTGTCGACCTGATGGCCGACATAACGGCCGACATTGGATCTACCGCGTTCCTGACCAGCGTCGAGCGTAACGGCACGTTTTCGCTGGCGACCTTCCCGGTCGCCGGCGAAGCGGCATCCTCGAGCCGCGACACACCAAATCCGCTTGAGCCTAACGGTCTGCCGGAGATCGATCTCGAGGGCGCCGCGACGACAAGCATGGTCATGGCGGGCGGAATGATGGGCGCAATGCCCGAAGGTATGCACCAGCACGAGATGCGCGACATGATGCGCAATGGTCAGGCCTGGTTTCTCAATGGCGAATCGGGCATGCCGGACGAGCCGATGGTGCGCGTCGCAAGGGGCGAGAGCGTCAGAATGATGATCGACAACCAGACGGCGTTTGCCCACGCAATGCACCTGCATGGCCATCACTTTCGTGAGGTTATGCCCGGCGGGTTTGGGCCGGCGCGAGACACCATTCTTGTCGATGCGCGGGCGCAGACCGAAATCGCCTTCGTCGCCGACAATCCAGGCAAATGGATGTTTCACTGCCACATGCTCGCCCATCAGGCCGCGGG
Organism: Rhizobiaceae bacterium; assembly: GCA_041582695.1. Classification (GTDB taxonomy): domain Bacteria; phylum Pseudomonadota; class Alphaproteobacteria; order Rhizobiales; family Rhizobiaceae; genus JAWKWH01. Next base: position 6,778 of record JBFIBB010000083.1, read on the forward strand.
CATGATGACCTGGCTCGAAGTCGGTCATCAGGCATGACTGCGGTCACGTAGGGTTGATGCCGGCTTCCCTGACGGCCCGTTCGCGGAATTCGCGGCGGATCACCTTGCCGGTCGAGGTCAGCGGCATTGCATCGACAAATTCGATCTCGCGGGGATATTCGTGCGCCGACAAGCGCTTCCTGACCCAATCGCGGATTTCGGTGGCGAGCGCTTCGTTGGGCGCAAAGCCCGGCTTCAGCACCAGATAGGCCTTGACGATCTCGGTGCGCAGCGCATCGGGCTTGCCGACCGCTGCGGCGAGCGCCACGGCGGGATGGCCGGTCAGGCAATCCTCGATCTCGACCGGTCCGATGCGGTACCCCGCAGAGGTGATGACGTCGTCGTCGCGCCCAAAGAAATGCACATAGCCGTCCGGGTCCATTATTCCCTGATCCCCGGTGGTCATCCAGTCGCCGATGAATTTTTCCCTCGTGGCTTGCGGATTTTCCCAGTATTCGAGAAACATCACCGGATCGGGCCGGGCGACAGCGATCTGACCGGTGGTACCGGCGGGAACGGGTTTGCCCGCTTCATCGATTATCGCGACCGAATGGCCCGGCACCGGCAATCCGATGGCGCCCGGTCTTGCCACTCCGATGGCGGAACATGCCGACAGGACCAGATTGCATTCGGTCTGTCCGTAAAATTCGTTAATCGAGATGCCGAGTTCGGCCTTCGCCCATTCGAATGTTTCGCGGCCCAGCGCTTCGCCCCCGGATCCGATGGTGCGGATATCGAGGTCGAACCGCTTCGATATGTTCTCCGCCGTGCGAAGCATCCGCAACGCGGTAGGCGGCACGAACATGTTGCGGATCTTCTGTTTTTCGGCCAGCGCGAGAGCCGATTCCGGATCGAATTTGGCGAAACGCCCCGCGACCACTGGAACACCGAGATAAAGCCCGGGCAGAAGCACGTTGAGCAGCCCGCCTGCCCACGCCCAATCGGCCGGCGTCCACAGCCGGTCGCTTGGCTGCGGCATGAATTCGTGATGCGTCTGCACGCCCGGAATGTGGCCGAGCAGAACCCGGTGGGCATGGAGCGCACCCTTCGGCAGGCCTGTCGTGCCCGAGGTGAAGATCATCATGGACGGATCATCGGCGCTCGTGTCGGCCGCGGTAAACGCCGCGGGCGTTTCAGCGAGAATGCGGTCAAGGCCGACGGCTTCGCCATTGTCCCCGTCAATGGAAACGATGATTTCGAGACCCGGCAAATTGCCGTCGATCCGCGACAGCTTCTCCAGTCCGTCCGAAGTAGCGATCAGGACCTTGGCGTGGGCAGTTTTCAGCCTGTATTCGAGCGCCTCGGAACCGAACACCATTGCAAGCGGCAACGCGATTGCGCCGAGCTTGTAGATCGCGATGTGGGCGATGGCCGTCGGAAACCCCTGCGGCAGCATCAGCGCGATGCGGTCGCCACGGCGCGCTCCCTTGCCGGCAAGCCAGGCGGCCAGGGCGCTCGACGCACGCGTCAGTTCGCCATAAGTCATGACCGGTGAGCGACCCGTCTCTGCGTGATCGATCAGAGCGACGCGGTCGGGCTCGCGGGCCGCCCAGTCATCAGCGCATGCAACCCCGATATTGAATCGGTCGGGGACCTTCCACACAAAGTCGCGATAGAGCGCTTGGTATGTTTCGCGGCGTTCGAGCATCGGCCCCCGGCAATGTTGTCATAATCGTCGCGGCTGCATGACGCCTAGTGCAATGAGCAGACGGCGCGACTGCATAACGATGACACGCATGTGCGGGGCGATGTCAAGCGACCGTAGCTGCGGCTGGCGGTTTTGTGCGGTGCGGGCCAGGAAAAAAATTTCGGTTTTACCGTTTGATAAAAAAATTGACTCCTGCAAGCGCCATACCTAGGCTCAATTTCGGGGCAATCTCAACATCGGCAGGAGACAGGTCATGGCAATCAGGATCAATCGCAGAACGTTCAATATTCTGGCCGGTGCAGCGGCAGGCGCTTCTTTTGCCGGGTTGCGCCCGGCTCTAGCAGATACGATCAAGGTGGCGGGCATCTACACGCAGCCGATCCAGCAGAAATGGGACGCGCGCCTGCATCAGGGGCTCGAGGCCGCAAAAGCCAAGGGCGAAATCGAGTATGTGTTCTCCGAAAAAGTCGCGAATACCGACTACATCCGAGTGTTGCGCGAGTATTGCGAAAGCGGCGTCAAGCTGATCGTCGGCGAGGCCTTCGGCATCTCCAAGGAAGCGCGCAAGGTTGCCGACGAGTATCCCGACATCGCATTCCTGATGGGCGATCCATTCGAGCCCCATGGCAGCAATTTCTCGGTATTCGACAATTACATCCATGAGCCTTGCTACCTGATGGGCATCCTTGCCGGATCGATGACCAAGACCAACAAGCTGGGCATGGTCGGCGGATATCCGATAGGCGAGGTGAACCGGCTGTTCCATGCCTTCATCGACGGAGCCACATCGGTTAACCCGGACATCCAGTACAAGGTGACTTTCATCGGTTCATGGTACGATCCGCCAAAGGCCAAGGAAGCTGCCTTTGCGCAGATCGAGGCCGGAGCGGACATCATGTATGCCGAGCGCGCCGGGGTGGTGGCCGCCGCTCGGGAAAAGGGCGTGCTAGCTTTCGGCAATGTCAACGACATGAACAAGGAAGAAAACGGAACCGACGTGGTCGTGACTTCGGCGCTTTGGCACATGGAAGCGGCCATCGCCCACGCGATTGCCAGGGTGAAGGCCGGAACCTTCAAGGCCGAGGACTACAAGGAATGGACCATGATGCAGAAAGGCGGCGCCAGCCTGGCGCCATACTACGAGTTCGAGGACCGCATTCCGGCCGAAGCCAAGGCAAAGGTTGAGGAAGTGAAAGCCAAGATCCTGTCGGGTGAGTTCACCGTTGCGATCAACGACGAAGAACCCAAATCGTCTTTCTGACAGGCAGCCGCCATGCCGGGCACCGTTCTGGAGTTTCGTAACGTTACCAAACGCTTCGGAGCGCTTACCGCCAACAAAAACATCTCCCTCATACTCGAGCAGGGCGAGATTCTCGCCCTGCTGGGCGAGAACGGCGCCGGCAAGACCACGCTCATGAACATCCTGTTCGGCCACTATCAGGCCGATGAAGGGGAAGTCCTCGTCGACGGCTCGCCGCTGCCGCCCGGATCGACGCAGGCCGCGCTCGACGCCGGTATCGGCATGGTGCACCAGCATTTCACGCTCGCCGGCAACCTGACGGTGCTGGAGAACATCACACTCGGCAGCGAGCCCTTGTTTTCATGGCGCCAGCGGACAGGATCGGCGCGCCGGAAACTGGCGCAGCTGGCCGCGGATTACGGGCTTGCGGTCGATCCCGACGCGCTCGTTGGCGCGCTTTCCGTCGGCGAGCGGCAGCGCGTCGAAATACTGAAGGCGCTCTATCGGGACGTTCGTATCCTGATTCTCGATGAGCCGACGGCGGTTTTGACACCGCAGGAAGCGGAGGGCCTGTTTGCGACACTGAAATCAATGACCGCCAAAGGGCTTTCGGTGATCTTCATTTCGCACAAGCTTCACGAAATACTCGCCGTGAGCAATCGCGTTGCCGTGTTGCGCCGCGGCGAGATCGTCGGCGGCATTGAAACCGCCAAGGCGAACCGGCACCAGCTTGCGGAAATGATGGTCGGGCGTGTTGTGAACCGGCCGAAACTCACGCCTATCGAGGCAGGCAAGCCAGTGATCGAGATCAAGGCGCTGTCCACACCGGGCGACGCGGCACAGTCGCTCAGGCAAGTGGATCTGACCGTCCACGGCCGCGAAATCGTCGGAATAGCCGGTGTGGCGGGTAACGGGCAGCGAATGCTCGCCGATATTCTCTCCGGCCTGTCGCGCAATTTTTCGGGCACGGTCACCCTGAATGGCGCTGCGCTCAACGCGGGAAAACCGAGGGCGATCGTCGCCGCCGGCGTCGGACGAATTCCCGAAGACCGGCACGCGCGGGGCGTCGTCGGGGAAATGGAGATCTGGGAAAATCTTATGTCCGAGGATATCCGCAGCGCCGAAGTCTCGCGAGCCGGTTTCATCATCGACAAGGGCAGGGCCTTGGATCGCGCCAAACGTCAGATCGAGGCTTTCGACGTGCGCTGCGAGGGAGCCGAAGCGGAAACGAAACTCCTTTCGGGCGGCAACATGCAGAAGCTGATCCTGGCGAGAGCGCTGTCGCGCCAGCCTTCCTTCATTCTTGCCAACCAGCCGGTGCGAGGCCTCGACGAGGGCGCAATCGCCTATGTGCAGGGGCAACTGCTCGAGGCGCGGGCGCGGGGCGCCGCCATACTGCTGATTTCGGAAGACCTTGACGAGCTGATGACGCTGTCAGACCGCATAGCGGTGATTTCGCACGGACGACTGTCAGAAGCCCTGCCGACGGCAAGCAGAACAATCGCGGAGATCGGGTTGATGATGGCAGGACAGGATCCCCGCGGGGAGGCTGCCTGATGATCATCGAGCCGCGGCAGTCGGTTTCGTGGATTCGCGCCGGTCTCGCGCCGGTCTGGGCGATATTGGCGGCGATGGCGATTTGCGCGGTGCTCATCGTGTGGACCGGAACGCCGGTGCTGACCGCCTACGCGCTGTTGATCAAGGGCGCTTTCGGATCGGCTTTCGCGATCAACGAAACCCTGACGCGCTCGATCCCTCTGATTTTCACTGGGCTGGCTGCCGCCGTCGCCTTCCGCGCGAAGTTTTACAACATCGGCGCCGAGGGCCAGCTATATGCAGGTGCGCTGGCTGCCACCTTCTTCGGAACCGGACTGGTCACATTGCCTCCAGTGCTGATGGTTCCTTTCCTGATGCTTGCCGGAGCTATTGCCGGCGGGCTGCTGCTGCTGGTTCCGGTATTGCTGAAAACCCGCATGAAGGTCGATGAAGTTGTCACGACCCTGCTGTTGAACTTCGTCGTGCTGCTGACGGTCAGCTATCTCATCGAAGGGCCTTGGAAGGATCCGATGTCGCTTGGCTGGCCGCAGGCCGCATCGATCATAGACGAAGGCATCCTGCCGCCGCTGCTCGCAAAGGGGCGCCTGCATCTGGGCTTCGTCATCGCCGTTGCCATGGCCGTTGTGATCTGGGCGATGATCAGGTTCACGGTGCTGGGCTACGAAATCCGTGCCGTCGGCTTCAACGCGACCGCGGCGGAGTTCTCCGGAATCAATGTCGGACGCTCCGTCGTGATCACGGCGATGATTTCCGGCGGCCTGGCGGGAATGGCAGGGGTCAGCGAAACCGCGGGCCTGAAGGGATATCTAACCCTCGATCTGTCTCCTGGCTTCGGCTACACCGGCATCGCCGTTGCCATGCTGGCGCAACTGAACGCGCTGGGCGTCGTACCCGCGGCGATATTCCTTTCAGCCGTTTATGTCGGGGCCGACGCGATGAGCCGGGCGGTCAACATTCCGACCTACATCGCCGATGTCCTTGTCGGCGCATCAGTGCTGGCAGTTCTTTGCAGCGTGTTGCTGTCCCAGTACCGGGTGAGGTTCGGCTGATGGGAGACATATTCGACATCCTTCTTACCGCCGGGTTCTGGGCCGCCACGATCCGCATTGCCAGCCCGCTGATTTTCGGCACGCTCGGCGAATTGATCTGCGAGCGCGCGGGAGTGCTGAACCTCGGCATTGAAGGCATCATGACAATGGGAGCCATGGCGGGATGGATGTGGGTCTATCAGGGTGGCGGCCTTTGGGGTGGCGTCCTGTTTGCCGCTTCGGTAGGCGCCCTGTTCGGATTGCTGCATGCAGGCTTCACGGTGCATCTGGGACTGTCCCAGCACGTTACCGGCATCGGAATC
>JBFIBB010000084.1:0-12492 GCA_041582695.1 Rhizobiaceae bacterium
AAAACTTCGCCAACTTGCTAAGTTTTTGCGGCCAAGGCCATCGAGCCATTAGAGCGTTCTGCTATCCACGGCACTCGGCCATCTGCATTGCGCCCTGCCGGGACGGCGGCAGAGCTGCCGCAGAATACGGAAAAGTGCGGCTCGCCCGGCTCGTTTTGTTTCCCACCCACCAGGTTTTCTGCCCGCCGAACCGGCGGCAATCTTAACCGCGGGAATTTGATCCTGCGCAACGAACCGGGTTTCGAACTTTCCTAAAGTCGCGTCTCAAGTTGCCGGGAATTTCCTTACGAGATGCGCACAACAGTCTATCTGGCCTCGATACTCATGGCGGCGGTCGCTTTGGTTACGGCGCATAGTCTGGCCGCGCGCGCCGAGCCGCTGATCGGCCGGTTTCTGGATGCCGCGCCGGCATCCGAGATCGTTCCAGGCGCGGACAGTTATGGCGCAGTGCTCAACGACATCCCGGTGGTCCCAGCGCTCAGGAACGGCGAAATCGCCGGTTACGTGTTCCTGACCTCGGACTTCGTCACCACCACCGGCTATTCCGGCAAACCCATCCACATCGTCATGGGTGTCGGCCCGGACGCCAGGATAACAGGCGTCAAGCTGGTCAAGCATTCCGAACCGATCGTGCTGATCGGCATCCCCGAATCCAAGATCACCGCGGTGATAACGGGATACACCGGCGTCGATCTGATCGCGGAAGCCAACGCGAACGAATCCGCTCATGATCTCGATATCGTATCGGGCGCGACCGTCACCATCATGGTGATCGATGATTCGATCATCCGCGCCGGGCTGAAGGTCGCCCGGTCGCTGGGTCTTGGCGGTTTGACGCCGGAGATCGATACAAGTTCCGGCCGCGAACTCAAACCCGATCCCGAACCGGCGGTCTCCGACTGGCAAACGCTTTCGGGCGACGGATCGATCCGCGGTCTGTCGCTCGACAACGGCCAGATCAACGAGGCCTTCGCCGCAACCGGCGACAGCCGCGCGATTGCGCGGCCGGAAAAAGGCGATCCGTCGGAAACCTTCATCGACATGCGCGTCGCGCTCGTCAGCGTGCCGGAGATCGGGCTCAGCCTGCTTGGTCCGGCTGAATACAGGAACCTCACCGACTGGCTCGGCGAGGGCGAACACGCCATCCTTGTCACGGGCCGGGGCAGCTATTCCTTCAAAGGCTCAGGCTATGTGCGCGGCGGCATCTTCGACCGCATCCAGCTTATCCAGGGCGACGCCTCGGCGCGGTTCTTCGACCACCAGCATCGAAGGCTCGGTGACATCGCCGCGGCGGGCGCCCCATCTTTCCGGGAATTGGATCTGTTCAAGATACCCGCGGAGATGGGTTTCGACCCGGCCGAACCGTTCCGTCTGCAACTGCTCGTACAGCGAGCCGTCGGCGCCATCGACAAGGTGTTCGTCACCTTCGATCTCGGATACGGGACGCCGGACCGCTTCCTGCAGCCGGTCGCCGCGCCCAAGGCGCCCGGCCCGCCTGAAGATGGCGGCGAGCTGGCGCAGACGCCGCCGGATCAACTCACCCATCTCTGGCAAAGGATCTGGCTGCAAAAGAAGGTCGAAGTCGCAGTTCTCGCCGCCGCCATCGGCGTGCTGACGGCCGCATTCTTTTTCCAGATGCAGCTCACCCGCAGCGAAACCGTCGCCTTCTGGTTCCGCATCGGCTTCCTGACGTTCACGCTGTTCTTCCTCGGCTGGTATGCCAATGCGCAGCTGTCGGTGGTCAACGTGCTCGCCTTCTTCTCGGCCGTAACCACCGAGTTCTCCTGGTCCGCATTCCTGATGGACCCGCTGATCTTTCTGCTCTGGTTCTCGGTGGCAGCGTCGCTGCTGTTCTGGGGGCGCGGGGTTTTCTGCGGCTGGCTTTGCCCGTTCGGCGCGCTGCAGGAACTGACCAACCGGCTCGCAAAGCTCGCCCGCATCCCGCAGTATGTGGTGCCCTGGGGCGTGCACGAGCGCCTGTGGCCGGTCAAGTACATCATCTTCCTCGCCCTGTTCGGCGTCTCGCTCTATTCGCTCGAGATGGCCGAGCGCTATGCCGAGGTCGAACCGTTCAAGACGGCGATCATCCTGAAATTCCAGCGCGACTGGCCCTTTGTGCTGTTCGTTGCCGTCCTGCTCGGCGCGGGACTGTTCATCGAACGCTTCTATTGCCGCTACCTTTGCCCGCTTGGCGCGGCGCTGGCCATTCCGGCGCGCATGCGCATGTTCGACTGGCTGAAACGTTACCGCGAATGCGGCAATCCTTGCGCACGCTGCGCCAAGGAATGCATGGTTCAGGCCATCCATCCGGAAGGCCACATCAATCCCAACGAATGCCACCAGTGCCTGCACTGCCAGGTGCTCTACCAGAGCGCGTCGAAATGCCCGGTCTGCATCAAGAAAGTCGAAAAGCGGGCGCGATTCGAAAAACGGAACAAACCAATTCCCGCCGGCGCGATAGCCGAAGCGGCGGCGGCGGAATGAAATGCCTCTAATCCAGAAAGGAGAGACAAATGACTAAATTGATCAACAGACGAGGAGGACTTTCGCGGCGCGAGCTGATGACTGCCTCCGCATCGGGAGCCGTTCTGGCCGGTGCCGGGATGGGCGGCGCCTTGCTGTCCGGTTCACTCGCAACACCGGCGAGCGCGCAGGAGGGCCATTTCGCCTTGGCGCCCGGCGAACTCGACGAATATTACGGATTCTGGTCGTCGGGCCAGAGCGGCGAACTTCGCATCCTCGGCGTGCCGTCGATGCGCGAACTGATGCGCGTACCGGTGTTCAATCGCTGCTCGGCCACGGGTTGGGGACAGACCAACGAGTCGCTGAAGATACTGACCGATGGCCTGTTGCCGGACACCAAGGCCTATCTCGCCGCCAACGGCAAGAAGACCTATGACAACGGCGACCTGCATCACCCGCACATGTCGTTCACCGACGGCACCTATGACGGGCGCTACCTGTTCATGAACGACAAGGCCAACACCCGCGTGGCGCGTGTTCGCTGCGACGTCATGAAGTGCGACAAGATCATCGAAATCCCGAATGCCAAGGATATTCACGGCATGCGGCCGCAGAAATTTCCGCGGACGGGTTATGTGTTTGCCAATGGCGAACATGAGGCGCCGCTGGTCAATGACGGCATGATCCTTGACGATCCGTCGCAATATGTGAACATCTTCACCGCCATCGACGGCGACACGATGGAGGTCGCCTGGCAGGTTATCGTGTCGGGCAACCTCGACAATGTCGATTGCGACTATCAGGGCAAGTATGCGTTCTCCACCTCCTACAATTCGGAGATGGGAATGAATCTCGCCGAGATGACGGCTTCGGAGACCGATCACGTCGTCATCTTCGACCTGAAGGCGATCGAGGCCGGCGTTGCGGCGGGCGATTATCAGGAACTGAACGGCGTCAAGGTTCTGGACGGCCGCAAGCAGGCCAACTCCAAATACACCCGCTACGTGCCGATCCCCAATTCGCCGCACGGCGTCAACACCGCGCCCGACAAGAAGCATGTCGTCATCAACGGCAAGCTGTCGCCGACAGTATCCGTCATCGATGTGGAAAAGGTCGACGCCCTGTTTGCGGAAAACGCCGATCCGCGCTCCTGCGTGGTTGCGGAACCGGAGCTGGGTCTTGGGCCGCTCCATACCGCCTATGACGGCCAGGGCAACGCGTTCACGACGCTTTTCCTCGACAGCCAGGTGGTCAAGTGGAACATCGACAAGGCGATCCGCGCCTACAATGGCGAGAACGTCGATCCGATCATCTCCAAGGTCGACGTCCACTACCAGCCGGGTCACAACTCGACCTCGATGGGCGAGACCGCCGAGGCCGACGGCAAGTGGCTGATCTCGATGAACAAGTTCTCCAAGGACCGGTTCCTCAATGTCGGCCCGCTGAAGCCCGAAAACGAGCAGCTCATCGACATCTCGTCCGACGAGATGAAGGTGGTCCACGACGGACCGACCTTTGCCGAGCCGCACGATTCCATCGTCGTGCACCGTTCCAAGGTCAATCCCAGCATCGTGTGGGACCGCAACGACCCGATGTGGGAAGAAGCCCGCAAACAGGCGGCTGCGGACGGCGTGGAACTTGAGGACGGAGCCGAAGAACCGATCCGCGACGGCAACAAGGTGCGTGTCTACATGTACTCGGTCGCCCCGCAGTTCAGCATGGAGAAGTTCACGGTGAAACAGGGCGACGAGGTTACGATCTACGTCACGAATCTGGACGAGATCGATGACCTGACGCACGGTTTCACGCTGTCGAACTTCGGCGTCGCCTTTGAGGTCGGGCCGCAAGCCACGGCATCGGTCACCTTCATTGCCGACCGGCCCGGCGTGCACTGGTTCTACTGCCAGTGGTTCTGCCACGCGCTGCATATGGAGATGCGCGGCAGGATGTTCGTCGAACCGCGGTCCGCATGACGGGTTGAAACGATGATTGCCCGCGCCATCCCCTCTGTGCTGTTCCTGCTGCTCGCGGCGGTGCAGGCTGTGCCGGCCGAAATTGCCGTCGAGCCGGGAGTGCAAACATTGGCGCGGGCAATCGCCTCGGCCGAACCGGGAGACGTTCTCCTGCTCGGCCGGGGCACTTACGACGGGAACGTCGTCATCGACCGCAGCATCGGGCTGCAAGGCGACGGCAACGCCGAGATCAGGGGGAGCGGAAAAGGAACGGTAATCACCGTCGAGGCGCCGGACGTCGTCGTCTCCGGTCTGGTTGTCTCCGGATCCGGTTCGAACCACGAAACACTCGATTCCGGCATCAAACTGACAACAAAGGCGCACGGCGCAACAATCACCGGAAACGTGCTCGAAGGAAACCTGCACGGAATCGACATTCACGGGGCCCGCGATGCGCGGGTATCCGGCAACAGGATCACCGGGCGCGACGACCACCGGATGAATGAGCGTGGCAACGGAATCTACGTTTGGAACGCACCGGGCGCAGTGGTCGAAAACAATGCGGTCCGCCTCGGCCGCGACGGCATCTTCGTCAACTCGAGCCGGAAGAACATCTTTCGCGGCAACCGCTTTGCCGATCTGCGCTTCGCCATCCATTACATGTACGCCAATGACAGCGTAGTCAGCGAAAACCGTTCTACCGGCAATCACCTCGGTTACGCGATCATGTTCTCAAGCAGGCTGCGGATCGAGAACAACCAATCGGTCGGCGATCGTGACCACGGGATCATGCTCAACTACGCCAACGACGCCGAGATCAGCAACAACGTCGTGCGAAATGGCGGAGACAAATGCCTGTTCATGTACAACGCCAACCGGAACAGGCTGACCGGCAACCGCTTCGAAGGATGCCGTATCGGTATCCACTTTACCGCCGGTTCCGAACGCAATTCCCTTTCCGGCAACGCATTCATCGGCAACCGCACCCAGGTCAAATATGTCGGTTCGAAGCATCATGAATGGAGCGACGCCGGCATCGGCAACTACTGGAGCGACCACGCCGCATTCGACGTCAACGGCGACGGTATCGCCGACCAGAGCTATCGCCCGAACGACCTGATCGACCAGGTGCTGTGGACCCAGCCGGCCGCGAAGCTCTTGGCCGGAAGTCCGGCGATGCAGCTAATGCGCTGGGCGCAGCGCGAGTTTCCGGCATTGCTGCCGGGTGGCGTGATCGATTCGGCTCCGCTGATGCGGCCGGCAAACGGTCTCGCCGAGGAAATGTTGAGGAGTGACGGATCATGACTGGCCAACTGCTGCATGCGGCGGGCGTATCGAAATCGTTTCGCTCGGTACGAGCGCTCGCGGATGTCAGCATCGATATCACTCCCGGCGAAAGGCTGGCGCTGCTCGGACATAATGGCGCCGGCAAGACGACGCTGTTTCGCCTGATCCTTGGATTTACCCGGCCCGACACAGGGGAAATCAGGATCGACGGCGAAATGCCAGGCAGCGGCCGTGCTCGGCGGATCGTGTCCTACCTGCCGGAAAACGTGACATTTCCCAAGCTGCTGAGCGGGCGCGAAATCCTTACCTTCTATCTCCGGCTGAAAAACTGTCCGCCGGACCAGGCCGGCGAGCTGCTCGAGCGCGTGGGACTGGCGGATGCCGCAAACCGTTATGCCGGAACCTATTCGAAAGGCATGCGCCAGCGGCTCGGCTTGGCACAGGCGCTGGCCGGCGCGCCCCGACTGCTGTTACTCGACGAGCCGACCAGCGGTCTCGATCCGCTGTCCCGCCAGCAATTCTATTCGCTCGTTGACGAGATCGCCGCATCGGGCAGCGCGGTATTGCTGTCGTCGCACGGGTTGAGCGAACTGGAGGCGCGAACCGACAGGGTGGTCATCCTGAACGAAGGCAGGATTGTCGCCGATGCGCCGCTTGAGCAACTGCAGGCGGCTTCCAAGGCCCCGTTGCGCATTCGCGTCAAGGCGCGGGCCGACAGCATCGAGCGGGTTACGGCGGAACTCGGCGGCCAGCGGATCAACGGGCAGTCCGTCGAACTCTTCTGCCCCGTGCCCGAGAAGATGGCGAGGCTTGCCGCAATCAGCGCGCTCGGCCCGATGATCACCGATTTCGATGTATCCCAGCCGAGCCTGGACGACGTCTACAGGCATTACTCGGCAGTTCTGCGCGGGAAGGAGACAACATGATCAGGTCCATTCAGGCCATCGCCGCTACCGAGATACGCCTCGGCAGCCGCAACCGCTGGGTCCTGCTGTCGGCGGCGGCGCTGACGCTGTTCGCCATGGTTCTCGGCTTCGTCGGGGCCGCGCCCACCGGCACGGTCAAGGTCGATCCGCTGACGGTGACGGTGGCAAATCTCGCCACGCTCTCGGTGTATCTCGTGCCACTGATGGCGCTGCTCCTGTCGTTTGACGCCATTGCCGGCGAGGTTGAACGCGGCACCATCCAGCTTGTGCTGGCGACGCCGGTCTCCCGATCGTCGCTTGTCGCAGGCAAGTTCCTCGGCCATGTGAGCATTTTGGCCTTCGCCATTGTTCTGGGCTTCGGCCTGACCGCCGCGGCAGTGTGGATGCTGGCGGGCGGATCGCCCGGAGGATTGGCCGCGCTTGCCCGGCTTATCCTGACAAGCATTGCGCTCGGCGCCGCGTTTCTGGCGGTCGGCTACGTTGCAAGTGCATGTACGCGCCAGGCCGGAACGGCGGCCGCGCTTGCTGTCGGCATCTGGCTTGTCGCCGTCGTTCTGTACGATATCGCCCTCTTCGGCGCGCTGGTCGCAGACGCGGACGGACTGTTTGCCAGATCTGTGTTCCCGTGGCTGCTGATCGTCAATCCGGCCGATGCTTTCCGTCTGTTCAACATGTCGCTGCTCGAGACCGGTTCAGGCATGTCCGACATCGCCGGCGCGTTGCCGTTTCCCGCCTGGATCGGGGTTGCCAGCCTCATCTTCTGGACATGTGCTGCCTTCCTGCTGTCGGCGTTTTTTCTCAGGAGACTTGAGCCATGACTGCGCGCATTGCGCTTGCCGCGCTCGCCCTGTTTGCGCTTTCCGCATGCCAGGAGGCGGACATCAAATCCGTTCCCGGGGCTGTTACCATGACGGAAGAGGCGCTGGGACACTACTGCCAGATGAACCTGGCGGAGCATGAGGGACCAAAGGCGCAGATACATGTCGCCGGCTCGGAGCATCCGCTCTGGTTCAGCCAGGTGCGCGATGCCGTCGCCTTCACCAGATTGCCGGAAGAAACCGCGGATGTCGCCGCCATCTATGTGAGCGACATGGGCAGGGCGCCAAGCTGGACAGAGCCCGGCAACGACAACTGGGTCGATGCAAATGCGGCCTGGTTCGTGATCGCGAGCCGGATGGCCGGAGGCATGGGCGCGCCGGAAGCCGTGCCATTCGCCGACAGGCAAGCCGCGGAGAGCTTCGTGTCCGATTACGGCGGCAGGGTTGTCCGTCTTGCGGACATCCCCGACGATTATGTGCTGGCGCCGGTGGATGTCGCAGGGGAGAATTCACCCTCCGGCGGTCACGATGTCCCTGGGCACGACAACCTTGAACAGGGAGGCGGCGGAACCCAATGAAACTTTCCCGCCGCCGTTTCATCGCCATCTCTGCGGCAGCCATCGCCGCGCCCGGCGCGGCTGCCGCCTCGGCGCCGCTCATGCGCTGGCGGGGAAGCGCTATGGGCGCGCGCGCTTCACTGACCGTTCGCGGCCTCGACGCCAACGGTTTCCAAAGCCTTTGCGAAGCCGCCGCCAGCGAAATCGCCAGAATGGAGGAAATCTTCAGCCTCTACCGGCCGGACAGCGCGATTTGCCGGCTCAATGCCGCAGGCCGGTTGGAAAGCCCGCCTTTTGATTTGGTTCGTCTGTTGTCGCTTGCCGGTTCGATTCACCGCAGCACCGGCGGCGCATTCGATCCGACCGTGCAGCCGCTATGGAGGGCGCTGGCGGCGGGCGCCGACGATAGTCACGCGCGGCACCTGGTCGGATGGAAAAATGTTGTTGTGGGAACTGACGCAATTGCTTTCGCCAAGCCCGGCATGGCGATCACGCTGAACGGGATAGCACAGGGCTACGCCACCGATCGCGTCGCTGACCTGTTGCGCGGCAGGGGCCTTCACAATGTGCTGGTTTCAGTCGGCGAGATCGTGGCGAATGGTGTTGCCGGAACCGATCAGCCCTGGCGCGTCGGCATCGCCGAGCGCGAGGACGGCCAGGCGGAGGAAAATGTTGCGCTGACGGACATGGCGATTGCGACCTCGGCGCCGGCCGGCCTTAGGATGCCCGGCGGCAATGGTCACATACTCGATCCGGCAAGCGGCATGCCGGCTTCGCTTTGGCGGCGAATCTCGGTCATCAGCCGCTCGGCGGCGGTCGCAGACGGACTTTCGACCGCTTTCTGCGCCATGACAGCGCTGGCGATCGCCAATGCGCTCGCCGGTTATCCCGGCAGCCGGGTCATCGGCGCGGCAAGCGACGGCAGGCGACTGGAACTGGAATCGTGAAGAAGCCCGCGGCCAACCCGGCGCCCCAAGGGACGCCGGCTGAGGCGCGAGCTATTGCATCGCCTTGTAGGCTTCGAAGATCTCGGCAAACCGTTTCTTGGCCTTGCCCTTCTGCTTGACTTCGATCGCCGCGTCGAGATTGACCGGTTCGCCGGCGACGATGAGCGCAACCATGCCCAGCCCGTAATGCGGCGTGCATTTGACGCCGTAGGCGCCCTGTTCGGCCACGGTCAGCACGTATTCGTCGTTGACGCCGGACTTAAACGCCTCGACGCCATCCGGCAGCATTCCTTCGACGGATTCGACATTGTGGCCCTTGTCCGTCGGAACGAATTTGACCGTATCGCCGGGTTGCGCCACGATCAGATCCGGTTCGAAAACCATCGTGCCTTTATCGCCCTTGTTCAGCATCTTGACTTCGAACTCTTCCGCATTGGCGGAAAATGCCGCCAGCGCCATTGCGATTGCGGCCGTTGTTAGGAGTGTTGTACGCATTTCCTGCTCCAAGACTGGTTTAACCTGCGGCGTTGGGTATCATCGCGTTGCAGTGCAAACGTTGAGCCCGATCAAATTGTCAAAGATAAACCGATGGCATCGCTGGATCCCTCACTGATATCGGGCATGCCGATGTTCGCGGATTTCGACCAAAACGCCCTGGTCGCGTTCGTCGGCAAGGGTCATTGCCATCTCGTGGCAAAAAACCATCACGTTTTCTCGCAGGACGAGGAAGCCCACTCGTTCTTTCTGCTGCTGGACGGATATGTCCGGGTCGAGCAGGTGCGGCCGGGAGGCGAGGTGATCATCGTGCGCTACGCCTCGGCTGGCGAACTGATCGGCATCGCGCCGGCGCTCGGACGAACGACCTATCCGGCAAACACGATCGCCGTGGTCGATTGCGTGGTTCTCGGCTGGCCGTGCAGCATCTGGCGCGACATTGTCAGCCGTTATCCGTCCTTCGCCGCCGGCGTCGGACAGACGATCGGGGCGCGGCTGCAGGAGGCCCACGACCGGATCGCCGAGATGGCGACCGAACAGGTGCAGCAACGCATCGCGAACGCGCTGCTGCGCCTTGCCAATCAGACGGGCAGGAAAACCGAAGACGGAATCCTCATCGATTTCCCGATATCGCGGCAGGACCTGTCCGACATGACGGGCACCACGCTGCATACGGTTTCGCGGACGCTGAGCGCCTGGGAAAAACAGGGCATCGTTCGTTCCGCCCGCAAGAGGATCGAAATCCTTTCAGGGCACCGGCTTGTTCTGATCGCGGACAACCGGGCCTGAAACCGGCATCCTCAGTGCGGATTCTGATCGTATTGCGCGCCTTGCAAGATCTCGCGCACGAGCATGTCCTCGTCGACGCCATGCAGGACGGCCGCATCGCGCAGGCAATGAAACGATGACAACGTACACCCGACGCAGTGAATCTCGTGGCGGATGAAAACGCGCACCGCTGATGGCCAGCGCCGCATCAGCTCGTCGAGCGGCAGATCGGGGTCGATGTTCCCGTCAGCATTCATGCCCTGCTTCCGTGTTTCCGGAACAAGGATGCGTCGGTATGCCTGGTCAGTCGTTGCGCAGGCTCAACAAAACGGCAGAACGGCCGCGGCCGCTCGCGTACGGGCGCAAGGCCGGATCAAAGCAGTTTGCGAACCTCGTCCGCGGTCGGCATAGACGGGGCGGTGCCGGGCCGGGTAACCGAAATGCCGGCGGTGGCGCAGCCGAAACGCACCGCCTCAATGGGGCTCAATCCCTGCGCCAGTCCGGCCGCGAACCCGCCATTGAATGCGTCGCCAGCGCCGGTAGTCTCGACAACCGGACCGCATTTGAACGCCGGCACGTGCTCCGACATCGAGGCGTTGTGCAGCAGCGCGCCCTGTTCGCCCAGCGTGATGATGGCGTTGGCGGCGCCCATTGCCAGCAGCGCGTCGGCGGCCTTGCGCGCTTCCGCAAGGCTGGCGACCGGCAAGCCGGTCAACGCTTCTGTCTCGGTCTCGTTCGGCGTGACGTAGTCGCAGAGGGCGAAAACCGCATCGTCGAGCGGCGCGGCCGGAGCCGGGTTGAGTATCGTGGTCACGCCTGCGGCCCGCGCGATCTCGAGCGCGCGCATTGCGGCTGCGATCGGCTGTTCAAGCTGGGTGACGAATACCGAGGCAGAAGCTATCAGCGCTTCGTTCTTCTCGATATCGCAGATGCCGATATCGGCGGCCGCGCCGGGGCAGACGATAATCGCATTGTTGCCGGTGGCTTCCTCGACAAAGATATAGGCCGCGCCCGTATAGCTGGACGCATCCCGAACGGCGACGCTCCTGACGCCCGCTCCCGCCCAGGTCGACTCCGCAAGATCGGCGAAGGCATCGTCGCCCAGCCGCGTAACAAAAGTCACGTCACCGCCCAAGCGGGCGGCGGCGACCGCCTGATTTGACCCCTTGCCCCCTGGACCGAGCGCAAAGGAATTTCCCATGATCGTTTCACCGATCCGCGGCGCCCGGTCGGCGCGATAGGCGGTGTCGGCAACGAATACGCCCAGTATGACAATCTTTCCCGGCGTGCTCATGCGACCGTCATTCCGCATCCGGTGGAATGACGCCCTTGCGGAAGGCAAAGCAGCCATAGAAGCGCCGTTCGTGGGTCTGGATCACCGCATAGGCCTTCTTTGCCCGCTCATAGAAAGCATAGCGCTCGATCGATATCATCGGCAGCGGCTTGCCGTTGGCAGCATCGATCTTGTCCTGAACCTCTTTCTGAACGGGCGGAATTTCGTCCGGTGCGCCAACAATCTCCATCCGCGCCGCCGCGTCGTCGACAAACGTGTCGAGCGGATAGACCGACAACACGGCCTCCACCACCTCGGCGGCGCTGCGGTCGATGCGAAGCAGCCTGCCATGGGCCGTCTGCAAGGCCACGGATTGCGAGGGAAAGTTCGTGTCGGCGACGATCAGGTCATCGCCATGACCCATGGCCCGCAAGACCTGCAGGACGTCGGCGTTGAGAAGCGGGTTGATGCCTTTCAGCATTGCTGGTCTCCTGCGGTTCAGGCTTGACGCGTTGCGGCGGGTGATTCCGGCTGGCGCAAGTTCCTGCGCGTTACGGGATCGAACAGATGGATCGAATCCTTGCGCGGGCTCAGCCGGATTTTCTTGCCGGGCTTGAAGTCGTGGCGCTCCCGGAACACCGAGACGAGCTCCTGCTTGCCGTGCTTCGCAAACACAAGCGTTTCCGAACCTGTCGGCTCGATCACCGTCACCTCGGCCTCGATTCCGCCGCGTGACGTCAAGTCGAGATGCTCCGGCCTGATGCCGAAGATCAATGGGGCGCCATCCTTGATCTGCGGCTTGAAATCAAGCGCCTGGACATCGCCGTCGGCGGTGACGAACTTGTTGTCCTTCTTGCGGTAAGTACCCTCGAGCAGGTTCATCGACGGCGACCCGATGAAGGTCGCGACAAACAGGTTCCGGGGCGAATCGTAAAGTTCCAGCGGCGTACCGATCTGCTCGACATTGCCGTCGTTAAGCACGACGATCTTGTCGGCCATCGTCATT
>JBFIBB010000085.1:0-12425 GCA_041582695.1 Rhizobiaceae bacterium
AACGGATTGATCAGTCTTTCAAACCAGGCAAACATGGCTCAAGCCTCAGATAGTTTTCGCGCGCCGCAGCTCTTCACGCGGCTGGAAACGGGAACGACGCGCGCGCGCCAATTCGGCCCGTGTGAAACGGGTTTTACAACATATTGACGGCAGAAGTTTCTCATCACGCAAGATTCCCGAACGGAACGGATTTGAATCCGGCGGAAATCAGTGACGTTTTTACGAAGTTACTTTGAAAAAACGGTAGTCGCGAAATCCGCCTAGCTGCGCGCTCCCGGCGCGCGCGGGCAATAGGATGGTCCCATGATCCAGTATTCCATCTTTGCCTCCGGCGGTTTGCGTTGTTACGGATCGGTCTTTACACCTGCAGGTGCAAACCCACAAGCCAATGTGCGGACGCTGCTGACAAGGCGCTCCGACACTGTGGCCTTTCGGCAACCCTGAAAATGGCAACGACACCGCCCGCTTTCCGCATCGCGCTCTACCAGCCCGACATACCGGGCAACACAGGATCCATCCTCCGGCTCGCAGCCTGTCTCGGGGTCGCCGTCGATATCATTCTGCCGGCGGGATTCGACATGTCGGACAGGGCGCTCAAGCGCGCTGGCATGGACTACCTCGAAATCGCGGCAGCGACGCGCCACGACGACTGGAGCGCCTTTCAGGCATGGCGCGTTTCCGAGCGGCGCCGTCTGGTCCTGTTCACCACCCGCGCCAAGCAGGCATATACCTCTACAGCCTTCCAGCCCGGCGACATACTCTTGTTCGGCCGCGAATCCGCCGGCGTTCCGCAAGGCGTTCACGATGCCGCCGACATGCGCGTGACAATTCCGATGCCCGGTGGCGGCCGCAGCCTTAATCTGGCGATGAGCACGGCGATTGCCGCCGGCGAAGCAATGCGGCAGTTGTTCAGGTAACGTATTTTCGTCGGTTTAGTACAAACAATGCGACTGAATTTTTGAAAAGGATTGCGCGCATGGGAAAAACTTTTTGAGTTCAACAGCTTGATTCGGCTCTCTTTTCACAGGGATCCCAGGAATGCATAACATGATATCTGAATAATCGGGAAAAGAAGACTACTTTACAAAGCATATATGGACAAACTACAATTATTGGAGAATTGAAATGGTGAGCGCCCGTTATGAGAATATTGCTGTCGATCGCCTCTCTTTTGTTCTTTTCAACAATCGCGCTCAGCGATGAATATCCAACCTGCGATGGTGAAATACCTGAAAGCGGGGATATTTTAACGTTGGCAAAAAGGGGCGAGCACAAATGCTGGCAACCAGTAGGCGGAGAAATATTAAAAATAAAGAAATCATTGATTGATAATGGAAATCTCAAATTCGTATATATATTTGGTATGGAAGAAAACGATGATTTCGACCCTATATTCAACGTAAAAATAAAGGAGATTGCTGAAAATGAGGAATCTGTTGTTGATAGAAATATCACTCTCCTGAGAGACAAAATTGTAACAAAATGCAGTAAGTATTTTGGAAGATTAAAAGATAAAGGAGAATTTAAAGCATATGGTTTTTTGGGTCGTGGAGATGTTGATGGATTTCAATACAACAAATATCATAAAACAGATAAACAAATAACAAGCAATCTTAACAATTTTCATATATATTTTAAAAATAGTTTGAATAAGTGTATTAGAACGGACGATGATGAACTGAAAAAATTCTTCGCGATCAACGATATAGACTATCAACAGCTTCCTGGTATTGTTGCGCGCCTGTTCGGGGCCCAACCCGCTATGGCGGCCGGGCCAGACGCCAACCGGTACAGGAAAATATCCGTCCGCATTGCAAGAGGTGCGTTTCGGGGCGATGCTTTGTCCGGTAATTTCAACATCCCGGCAAACGGTTCGGAATACGATATCATCGTACAGGATTTGTCGACATATCCGGGAGGTATTCAACTTCGCGACTCTATACGATTCCGAATAGAAAAATAAAGATTGTGTCTTCTTGAATCAGCCCTTGAAAGTTGTGTGACTTGCCTGAACTTATCAAAAATTTAACCACATTTACAAAGGATGTTGCTGAGGGTTTCAAGGCGCTGCATCTGCTGGCGCGAATTATCAAGGTAGGTCCGCCGCATATGATTACATTGAGCAAACATGCTGCGTACAATACGTCGGCGATCTCAGTTGTCGCCATAATGCTGGTTATCAGCATCAATATATTCTCGCCGAGTCCGCCGATAGGCCTCGTCACGGGTTTCGTTGCGACTCTTTCCGGCCTCTTTCTTGTTGGGCTTGTCGGGTTTGTCGTTAATCTGGCGGCGCCGGCAGACAAAATATTTACGGATCCTGATGAAATTGCGTCTCAAGCAGAATCAGCTGTTCAGAAATGGGCAACGTATCTGATTGTAAATATTTTTTGTCTGATACTTGTTTTTTACCTTGTGAACCTTGCTGCTATATTGAGTAGCGGTAAAATCATCGTCAACATGATGGCGATTGAAGGTTTCCCGGTGCTATTTTCACAAATAGCCGTAACATTAATATGTTCATTGTCTGCGACGGCAATAGTTTATTTGGTATGTTACAAAGCTGGGAAAATAATAGATAATATTCGAGCTGCGACCATATACTATATAATCACAAACTTCGTATCATTCACCTTTTTCTATTTTTTCAATTATATTCTGTTTGTCGAAATATTCTAATCCGCGCTTGGCAACCGCCGCATGGTGAATTCGATCACGTCGCCCGGGCGTTCGAACCAGCTCTCGACGCTGGTCCAGTAGGCCTGTTTCGGCCAGTTGTCGTACCACTCGCGCGCTTTTTTCCGCGCTTCAAGACGCGGCAGCACGAATGTTTCGCGCACGAAACCGTCGCGCGGCATGCGCGTTCCGCCGCGCCTCGCATGGTCGAGGCGCTGCTTGAGCCCGCCGAGCGATGGACGTTTGGCGACCGGCATGAAATCCTCGCGACACAACAACAATTGGGGCCGAGCTTGCGCTTGACCCCGTGATTTATAAGTTTAGGGATCGAAGCCCGAACTGACGAGTCTTTTTTCGCGCCGATGGCAGGCCCCGGCGCGTTTCGAAGCGGAGCATCCGATGGGAAGCCACAACATCCCCGAGGGCCTGCCGGCGGGCATTGAGGAAAAGAAAGCCCGGGCAAAAGCCTGGTTCGAGGAGTTGCGCGACACGATCTGCGCTTCCTTCGAAAAACTGGAGGACGAGGTTACCGGCCCGCTGTCATCGCGCAGGCCAGGCCGGTTCGAGCGCACCCCGTGGCGTCGGGACGGGGGCCGCGGCGGCGGGGGGGTCATGTCGATGATGCATGGCCGCGTCTTCGAGAAAGTCGGCGTCCACACCTCGACGGTCCACGGCGAATTCGCGCCGGAGTTCCGCAAGCAGATGCCCGGCGCGGAAGACGATCCGAGCTTCTGGGCGTCGGGCATTTCGCTTATCGCCCATCCGCAAAATCCCAACGTGCCGGCCGTGCATATGAATACCCGCATGGTCGTCACCGCCCGGCAATGGTTTGGCGGCGGCGCCGACCTGACGCCGGTGCTCGACCGCCGCCGCAACCAGGAAGACCCGGACACGCAAGCCTTTCACAAGACATTTGAATTCGTCTGCAACCGCCATTCGAAGGTGGCCGACTATGCGCGCTTCAAGGAGTGGTGCGACGAGTATTTCTACCTGAAACACCGCGACGAGCCGCGCGGTGTTGGCGGAATTTTCTACGATTGGCTGCATTCGGGCGACGAAGCGGGGGGTTGGGAGGCCGATTTTGCCTTCACGCGGGATGTCGGCCGTTCTTTCAACGTGGTTTATCCGCTTCTCGTGCGGCGCAATTTCAACGACAACTGGACGGAAGCCGACCGCGAGGAACAGCTTATCCGCCGCGGCCGCTACGTGGAATTCAACCTTCTCTACGATCGCGGCACGATTTTTGGACTGAAAACCGGCGGCAATATCGCGTCGATCCTGTCGTCCCTGCCGCCGGAGGTGAAATGGCCCTGAATTCGGCCCAATTATCACAATTGAGCCAGATCAACGGAAAATCGCGACCAGAAATGCTATATTGATTCAATCGAGACCAGAAAGGAGGACAGCGACATGAAGGAATTTCAATGCGGAGCACTGGTTCCCGGGTGCGACTGGCATACTCGCCATGAAGACGAGGCCGAAGTCATGCGTCGCGCCGTCGACCATATGCGCAAGGCGCACGGCGAGACCGTGATCCGCGAGACCATGATCGAGGCTATCCGTTCTCGCATCAACCGGATCAGCGACGCCGCCTGAACCGGCACGACGGCGGTTGTAAGCCGGCGCTTCAGGTTTCGCCGGCGCGGTCGAGCAGTTGCTGCTTGTTCAGCGTGAAGCCGGAATCGATCCATTCACCCTCGAGCCGGGCCAGAAGCACGCCAAGTTCGGCGCCCGGCTCGTGGCCCTTGGCCAGCAAGTCCTTGCCCGACAGCGGGAAAACCGGCTTCGTCCATTTGCCGGCGATTTCCAGCAGTCGTCCGTAGCCGCCGGCTTCTGTCAGCGCCGCGCCGTTTTGCATGCCGCGGGTTCTGGCCGACGCCAGGGCGAGCCTCAAACGGTCGCATTCCGCTTCAACGTCGCGGCGGTAGAGGAGCTTGCAAAACGCGGCTTCCGACATCGCAGCATCGACGGGCGAGGCCCCGGCCCAGGAAACCAGCCTTTCAGCTTCATGATTGGACAACCGCAGCCTCTGCGCCAGCCCGCGCATGCGCGCCTGTTCGGGCGGCACCAGGGCTTCGAGCCGCAATATCGGGTCGGGCGTCCAGTCAAGCGTCTTCTCGGTCGCAACAAGGCCGTGGATCGCGTCGATGCCCCATTTGTCCGATTCCGGCAGCACGGCGCTCAAGACTCCCGCCTGCCGCATCCACAACAGTGCGCGGGAAGGATCGGGCGCGGCGAGCAGTTTCTTCAACTCCGCCCAGACCCGCTCCGCCGACAGCCCGGCAAGGCCGGATTTCAGCCGGGCGCAGGCTTTCAGCCCGTCCGCGTCCGGCCGCCCGTCGCCATACCAGGCAAAAAACCGGAAGAACCGGAGAATGCGCAGATAATCCTCGCGGATCCGGGTTTCGGGATCGCCTATGAAACGCAAAACCCTGTTTTCGATGTCCGAAATGCCGCCGACCAGATCGACCACATTACCGTCGGGTTCGGCGTAAAGCCCGTTAATCGTGAAGTCGCGTCGCTCGGCGTCAGCCCGCCAGCTGCGTCCGAAACGTACCTTCGCACGCCGCCCGTCTGTTTCGATATCCTGGCGCAGCGTCGTGACCTCGAATGGATGGCCGCCGGCGATCACCGTCACCGTTCCGTGCTCGAACCCGGTGGGAACTGCCTTCAGCCCGGCCTTTTCGACACGACGGACAGTCACCTCCGGCAGGCAGGTCGTCGCAATGTCGATATCGCTTACCGCTTCGCCCAGAAGCGCGTTGCGCACGGCTCCGCCGGCAATCCGCGCTTCCTCGCCTTCGATGTTCAGGAGGCTGAGGACGCGCTGCAACCGCTTGTCGTTCAGCCACGCACAGCCGGCAATCGAGGCTTTCAAGCGTAGAGCCTTTCGTAAAGGGTTCGGATGATGCCCGCCGTCACACCCCAGATGTGCCGTTCACCATAGGGCATGACCCAGTAGTGCCGCTCCCTGCCGTTCCAGATGCGGCTTTCGGTGCGGTGATTGGCCGGATCCATCAAAAACGCCAGCGGCACTTCGAAAACCGCCGCCACCTCGACCGGGTTTATGACGATCCGCATCGCCGGATCGGCAATCGCGAGCACCGGCGAAATCCTGTAACCGCTGCCCGATGCATAGTCCGGCATTCGGCCGATAACGTCGAAAGCCGATGGCTCGACGCCTATCTCCTCCTGCGCCTCGCGAAGTGCCGCTGCCTCGGGCGACGGATCGGTTTCATCGATACGCCCGCCCGGAAAGGCCACCTGACCGGAGTGCGAGCGCAGATTGTCGGTCCGCTGGGTGAGGATGACATGCGGCTCGCCATCGCGCTCGACCGCGGCGATCAGAACCGCGGCATCGTGCAGTTTGCGCTGGAGGATCGTCTCGCGGAAATCCGGATTGAGCGCGTGATCGCCAAGATGCTCGGCCTCGGGCGCGCCGGTTTCGGCCGCCGCCCTTCGCCGCCAGTCGTCAAGCGTGAACCCTGTCCTTATCGCAAAATTCACCGGCTGAGTTCCTTCAATCGCGCCGCCGGCATGATCGGATAGACCTCGCCATGCGAGCGGACGGCGAACATGGTCACGCCGTCTATCTCGATCTCCTCGCCATGGCTGGCAAGTTCATACATGACCGGCCGCGCCACCAGCGCTTCCAGCCGTCCGCGCACCAGCAGATACGGCTTGAGGCCGCCGGTTTCGTCCTCATCCTCGAAGCGCAGCGGATTCTTCGGTCCCGCCTCGACGACATCGCCGACATTGGTGCGGAAGGTCATGACCTGCGTGTCGCCAGCGCCGGAAACATTCAGTTCCACCGCCACGAAAGGAGCGTCTTCGACGCGGATGCCGACTTTCTCGACCGGGGTGACCAGATAGGTCTTGCCGTCGGCATCCTTGCGCAGCACGGTCGAGAAAAGCTGCACGAGCGGCGCCCTGCCGATCGGCGTGCCCATGTAGAACCATGTGCCGTCGCGCTTGATCTCCATGTCGAGATCGCCGCAGAATTCCGGTTCCCACCGTTCCACGGGCGGCAGCCCCTTGCCGGCGCGCGCCGCGCGCGAGATCAGCGCCTCCAGGCCCGCCGCATCGGCAGCCTTCGCCATGGCGCCGTTTCCGGTTTTTACGTCTTGTTCACGCTCTGTCATTGGTCACGAAATAGTCACTGTTATTCCGCTTGTCAGCCATTTTGAGCGAATTAAGTTGAACAATGGCCCAAAACGGCGGAATCCGGGCCTGACGAGTTACGGCCGATCGGCTAGATTAAGAAACCACTAAGGCACGGTGTGATTCACTGCGCCAGCCAGAAGGATCATCTGACATGACGGCGCTTGCACCCCGAAAAACGATGAGCGACAAGGAGATGGTCGCCGCGGCCGAGAAAGCATTGGCCGAGATATCCTCGGTGCGCGATTCGGTCGGCAAGGTGATTTTCGGCCAGCAGAGCGTCGTCGAGAGCGCGCTCGTCGCCATTCTCGCCGGCGGCCATGCGCTTCTGGTCGGCGTGCCCGGCCTCGCCAAGACCAAGCTGGTCGATACGCTGGGCACCGTGCTTGGGCTCGACACCAACCGCGTCCAGTTCACGCCCGACCTGATGCCGTCGGACATTCTGGGTTCCGAGGTCATGGACCAGGATGAGAAGGGCATGCGCAAGTTCCGTTTCATTCCGGGACCAATATTCGCGCAATTGCTCATGGCCGACGAGATCAACCGCGCCAGCCCCCGCACCCAGTCGGCGCTGCTGCAGTCGATGCAGGAGTATCACATCACCGTGGCGGGCGCGCGTCATGATCTTCCCTCGCCATTTCATGTACTGGCGACACAGAACCCGTTGGAGCAGGAAGGCACATATCCGCTTCCCGAGGCGCAACTCGACCGCTTTCTGCTGCAGATCGACATCGACTACCCCGAACTGGAGGCCGAGCGGCGCATCCTCATCGAGACCACCGGCGCGGAGGATGCGGTTGCGGAGAACATCCTTTCGGCGGGCCGCCTCACCGAGATCCAGCATCTGGTGCGGCGCATGCCGGTGCCCGAAAGCGTGGTCGAGGCGATCCTCGATCTGGTTCGCGCCGCGCGTCCCGGCGGGGGCGACGCCAATATCGACCGCCACGTCTCCTGGGGTCCCGGCCCGCGCGCCAGCCAGGCATTGACGCTCTGCGCCCGGGCGCGCGCGCTCTACGACGGTCGCCTTGCGCCTTCGATCGACGACGTTCGCGCGCTGGCCGAACCGGTGATGCAACATCGCATGGCGCTCACCTTCGCGGCACGCGCCGAGGGCATGAGCATCCGCAATGTCATAGCGGGTCTGGTGAAAGACAGGATTTGATGGCTCCGATCGGACAAGCCGTCCCGGCAGTCGCCACGCCCGACGCACTCGCCCGGGCAAGGCAACGGGCGGCGCTCGTTCCCGATCTGCTGGTCGAGGCGCGCCGCGTCGTCAACACCGTCGTCGCCGGATGGCACGGGCGGCGGCGGCGCGGCATCGGCGAAAATTTCTGGCAGTTCCGCCCCTATGTCGAGGGAGAGGCCAGATCGCGTATCGACTGGCGCCGCTCCGCCCGGGACGATCATGTTTATGTCCGGGACCGCGAGTGGGAAGCCGCGCATACTGTCTGGCTGTGGGCCGATCCCTCGCCATCGATGCTCTATCAGTCAGGCGCCGCGACCGTGTCGAAGCAGTCACGGGCGCTGGTGCTCATCCTCGCGCTTGCCGAGTTGCTGTCGCGCAGCGGCGAACGAATTGCCTGGCCGGGACTTACCGATCCGTTCACCTCCCGCAATGGCGCCGAGCGGCTTGCCGGACACCTCGCCCACGCCTCCGGCCAACCCGCCCGCCCCGACCTGTCGCAAATACGGCGCATGTCGGATGTCATCGTGGCCAGCGATTTCCTTGATCCCGCCGACGAGACGATCGCATGGCTTTCTCCGCTCGCCGACCGCGGCGTGCGCGTGCACCTGATCGAAATCGCCGATCCGGCCGAGGAGAGCTTTCCCTATACCGGCCGCACCGAGTTTCGCGATCCGGAAAGCGGCTCGCGGTTGACCGCCGGCCGCGCCGAAACCGTGGCGCAGGACTACCGCCGCCAGTATCTCGCCCGCCGCGAGGAACTCGCCGCCTGGAGCCGGCGGCTGTCCTGGAGCTACACGGTAAACCATACCGACAGGCTTGCCTCCGAAGCGCTGGCCCACGTTCACATGATGCTGACCGCCGAACCCGGCTTTCATCACGGAGGCGGCAGATGAACGCGCTTCCGCTGGCATTTGCCCAACCGCTTGTCCTCTACGGCCTGATTGCGCTGCCGGTTATCTGGTGGCTGCTGCGGCTGACGCCTCCCCGCCCGCGAATCGAGGTGTTTCCGCCACTCAGAATTCTGGCGCGCGTGCTGAAGCCGGAGGAAACGCCGCACCAAAGCCCGTGGTGGCTCACCCTGCTGCGGCTGACGCTGGCTGCGCTCGTGATCCTGGCGCTGGCCGATCCGGTATTCAAACCGAGCGAGAAGGTCGCAACCAAGGGCTCTGCGCTCGCCCTTGTGATCGACAATTCCTGGCCGTCGGCCCGCGACTGGGACAAGCGGGTGGCGACGGCGGAGCGCCTGATCAACGACGCCGGCGAAAGCGGCATGCCGGTGGTTCTTGCGCTGACTGCCGAAGCGGCCAATGCGGATGTCGGGCCCTTCGATGCCGAAACGGCGCTGAACCGGCTGCGCGCCGCAATACCGCGCCCCGTTCCGGCCGACCGTCCCGCGATTTTCGCCCGTGTGGCCGCGGCGATCGCCAGCCTGCCCGATACGACCCTTGCGGTGTTGTCTGACGGGCTTGCGGCCGAAGGCGACGAAGCAGCGTTTCAAAGAATGCTTGGCAAAAACGTCACAAACCTGGTGTGGGCTGCCCCGGACCAGCTCGGCGCCGTTGGCCTGACCACAGCCGAAAACGAGCCCGAAGCCATGGTGACCACGCTGATCCGCGCCGGAGACGATCCCGCGCCGCGCCGGGTGACCGTACTGGCGCTTGACGACAAGGGCCGGCGCATTGCCGAAGCGGTCGCAACATTCGGCGCAGGATCGGCTGAGACAACCGCCGAATTGTCTGTGCCTTTCGAGTTGCGCAACGATTTCAACGCCATCGTCATCGAAGGCGAGCAACTGGCGTCTGCCGTGCGGGTGCTCGATGAGAATACCCGCCGCCGGCGTGTGGGCCTGATCTCGGCGGCGGAAGCCGACCAGGATCAGCCCCTGCTCTCCCCGCTCTACTACATCCGCAAGGCGCTCGCTCCCTTTGCCGACCTAGTCGAGCCCGAAACATTGGACCTCGCTCAGGCGGTTCCCGAACTCATCGAACAAAAGCCGGCGATCATCGTGATGGCCGATGTCGGCATATTGCCGGATGAGGCCCGATCGAGACTGGTCGAGTGGGTCGAAGGCGGCGGAACGCTGGTGCGCTTCGCCGGCGCAAGGCTTGCCGCGGCCGGAAACGACGATGACCTGCTGCCGGTCAAGCTGCGGCTCGGCGAACGCGCGCTTGGCGGCACCCTGTCATGGACCGAGCCGCAGCCTGTCGCCGAATTCCCGCAGCAAGGACCGTTCTTCGATCTGGCCCCGCCCCGCGAGGTGGTGGTGCGCCGCCAGGTGCTGGCCGAGCCCACGCCCGACATCGTCGAGCGTACCTGGGCGGCGCTTGCAGACGGTACGCCACTGGTTACTGGCGTCAAACGCGGCGACGGCACGCTGGTTCTGTTCCATGTGACGCCCGAAGCGACATGGTCGAACCTGCCGATTTCGGGAAGTTTCGTCGAGATGCTGCGCCGCGTGGTACAGTTCTCGCGCAACCAGGGCCGGATCGAGCGCAGCCCCGATGGCAAGCCGGCGACGCTTGCCCCATTCCGCATGATCTCGGCTGAGGGCGCGCTTGTGCCGCCGCCGCCCGACGCCAATCCGCTTGTTCTGGACACTGCCGAACCGCCGGTGACGATTTCCAATCCTCCCGGCCTTTACGGAACCGGCGAAGGGGTGGTGGCCCACAATCTGCTGCGGGCCGGCGCGAAGCTCGCGCGGGCCGCGATACCGGCGACCGATCTTCCGGTATCCCAAATCTCTTACGGATTTGACGAGCAGCGCGACCTGAAAGGTTTGCTGATTACGCTCGCCCTCGTGCTGCTTGCGCTCGATACACTGGCCGTGTTCTGGATCGGAGGCGTGTTCGCACGCCGCAGCGCCGGACAGCGCGCCGGTGCGGCGGCCACGCTGATTGCCATCGCCGCGATTGCGGCAACGCTCGCCCTCCAGTCTCCGGCCATCGCCCAGGATAGCGACGCCAAACCCGGCGACCTCGAAGCCATCGAAGCGATATCCAAGACCCGCATCGCCTATGTGCTGACCGGAGACGCGGCGGTCGATTCGATCAGCAGGGCCGGAATCGCCGGTCTCAACCGGTTCCTGATCGAAAAAACCGCGCTCGAACCGGGTGACCCCGCCGGCGTAGACATCTCGACCGACGAACTGTCGTTCTATCCGCTGATCTACTGGCCGGTCGATCCCGCCGCCGCGATGCCGAACGCCGCAGCGATTGCGCGCGTCGACGCCTACATGCAGCGCGGCGGTACGGTACTGTTCGATACGCGCGACCAGTACGCCAGCGGTTTCGGCGCCAGCGGAGCGAGCCCTGCCACGCTGCGCCTGCGCGAGATCCTGGCCAATCTCAACGTGCCGCCGCTGGAACCGGTTCCGCCGGATCACGTACTGACGAAATCATTCTACATCCTGCGTGAATTTCCCGGCCGGTATGCCGACGCACCGCTTTGGGTGGAGGCTTCACTCGAAGCCGAGAACAGCGAAAACCGGCCGGTACGCACCGGCGACGGCGTATCGCCGATTATGATCACGGCGGCGGATTTTGCCGGCGCATGGGCGATCGACGAAAACGGGCGGTCGATGTTCCCGACCGTACCGGCAAATCCGATGCAGCGCGTTTACGCCTTCCGTTCCGGCGTCAACATCATGATGTACATGCTGACCGGCAACTACAAATCCGACCAGGTTCATCTCCCGATCCTGCTCGAAAGGCTGGGGCAGTAACGTCATGAATATTTCGATCGGATTTGAACCGCTTGCCTCCTGGCCGATCGTCATCGCGGTTTGCGCCATCGCGCTAATACTGGCGCTTGCAGGTCTCTATCTGCGCCAGCGCGGCGCGCTGTTCCGGCTTGCCGCCTCGCTCGCACTTGCCGCCGCGCTTCTAAATCCGGTCATTCTAGATGAAGAACGCGAGCCGCTCAAAAGCGTCGTTGCGCTCGTCGTCGACCGCAGCCAAAGCCAGGATATCGGCGAACGCAGCGCACAGACCAGCGCCGCCGTCGACCAGATCAAGGGCAGGCTGTCGCGCTTCCCGCAATTCGACATCCGCGAGGTCGAGGCCGGACGCGCGGCCAAGGCCGAGGAACGGACCGAAACGAGACTATTCGAAGCGCTCGAGAGCGCCACGCGCGACGTCCCGCCCTCCCGGGTCGCCGGAGCGATCGTGATCACCGACGGCCAGGTTCACGACACGCCGAACGCCGATGCGCCGGCTTTCCCCGCCCCGCTCCACGTCCTTGTCACCGGCGACGACGGTGAGCTCGACCGCCGCATCCGGTTCGAACGGGCGCCGCGTTTCGGCATTGCCGGAAAACCGCTGGAGATGACCTACCGCGTGACTTCGAGCCGCGAAGAGCGCGGCCCGGTCGAGGTTCGCGTTTCTGTCAACGGCGAACAGGTCGC
>JBFIBB010000086.1:0-12256 GCA_041582695.1 Rhizobiaceae bacterium
GCATCGTCATGACTATGTTCGACGGCCGCAACAATCTCGCCAATCAAGTGGTGGCGGACGTACGGGCCCATATGGGCGATACGGTATACAATACGGTCATTCCCCGAAATGTTCGCGTGTCGGAGGCGCCTTCCTACGGCAAGCCCGCAATTCTCTACGATTTGCACTGCGCCGGCAGCCAGGCATATCTGCGGCTTGCGTCCGAAGTCATCAACCGGGAGAAGCGCCTGGCCGCCGCATGAACATCGATTCGGTACCGGAACCAATGAAGCGAGAACCATGAACGAAGATCCGGCAAAAAGACGGCTGGGACGTGGATTGGCCGCCCTTATCGGGGAAATGGACAAGCCCGACACACATGCACGAACGGTCAGCGACGGACACATCAGCATCGATCTGATTGTCGCCAATCCAGGAAATCCGCGGCGCCGGTTTTCGGAAGCCGATCTGGCCGACCTGACGCAGTCGATCCGTGAACACGGTATCGTGCAGCCGGTCGTCGTCAGACCTGGACGGACAAGCGGAGGTTATGAAATCATTGCCGGTGAGCGGCGATGGCGGGCGGCGCAGCGCGCCGGATTAGTGGAAATTCCGGTCATCATTCGCGATGTAGACGATCGGGTCGCGCTTGAACTTGCCATCATCGAAAACGTCCAGCGCGCCGACCTCAATCCGGTAGAAGAGGCGCGCGGCTATCAGCAGTTGATCGATGACTACGGATACAGCCAGGCCGAGCTCGGCAATGTCATCGGCAAAAGCCGTAGCCATGTCGCCAATACACTGAGACTGCTGACCCTGCCTGATGCGATCAGGGACATGCTGGCCGATGGATCGCTTTCGGCGGGCCATGCCCGGGCGCTGATCACATCGGAAAATCCGATCGCGCTTGCGCGGCAGATCATCGACACAGGAATGTCGGTGCGGCAAGCCGAAGCGCTGGCGCAGAAAGCCGACAGCAACGATGGCGTGAGCCGCAAGAAATCAAGAGCTGTCAAGGATCCTGACACGTCTGCCTTGGAAAAAGCACTGTCTGACAGCACAGGACTTGCAGTGACCATTACCCACCGCGCCCGGGGTGGCGAAGTGCGAATAGGGTACAAGACACTTGACCAGCTGGACGATCTCTGTCGTCGCCTAAAAAACTGAAGCCGCGACATTTCGCCGGCTACATATACTCAGCTATCGCGCGCGGCGGGCTGATTCAAGGCATGCGGACAACAGGATCTGACGAGAAATCGAAACAGCAAGATCGGCCTTTTGCCGGGTGTTCAGCACTGCATCCTGCATCCGTTCCAATGTGCGGGCAACAAATTCCGCATTCATCCTGGCAAGCGCGGTCTCGACAACGTTGCGGCGTGCAAAAAAGACCGGCGGCTTCCATGATGCGACCACGGATGCCGGGCTTGCCCCATCAGCATCAACGCGGCTGCGCATGAGCTGCAGTTGCTGGAACTGGCGGATCATGGCGGAAAGCAACACGAACGGGTGAGCGCCCGAGGCGATGAATCGCGAATAGGAACGGTCATAATCGCCGGGATTTCCGGTCAACACAGCGTCGATGACGGCGTCCTGCGACAATGCCGAGACATCACCGATTGATGCCTGGACGTCAGCGGCACTGATGATGGACCCGCCTCGGCAGTAAAGAACGAGTTTACCGATCTCGCCACGGCTTGCGAGCCGGTCGCCGCCAAGCAACGATTTGAGCAGCTGGCGGGCCTCCAGATCAATCTTGAGGCCGGCCGCAGTCAGTTCGCTGTCGATCAACCCGTCGATTGCCCTGGAATTGTCAGCGTAGCATGGCAACGCCATGGCGGCTGCGGATTGCTCTACGGTGCGCCTAAGCGCCGACGTCTTGTTGAGTTCACCGGCCTCGATCAGAATGATGGCGTCGACCGGCGGATTTTCGCATAGCGTTGCTATGGCGCCGGCGAACGCCTTGTCGCTACCGGCGTTGCGAATCCAGATCAGTCGGTCACCGCCGAACATCGCGACCGTGCGGGCTTCGTCAACCAAACGGCCAGCGTCTGCGGCCAATTCGGAAGCGTCAAGTTTCAGGACAGAGAACGGATCGTCGAGCGCGAGCCCTGTGCCGTCGGCAAAACTTCGGGCGCGCTCCGAAACCAATCCTTGGTCGGGGCCGTAGATCAGCACAATACGCACGGAAGCAGCCGGGCTTGCCAGCCAAGAGTCAACCTCATGCGCCTTTTTCTGCGCCATTGCCGGTCAGCCGTGTACGGCGGTTCTCGTCGCCATATCGGGAATACCGAGCAGGGCGGAGATGTCGGTTCGGGCCTGGACAAGATCGTCAATGCTGTATTTGGCGAGAACGGAGAAAAAAGCGTCGAGCGCTTCGCGCAACGCCGAATTGAGGGCACAGCTGTTTACCAGGGGGCAATCCGCATCATCATTGCCGAAACACTCGGCCATCGTGAAGTTGTCTTCAGTGGATTTGACGATATCGAGCAGCGATATATCTGCGGGCGGCTTGGCAAGGCGGATGCCGCCGTTGCGGCCGCGCACCGTGGTCACAAGGCCGCGGCCGACCAGCGGCTGGAGAATCTTGAACAGAAAAAGCTCCGAGACGTTATAGGACCGGGCGATGTCCGGAACACGGCTCAATCCGTCCTTGTTGGCGGCACAGTACATCAACATCCGAATTGCGTAGTTGGTCTGCCGAGTCAGCCTCATTATCGTCTCCGAAACTTCCAAGAAAAGCATTGTTTAGAATCGTTCTAGAAAAGATGACAAGTTTTGTCCAGTTTTTTGTTGACTCGGCGAGGCGCTCGAATAAAAGGTGACAAATCCAATCATGTTAATGCACGGAGCACGCAATGCATTTCCGCACTATCGTTTCTGGACTTACAGCCACGGCCGCAACTGTTTTCCTTTCAGTTGCCGGCGCTTATGCCTCAGAGGAAGTCAACGTCTATTCCTATCGGCAGCCGCAGTTGATCGCACCGCTTCTCGAGGCGTTTACAAAGGAAACGGGGATCAAGACCAACGTTTTGTTTCTCGACAAGGGTCTGGTGGAACGGGTGAAGGCTGAAGGCATCAACTCGCCAGCCGATCTGATATTTACCGTCGATATCGGCCGGCTCAGTCAAGCAAAGGCAGAAGGCGTTACCCAGGCCGTCAACGATAAGGAGATCAACGACAATATTCCTGAATCGTACCGGGACCCCGAAGGGCACTGGTTCGGCCTGACAACGCGCGGACGCGTCGTCTACGCTTCCAAGGAAAGGGTAGACCAAAATGAAATCACCTACGAGGAGCTTGCCGATCCGAAATGGAAGGGACGCATTTGCGTCCGCAGCGGACAGCACGCTTACAACATTGCGCTATTTTCCTCGATGATCGCCCGCCATGGCGAGCAGGAAGCTGAAAAGTGGCTGGTTGGCGTGAAAAACAACCTCGCGCGCAAACCTAACGGGAACGACAGGGCCCAGGCGAAAAGCATATTCGCCGGCGAATGTGATATTGCACTCGGCAACACATATTATGTCGGGCTGATGATGACCAATGAAGAAGAGCCGGAACAAAAGGACTGGGCCAACGCCATCAAGGTCCTGTTTCCCAACAACAATGACCGCGGCGCTCATGTGAACATATCCGGCATGGCCCTGGCCAAGCATGCGCCGAACCGGGAGAATGCAATACGGCTCATGGAGTTCTTGGCTTCTACGGAGGGACAGGAAATCTATGCGGAGCAGGTATTCGAGTATCCGGTGAAGCCGGGGTCAAAGGTGTCCGAAATCGTTGGTTCCTTCGGTCAAATCAAACCCGATGCGCTTCCGCTAGACGAGATCGTGAAAAACTACAAGGCCGCCTCCACATTGGTGGACAAGGTTGGCTTCGATGACGGCCCGGGCTCATAATCAATCGCCGACACGGGAAGAAAAAAGGCGCGGAGCAATCCGCGCCTTTTTGCATTCTCAGAAAATTCGATGGCGGTTTATTGTCAGTCCTCCTTGTTGGACACGCCTGCCTCGGCGAAGCTCGCCATGCCGGCATGGCAGGCGAGCGCCGCGCGCAGGATGTTGACCGCAAGGCATGCGCCGGAACCTTCTCCGAGACGCATGTTCATGTTCAGCAGCGGATTCATGCCCAGCTTGTCCAGAATTGCGGCATGGGCCTGCTCGGCGGACCGGTGCGCGCATTTCGCATGTTCGAGCCCGCCTTCGCTGAGCAGCG
This sequence comes from Rhizobiaceae bacterium, assembly GCA_041582695.1. Lineage (GTDB taxonomy): Bacteria > Pseudomonadota > Alphaproteobacteria > Rhizobiales > Rhizobiaceae > JAWKWH01. Next base: position 4,195 of record JBFIBB010000086.1, read on the forward strand.
CAAGCGGAGCCGCCGCTGCGGTGCAGACGAAACCATCGAGCAGGATCGGGATGCTGTTCTTCCGGGCCGCCAGCGAGGCGCCGAAAATCGCCGCAAGTTCGCGGCCGCCGACGGCAGCTAGAATACGCAGCGGATCACCGGCAAGGTCGCGATGGGTTTGAACTGAAGCATCCACAGCGGCTGCCTTGCGCGCCAGGCCGGCGTCATCAACACCGGTGCCGCGCCCTACCCAGTAGGCGCCGTTGCCACCGAAAAGATTGGCCGCGACCGCCGCAGCCACGGTGGTGTTACCGATGCCCATTTCGCCGAGGCAGATCAGATCAGCGGCTGCGTCGACGCTGTCATATCCGCGTGAAACAGCCCGCAGGAATTCGTCGTCGTTCATCGCAGCCGTAACAGTCAGGTCGCCTGTCGGATTGGCGATCTCGAGTTCAATCACCTCCAACGCCGCTCCGGCTTGCCTCGCCAACTGGTTGATTGCCGCGCCGCCGGCGGCGAAATTGGCGACCATCTGGCTAGTCACCTCCGCTGGAAAGGCAGATACTCCGCGCGCGGTGACGCCGTGCGAACCGGCGAAGACCAACACCTTGACATCATCGAGCACCGGCACGGCAATACCCTGCCAGCGAGCAAGCCAGATGGCGAGTTCTTCCAGCCGGCCGAGACTGCCTTGCGGCTTGGTCAGCATGTCCTGGCGTGAGGCTGCTGCCGCCGCGGCCTCTTCGTTTCCGGCCGGCAGTTCCCGGCAGGCCTGGCGCAAGGCATCGATCGATTCGAACATATGGTCTCCTGTCCTTGAGTGGTTATCTTCGCACGGATTTCTTTTGGCCGTTCACCATGAAACGGCAGCGACGAGAACGATGATCTCGCCGCCTTGCTGCAGGGCGCCGACGACGTCGCCGGTCTGTCCGCCGATCTGCCGGATGCACAAGGCCCGCAATGCGAAATACCAGACCACCAGCGCGGCGGCCGCCAAAATGGCCGCGGAAACCCCGGCCAGCATCAGTGCCGCGGCACCGATCAAAAGCGCCAGGCCAGCGGATTGCCGGTCGATTGGTCCGACACCCGCGCCCAAACCGTCCGTACGGGCGGCGGGTACGTTCATCAAGAAAACGGGAATCGCCGAGCGAGAGGCCGCGTGGGCGGCAACAAGAGCCAATGCTGCGTCAACCGGGTCCGACATTGCGGCAAGGGCCGACCATCGCAACAAGACCGTCATGACAAGCGTCAGCGCTCCAAAAGTGCCAAGCCTGCTGTCGCGCATGATCTCCAGTTTTCGTTCGACAGTCCGGCCTCCGCCGAAGCCATCAGCCATGTCGGCGGCGCCATCCTCGTGCAGGGCTCCCGTGAGCAGGATGACGACCGCGAGACAAATGGCGGCGGCAACCTCCGACGGCACGCCCGCGGCGTAGGCGACCGCGAAGACCGCCCCCGCGCAAAGACCGATGACGATTCCGGCTGCGGGGGCGGCCCATTGTGCGGAGGTAAAATCCGAATCCTTCGCAAAAAACCTGCCGAGGGGCAGCCGTGTATAGAACGCCAGGCAGCACAGAAACTCGTGAAAACGGTTCTCAAGAGCGGGCGGCAATTTCATCATTCGCCTCGCGCGATTGCATGAAAGAAAGAACCGGTCACGTAACCGCGGCGACCACCGGAAAGGCCTATCACATTGCCAAGTCCGTCGGCTATTTCGGCAAGCTTGTCGTCACGCCCCGCATCGATCGTGCGGGCATAGTGGAACTCGTGGCCGCGAACCGTTTCGCCGGCCGCACCTATCGCGCAATCGAACCGCAAACGCGCCTGACGGTATCCGAGGTTCATCTTGCGCTTGGCAAAACTCGTCGAGTGGTCAAGCAAGCTGAGCATCCGGTGCGTTTGGCCGTCTGCGTCCTCCAGCGTTTCGCCGAGCACCATGTAGCCTCCGCATTCGCCGTGCACCGGACGGGTTTCGGCGAAGCGGACTGTTCCAATGCGGAAGTTTTGCGCATCGGCGAGCTTGCCCGCATGCAGTTCCGGATATCCGCCCGGCAGCCAGCAGCAATCGCAATCCTGCGGCGGCGCCTCGTCGGCCAGCGGTGAAAACGGCACCAGTTCGGCGCCCGCCCGCCGCCATCGCGCGATCACATGCGGATAGACGAAGCTGAAAGCGGCGTCGCTGGCGAGCGCGATCCTTTGACCGGGCGGGACCAGGAATGCGCCGTTCGCAGCTTCACCGCCGGATCCGGATGCAAGCGGTTCCGCCAGCGCGCAAATGCGGTCGATTGCCAGAGACGCTTCCATTGTGTCGGCAAGGCGCTCGATGAAACCATCAATTGCCTCGTGCTCGCTCGCCTGGACGAGGCCCAGATGCCTTTCGGGCAAGGCCATGTCGGGATTGCGCCTGATTACGCCAACCACCGGCAGGCCGATCCTTTCGATGGCATCGGCGCAGTAACCTGCATGGCGGTCGCTGGCGACCTGGTTGAGCACCACTCCGGCGATCTTGACCAGCGGATCATGAAGCGCGAAACCGCGGGCGACGGCGGCAGCAGTCTGCGACTGGCCGGAAACGTCGAGCGCCAGTATTGACGGCAAGCCGAACCGCCGGGCCAGATCGGCCGCAGCCCCGGTCCGGCCTTCGCCAGCCATGATGCCGTCGAACAGACCCATTGCGCTTTCGACAACAAGGATTTCGGCGTCGGAAGCCGCATCGCAAGCGAGGTGATCGAGTAGCGCCGGCGGCATTGCCCAGCTATCCAGATTGACGCCAGGCAAGCCGGTGGCGGCCATGTGAAAGCCGGGATCGATGTAGTCCGGACCGGACTTGGCTCCCCTGACCGCGATGCCGCGCCGCCGCAGCGCCCGCATCAGGCCGATGGCTATACTGGTTTTACCGCTGCCCGATCGCGGCGCACCGATGATGAGGCCGCGGGCGGTCAACGTTGCTCCCCTGTGTCGCTGCCTGGTTGAAGCATTTCCCGCAACGAAACTATCCCTCCGAAGATGACCAGCGCCGGGGAGGCAAATCCTTCCTTCATCACCCGCCCGGCAATGGTCGACGCAGTCGCCACGACAATCCTTTCTTCCGGTGTGGTCGCCGACTGAACTACCGCCGCCGGCGTGTCGCCGGACATCCCGCCCTCGATCAGCGCACCGGCGATCTTTTGGATGTTTGTCAAACCCATATAGACGATGACCGGCTGGCCGGTTTTCGCCAGAGAGGCCCAATCGACATCGCCTTCGCTTCCCGGCGCGTGGCCGGTCGCAAGGATGATGGCGCGGTTGATCCCGCGCATTGTTGCGGGAATATCGAGGCTTGCGAGCGCGGCAAAGGCAGCAGTAATGCCGGGCAGGACACGGAACGGAATGCCGGCCTGCGCCAGCATCAGCGCCTCTTCGCCGCCACGCCCGAAAATATAGGGATCGCCGCCCTTTAGCCGCAGGACGCGCTTGTTTTCGCCGGCAAGGCGAACAAGAAGCGCATTGATCGTTTCCTGGGCGGCGGACACCTTGCCGCCCCGTTTGCCGGCGAAATGCAATTCCGCCCCGTCGGTAATCTTCAGAACATCGCGATTGACCAGGGCGTCGTAAACGATCGCGTCCGCGCAGGCGATCGCGTCCAGCACGTCGAGCGTCAGGCTTCCAAGATTTCCCGGTCCGGCGCCCGCCAGCCAGACATGGCCCGGTTCAAACGCCACCGGCCGAAACGGCAGGCGGCTCAACTGCCTCTTCAAACTCATTTCCACACCATATTCTGGTGACGCCCCGCTTGTGTAAGCTTATAGCTCTGGCGATGGACGACGAAAGAAAGGAATTGCGGCGCGGATGGACGACCGGCGCGTGCGCGGCAGCGGCGGCCAAAGCGGCGTGCGCCGCGTTGCTGACCGGCGAATTTCCCGATCCGGTCACGATCACGCTTCCGGGCGGGCAAACCCCGGCCTTCGCGCTTGCCCGGCATGCGCTCGAACCCGGGCGGGCCATTGCCGCGATCGTCAAGGACGCCGGAGACGATCCCGACGTAACCCATGGCGCATTGATCTGCGCAACGGTCAGCCGCAGCGGCAAGGGCGAGGGCCTGCTGTTCAGGGCTGGCCCCGGTGTGGGCACCGTAACGCGGGCGGGATTGCCCGTTCCACCGGGGGAACCGGCCATCAACCCGGTACCCCGCAAGATGATTGCCAAGGCTATCTCCGATATCGCCGGCGGAGCGGATGATTTCACAGTCGAGATTTCGGTGCCGGGCGGCGAGGAAATGGCGCGCAGAACGTTGAATGGCCGGCTCGGAATCGTTGGCGGCATTTCGATCCTCGGCACCACCGGTATAGTCATTCCCTATTCCTGTTCGGCCTGGATCCATTCGATCCATCGTGGCGTCGACGTGGCGCGCGCCGCGGGCCACGACCATGTTGCCGCGTCGACCGGGTCGGCGTCCGAGGATGCCGTCAGGTCCTTTCACGGACTTGCCGAGGAACAACTTCTCGATATGGGCGATTTCGTCGGCGGTACGCTTAAATACATCAGGAAGCATCCGGTCGCCAAAGTCACCATTGCCGGCGGCATAGCCAAGATGACCAAACTCGCGCACGGCATGCTCGATCTGCATTCCAACCGCGGCGCCCCCGACCTGACCGAGCTTGCGGAAATGGCGCTTGCGCGGGGCGCAAGCAAAGGTCTCGCGGCATCCATTGGCGCCGCCGGGAGCGTGGCGGAAGCCTTCGCGCTTGCGCAAGGCGAAAAGATCGATATCGGCGGCGAGGTTGCAGCGCGGGCGTGGACTACAGCCGCCTCGGTGCTTGACGACCAGGCGATCGCGCTCGAAATCCTGATCTTCGACCGTAACGGAAAACGCATGGGACATGCGCCGTTCAAAGCGACGACCGATCATCATTCCCGTCCCCGGAACCGTCGCTGATAGTATTCGTTATAGAGCGCGCTTTCGGCATGTTCTTCCTCTGCCAGACTGCGCCCGACCAGAATGAGCGCCGTGCGGTCGATCCCCGTTTTACGCATGGCATCCTCGATGGTTGATAGCGTTGCCCGCACTATTTTTTCATCAGGCCAGCTTGCCCGGGCGACCACGACCACCGGGCAGTCGGGCCCGTAAAGCGGCGTCAGTTCACCCACAACGCGATTCAGTGCATGGATCGCCAAATGAATGGCGAGCGTTGCGCCGGTGCGCCCGAAAGCGGCGAGAGTTTCACCCGCAGGCATTTTCGACGCGCGACCGGAAACTCTGGTCAGTACCAGACTTTGCGCCACTTCCGGCAATGTCAGTTCGCGCCCGATGGCGGCAGCCGCCGCGGCGAAGGAAGGAACACCGGGAGTCAGCGAGTATTCAATGCCGTTTCGCCTAAGCCGCCGGATTTGTTCGGCAACCGCGCTCCATACAGACAGATCGCCCGAATGCAGCCTTGCGACATCCAGCCCCTGCTTGTGCGCTGAAACATACTCGGCCTCCAGTTCGTCCAGCGACATCGGCGCGGTATCGACAATGCGCGCGCCGGGGGGGCAATGTTCGAGCAGCGCTATTGGTATGATCGACCCGGCGTAGAGGCAGACCGGGCAGCGGTTCAGTATGTCACGGCCGCGGACGGTGATCAGGTCTGCCGCGCCGGGACCGGCGCCGATGAAGTGAACCGTCATTGCGGCTCTCCCAAAGCGATGGCGCAGGTCACCGGCCCGCAAACGAGGCGCGGCATGACAAGTTTGGCGTTTTCGCAAAGGACAGCCAGAGCTGCAGCTTCGCACAGGCAATCGCTGCCGGAATGTTCGCGCGAACGGGCCGACCGCGTGACGATCCGGTTTTCAACGCGCCCGAGCGCCGTCTCCGAGGCAAACAGAACGTCAACACCGAGTTCGTTCGCGGCTTCGGCAAGACAACGCGCGCCGCGCTTGAAATCGGCGGACGCCAATGCGCCGATATCGGCACGGCGGAGTTTTTGACCGGAAATCGCGGCGTCGATGGCCGAAACGAGGTCGGCGCTCGCGGCGCTGGAGGAAAAGCCAAGACCGAGCACAATCATGACTTCGTCCATTTCCATTGCGTGACCGGCATCGCGGGTCTCCAGCCGGTCATGGCTCCCACCGGTATGGCGCGTGATACAGCAAGCCGGGTCAGTTCTCCGCCATGCCGGGAGTGAAGATCGATAAGGACGGCTTCCATCTGCAACGTCACTGCATTGGCGACCAGCCGGCCACCTGGGCGCAGGCTTTCGATCGCGCGCGCGGCGACGCCGTCTTTCGAGCCGCCGCCGCCGATGAAAATCGCGTCCGGTTGGGTTAGTCCGGACAGGGTGCCGGGCGCGCTGCCGGTGACCGTCTGCAAGGCGGGCACACCGAGATTCTGCGCATTGACCGCAATACGCGCAGCCCGTGTGCCGTCTTCCTCGATGGCGATGGCGCGCATCGAGGGATGGCGCAGCATCCATTCGATCGCCACCGAACCGGCGCCTGCACCAATATCCCAGAGCAGTTCGCCACGTCGCGGCTCGAGTGCGGCGAGCGTCAGCGCGCGGATTTCGTGCTTCGTGATCTGGCCGTCATGATCGAAGAACTCATCCGCCAAACCCGGGGTCAACGGAATCACGGCGGCATGAGGGCTGGCGGATACCTCGACGGCAATGATGTTGAGCGGATTGACAGCCGGCAAATCAAAACTCGCCGCAATGGTGTCGATTACCCGTTCATACGGGCCGCCAAGGGCTTCCAGCACGACAAACCGCGACGGGCCGAAGCCGAGGCGCGTCAGCAAACGGGCGACGTCGTGCGGACCGTCCTCGCCGGATGTCAGGGCCAGCAGATGCCTGCCCGGATGCAACAGCGGGCGCAGGTGTGCGATGTCGCGTCCGTGCAGCGAAACCGTGTCGGTATCCTGCAGCGCCCAACCCAACCGCGATGCTGCCAGGCTGAAAGCGGAGATGTGGGGAACGACATGCATTTCATCGGATGCGATCCGGCGAGCAAGCGTCGCGCCAACACCGTGCAAGAAGGGATCGCCCGATGCCAGAACGCACACATTTGCGCCCCGAAGCGAAACGACCGCGTCGACGGCGCTGTCGAATGGCGAAGGCCAGCTTCGCGCTTCGCCGCAGATCAGACTCTTGGCCAGTGCAAGATGGCGCTTTCCGCCGAAAACGACGGATGCGGCGGAAATCCGCGCTTTCGCGTCATCGCCAAGACCGGCCACACCGTCCTCGCCGATGCCGATCACCGACAGCCATTTTGTTGTTGTGACCCAGCTGGTTTGGTCATTAGAAGGCATGATGACCTTCCGCGTTCTCATTCTTGGCGGTACGACAGAAGCGCGCGTCCTGGCGGAGCGGCTTGCCGGCGACAGCCGATTCGAAACTACAATTTCGCTTGCCGGCAGAACCGCAAATCCCATTTCCCAACCCGTTCCTGTCCGCACCGGCGGATTCGGCGGCCCGGTTGGACTGGCGCAGTATCTTCGGGACAACGGCATCGATGTGCTCGTCGATGCGACACATCCTTTCGCGGCCAACATTTCGCGCAACGCTATTGCGGCGGCATCGGCCGCGGCAATCCGGCTGATTTCCGTACGGCGCCCGCAATGGCAACCGGAGCCAGGCGACAAATGGAGGTTCCACAGCGATATAGGCGCTGCGATCAAGGCGCTCGGTACCGCGCCACGGCACGTGTTCGTCACGCTTGGCAGGCAGGAACTGGAACCGCTTTGCGCTGCGCCGCAGCATTTTTATCTGATCCGCAGCGTCGACCCGGTCGAACCGCCGCTCGCAGTCCCAAATGCGGAGTATATTCTGCACCGCGGACCGTTTGACACGGCGGCGGAGGAGGCGCTTCTGCTCAAACACAGGATCGATGCGATCGTCGCGAAGAACAGCGGCGGCGAGGCAAGCCGGGCCAAGCTCGTTGCGGCACGCAGGCTCGCCATTCCGGTGGAAATGATCTCGCGACCGCCGCACGAGGGAGATTCGCCCGTCGCGACGGCGGAGGAAGCAATGCGCGTTCTCGATCATTGGGCGGCCTCGACCGCGAATCGCGGCGAATAGACGATCGGCGCCTTGCCCTGGCGCTCGATGATCCGTGTTTGAGCCGTACCGAC
>JBFIBB010000087.1:0-12198 GCA_041582695.1 Rhizobiaceae bacterium
AATTCCTGCAGGCAACCTTGCGGAACCGCAACCTCGCCGGTGTACAGGCGCAAGCCGGGATTGATCAATGGCATCGCAGGCAATTTTTCATCAGCCGGCGTGAAGCCCCGGTAGAAGCCGCAATGGCAATTGCGCTTGAGGCGAGGCGGCATTTTTGCTCTTGATGCAACAAACATGGAGCAATGACGATGCGAGTACTGATTGTTGGCGGCGCGGGGATGGTCGGCCAGAAACTGGCGCGAAGGCTGGCGGCGGACGAAATCTGGTCGGCGCGAATCAGCGAGATGATTTTGTTCGATGTCGCTCCGGCTACGCTTCCGGCGGCAAGCTTTCCGGTCAGGGCGGCAACCGGCGACTTTTCCGAGACCGCCGTGTGCGGGCAACTCGCGCAGGAACGGCCGGATCTCGTATTCCACCTTGCCGCCATCGTTTCGGGCGACGCGGAGAAGAACTTCGACAGGGGCTGGCAAATCAACGCGCATGGTTCGTGGCGGCTTCTGGAAGCATTGCGGCAACAGCACGAGGCGAGCGCGGGCGCATATGTACCGAAATTCATATTCACCTCGTCGATAGCCGTGTTCGGCCCGCCTTTTCCCGACAAGATCGGCGACGATTTCCTGTGCGCGCCGCAAACCTCCTACGGCGCGCAGAAAGCGATGACCGAACTGCTGGTCGCTGACTACAGCCGCAAGGGCATGATCAATGGATTGTCGATACGCCTGCCCACGATCGTTGTCAGGCCGGGCAAACCCAACCTCGCCGCGTCCTCCTTCTTCTCGGGTATCATCCGCGAACCGCTGAACGGCCAGGAAGCCATTCTTCCGGTCGGGGAAGATGTTCGTCACTGGCACGCCTCGCCGCGCTCGGCCGCGGGATTTTTGATCCATGCTGCCGGTCTGGACACATCTCTGCTCGGCGGCAGACTCAGCCTCAACATGCCCGGCGTCTCCTGCACCGTCGGCGAACAGATCGAGGCGCTGAAATCGGCCGCGGGCAACGAGGTTGCAAAGCTGATCCGCCATCAGCCTGACGAGACCATCATGCGCATCGTCGGCGGCTGGCCGCGAGATTTCGATCCCGCTCGGGCGATCGCGCTCGGCTTCCGCGCCGAGAAAGATTTCGGCGAGATCATTCGGATCTACATGGAAGAAGATCTGAAGGGAGCCGGCGGCTGATACCGCTCGCGATTCAACCGGCCACATCCAGGAACGGCTCATCGAGGTTTTTCAACAGATGCTCGCGGATTTTCTGCGCACACAGTTCTGGATCGCGGGCGAGCGCGGCCTGTAGTATGGCCTCATGCTCGGCAATGGCGCGTTCACGGAACCCGTAGCCTTCCAGAAGCGTCAACAGATGCAGGCGGAACCGGTCGTACACGTTGCGATGCATTTCCTCGAGAAGATTTGATCCGCAGGCTGAAATGAGGCTTTGGTGAAATTCCCATTCCGCCGCGCACCAGACCTCGATGTTCGACCTGATCTGGCCGGCGGTACGCAGTTTCTGCTCGATGTGGCGCAGCTTGTGATGTGCTGCCGTCAGCCCTGCTTCCCAACTGATGTCGCCGTTTTGAATCGAGCGGGCGGCGCCCTCGCATTCCAGCATTATGCGCATTTCGGCGATTTCGCGCATGCCGTCGCGGCTGACGCGCGGCACACGAAACCCCCTCTGATCGAAGAAATCGACCAGACCGTCGCATGAAAGCCGGAACAGGACTTCGCGAATGGTGCTGGCCGAACAGCCGTAGTGCTGGCTCAGTTCCTCGGATCGCAGCCTTTCGCCCGCCTTGAACCGGCCCGTGACGAGACGAGACCGCATGTCGTCGTACACATCCGCCGACGTCGAAGGGTGTCTAACCGGTTCCAAATCGGTGCCTATTTCACTCCATCCCCGCTGAGGTTTGCGCAAATCACGAAAAAAGTAAAGTTCCACGAAATTTTGAAAAATTTTAATTTGCGCTTGTGGCAGCGCGATTGCGAGTCTAACGTTGATGTATGCGCGTATGGCATGAATGCGCGCCAGATTCACTACGTTGGGAGGAATGGAATGAAAAAGACAGTTACAGCTTTGACTGCAGTTGCAATTGCCGGATTGATGTCGGGCACTGCGCTGGCGCAGACCACCACGCTTCGAATCCAGACGCACTACGCCCCGGAAACACTTTCGGGCAAGAATGCCGCCATATTTGTCGATGACGTGCAGGTCATGTCAAATGGCGAGATCGCAATTGAGATGTTCTATTCATCATCGGTGGTCAAATCTGTCGAAACATTTGATGCGGCAGCCACAGGCATCCTTGATTGCGACATGACCGGCGGAGCCTACCAGACAGGCAAGAACCCTGCATTCCAGTTTGTCGGCGACATCATGGGCGGTTACGACACGCCATACCAACAGCTTAGCTGGCTGCTTCTTGGCGGCGGCATCGATGCTGCCCAACAGCTCTACAACAAGTACGACATGCAGCTCATCGGCTGGTGGGTAGTGGGTCAGGAATCCCTATCCTCAACCAAGCCGATTGCCGGACCTGCCGATCTGAAGGACTGGAAGTTCCGCTCGCCTCCAGGCATGGAAACCAAGATCTTCGAAAAGCTGGGCGCAAAGCCGATCGTGATGGATTTCACGGAAGTTTTCACGGCGCTCGAAACCGGCATCATCGATGGCGCTGATGCGTCCATCCTTGCCAACAATATGGGCATGGGCATCTACGACATCGCCAAGCATGCAACGTATCCAGGCTTCCATTCGATGCCATCGGATCACCTGGCATGCAACAAGGCAAAATGGGAGGCCATGCCTGAACACCATCGCCGCATAATGCTGGTCGCAATGGAAAAGCTGGCATTGCGTCAGGCAATGGGCGGCGAAAAGGCAAACAATGAGGCGGCCGCGCAGCTACGCGAGAAGGGAATTACGATCAGTGATTGGAGTCCCGAGGATCGCAAAGCTTTCCACGGCGCCGCACAGGCGAGCTGGGACGAATTCGCTACAACCGACGAAGCGAAGGCTCTGGTTGCGAGTCACAAGGCCTATCTGAAGTCGCTCGGTCTTCTTGTCGAGCAATGAGAAGTGTGCAAGGCGGGCATTTAGCCCGCCTTGCAATTTTGGCCTTAGGCGGCAGGAGGCAACGTGGTTGAACACGAGCGCACCGGCATTCTGGATTTGATTACCTGGGGATTCAGTCGGGCCGCCATGTGGGCGCCGGCGTTCATCGTGGCAATCATGTTTTACGAGGTTATCCTTCGCTACGTTTTCGTGAAACCGACCCTGTGGGTCAACGAAATGTCGCTTTGGGTTGCAGGCGCGGTTTATCTGACCGCTGGTCTCTACGCGATGCAGCAGCGTAGCCACATCAGGATTTTTATCCTCTACGACATCGTTCCCTTGTGGATGAAACGTACTTTCGACATCGTGTCGCTTGCATGCATTTGGGGGTTTGCGTTCGCCGTTATTTGGGGCGGTTATGGCGAGGCGATGGCTAAACTGATGCGCTGGGAACGATTCGGTACCGCTTGGGATCCGCCCATTCCCGCGACCATCAAACCGTTGATACTGCTCACAATGGTGTTTCTTGCCCTGCAAGCGCTTTCCAATCTGATCCACGACTGGAACCGAGCGCCAGAGCATCACAACCCGGCCGACGACCTTGACGTCGACGCAGAGCAGCTACGGGCGGCCACAGCTGGCGAGATCGATAAAAAAAATCATTAAGTCCAGGGTAACGGCATGGATATTGGCACAATTTCCCTGATCCTGCTTTGCGGCATGCTGGTGCTGTTGGCAATCGGCATGCCGTTAGGCTTTGCATCCGGATTCTTAGCGGTCGTCGTCCTTGTATTGAAATTCGGGCCTGACCTTCTGTTCTCGAGTTTTGGAACTGGACCGCTTAATATTCTCGCCCAGCGCATATATGGCGTCACTACCGACTATGTCCTGATTTCCGTACCGTTATTCATTCTGATGGCGACATTGCTCGAGCGATCGGGCATAGCGCGGGACATGTATTCAAGCCTCAACCTGTGGCTGTCGAGGACGCGGGGCGGCATTGCAATCGTCACTGCCCTGATGGCGATCGTCATGGCGGCAATGTCAGGAATCATCGGCGGCGAGGTCGTACTGCTCGGGTTGATTGCTCTGCCTCAAATGCTGCGGCTCGGCTACAACCAGAATCTTGCGGTTGGAACGATCTGCGCGTCCGGTTCGCTGGGTACAATGATCCCGCCTTCGATCGTGCTGATCTTCTATGGACTGATTACCGAAACCTCGATTCATGCGCTGTTCAAGGCCGCGTTCGTACCGGGGTTTATCCTCGCCGGCTGCTATATCGCCTATATTATCGTGCGAACACGCCTGAATCCCGAACAGGCACCGCTGCCGGAACCGAGCGAGAATGATATTCCGCCCGCTGAGAAGACAAAGTGCTTCTTGACCTTTGTTGGCTGGCTCTTGGCAATCTGGGGCGGCGGGGCGCTGGTGCACGCAGCGATGATCGAAACTCAAAATTCACTCGGCCTTCTGAAGCCGGAAGATTACACTCCCTATGTTGCCTCATCTCTCGCCATCAATTCAGTACTCCTGATTGCAGGCCTTGCCTTGACGCGCGTACTATTCGGCGGCGAGATCATATCGATTACCTGGAGCATGACCAAGGGGCTGATTGCGCCACTGCTCGTTGTTTTCGTCGTACTCGGTTCCATTTACGGCGGCGTCACCGGGATCACGGAAGCGGCTGGAATGGGCACGGTTGCAGTACTGGTCCTGATCTGGCTGCGCGGCGAATTTACTTTCACGTTGGTGCGCGAGGCATTGATGCGCACATTCAAATCAACCGGCACAATCATCTGGGTCACGTTCGGGGCAACGGCACTGGCCGGCGCCTATACAATAGCTGGCGGTCCCACCTACGTTGCAAACCTGATCGTTGGCGCTGAAATGCCGACATTGGGCATTCTTTTGTTGATGATGATTATCTTCCTTTTCCTTGGCGCGTTCATGGATTGGGTAGGCATCGTACTGCTTGTCATGCCGGTGTTTCTGCCGATCGTCCTGAAGTTGCCGGTGGAAGAACTCGGTCTGCTGGGGCCGCTGGCGAGCGATCCGCGCTTTGTATCAGTGTGGTTCGGCATCCTGTTCTGCATCAACATGCAAGTGTCGTTCCTGTCACCGCCTTTCGGACCGGCCGCGTTCTATTTGAAATCCGTTGCGCCGCCGCATATTTCATTGCCGGACATATTCCGGGGCTTCATGCCTTTCATTGGCATCCAGATAGTCATCCTGATGCTGGTGCTGTTCTTTCCGGAATTGACCATGTTCTTCCGAAGCTGACTGCAGGGAAATGATGGATAGGAACAAAATATGCTGACTGATGATCAGCGTACGTCCTTCGAGCTAAACGGCTATCTGGTTGTCGAAAACGTTCTTGACCAGAAAACCGTCATCGATCCGATCCGCAAGGAGTACGCAGCGCTGCTGAACGCGCTCTATGACGGCTGGGTCAAGGAGGGAAAGTTGCCGGGCTGCGGCGAGTCCGGCTTTCAGGACAAGCTTCTTGCTGCCTACCGGGCAGGATGCGACTGGTTCCAGCCGATGGACATATCCCTTCCAGGTGAACGCATTCATGCTGATACGCCGATGCATTTCGGTCCGGCGGTATTCGGCATGATCACCAACGAGCGGCTTCTTGACGTGGTGGAAGACCTGATCGGCCCCGAGATCACCTCCAATCCGATCCAGCACGTTCGCATCAAGCCGCCGGCGACCGATCTCAGCGCGAACGAGGTCCGCGCACACATCACGAGCACTGACTGGCACCAGGATCGCGGGGTGACGCTCGCTGACGCGGACGATACGACGATGATAACGGTCTGGTGCGCGATTTCCGACGCGACCGTGGATAACGGCTGCCTGCAAGTCATCCCGCGTGCCGGCATCAATGGCATACTGCCGCATTGCCCGAAAACCCAGACCGCTATCGCCGACGGATTCATCGACGAGAACAAAGCGATACCGCTGCCGGTCAAATCCGGCGGCGTCGTGATCTTCCATCCGCTGACGCCGCATTCGTCGCTGGCCAACCGGACAAGAGATTTCCGCTGGTCTTTCGACATCCGCTACAATAAAACGGGCGAGCCGACAGGGCGATCGCATTTTCCCGAATTCATCGCCCGAAGCCGGGCCAATCCGGAAACCGAGTTGAAGGATTGGCGGGTATGGAAGTCGATGTGGGAAGAGGCGCGAGCCGCTCTTGCCGACCAAGCCCATATTGATATCCATCGCTGGAAGGCCGATTCGCCGGCCTGTGCGTAAAACGGGTCACAAATGAATAGTTCTGTCCGTCTGGATCCTTCTGACAACGTGGTCACCGCCGTTCGGGCGCTGGAAGCGGGAAGCGCAGTGGAAGCAGTCGCCACCAATGTGATGATTCCGCGCGGGCACAAGATCGCTACCGCACCCATCGCAGCGGGCCAACCCGTTCGTAAATATGCGCAAGTGATCGGATACGCCGCAAACGATATCAAACCCGGCGATCATGTGCATACGCATAATGTGGAATTCCGGAACACTTCGGTCGATTACGAATTTTCCACCGACCTCCGCCCCGTCGCATTTGTGCCGGAAAACGAACGCGACAGCTTTCTGGGCTATCGCCGCGCCAACGGGCGCGTCGGTACCCGTAACTACATCGCCATTCTGACTTCGGTGAATTGTTCGGCCACCGCGGCCAGAAAGATCGCGGCAGCGTTCGGACCGGAAGAAATGGCGCGGTATCCCAATGTCGACGGCGTCGCGGCCTTCGTTCACGGCACGGGATGCGGCATGGCCGGATCCGGCGACGGGTTCGATGCGCTGCAACGGGTTATGTGGGGCTATGCCCGCCATCCCAACCATGCCGGCGTCCTGATGGTCGGACTCGGCTGCGAAATGAACCAGATCGACTGGCTTCTCGAAGCGTACGGCATCGAGAAGGGACCACTGTTCCATGCCATGAACATTCAGGATGTGGCGGGGCTGGCAAAGACCGTCGAGCTCGGCATCGAGAAGGTTCGCGCGATGCTGCCGCTTGCCAACGAAGCGGTGCGCGAACCCTGCCCTTCTTCCGACCTGATGGTGGCGCTGCAGTGCGGCGGATCGGATGCCTGGTCGGGTATTACCGCCAATCCCGCGCTGGGGCACGCCTGCGACCTTCTGGTCGCGCAGGGCGGCACCGGCGTATTGGCCGAGACGCCCGAGATCTATGGCGCCGAGCATCTGCTGACCCGCCGCGCGATAGACGAAAAGGTCGGCGGCAAGCTGGTCGATCTCATTCGCTGGTGGGAAGACTACACGCTGCGCAACAAGGGATCGATGGACAACAACCCCTCGCCTGGGAACAAGAAGGGCGGACTGACAACCATACTGGAAAAATCCCTTGGCGCGGCGGCAAAGGGCGGCACCACACCGCTGATGGGCGTCTACAAGTACGGCGAACCGGTCACGGCGAAGGGTTTCACTTTCATGGACTCTCCGGGTTACGATCCGGCGTCAGTTACCGGCCAGATCGCAAGTGGCTGCAACCTTGTCACCTTCACCACCGGACGCGGCTCCGCCTTCGGTTCGAAGCCAGCCCCCTGCATGAAGATCGCCACCAATACCGAGATGTACAGCCGCATGACCGAAGACATGGACTACAATGCGGGAGCCATATTGAGCGAAGGCAAGCCGCTGGAAGAGGCGGGCCGCGAAATCTACCAAAGCTGGCTGCGCATCGCGTCCGGCGAAAAAACCAAGTCCGAAGCCCAGGGACTCGGCGATTACGAATTCGTGCCCTGGCAAATTGGCGCGGTGATGTGACTGCTGGTTCACCGGAAATCGACCACAGTGGCGTCGGGCCGGTCAAACACAGCAGGTTTGAGTTCGATGCCAAGTCCGGGTCCTTCGGCAGGCGCGACCATACCGTTGTCAATGACCGGCAGGCCGTCGCAAACCTCGGCATACCACCCGGTATAGAGCGCGCGCACGCTTTCCTGGATCGCCGCATTCGGCGAATGTACCGAAAGATGACACGACGCGGCATAGACCACCGGACCGGTGCAGTCGTGCGGCGCTATCGGCCGGTTCCAGCTTTCCGCCAGCGCAGCGATCGCCTTGCCTTCGGTCAACCCGCCGCACCAGCCAAGATCGAGCATGATGAAGTCTGCTGCGTCGGCGACCAGCAATTCGCGGAATTGGTGTCTGCCGGAAATGGTTTCCGACGCCGTGACCGGGATCGGGCAGCGAGCGCGAAAATCAGCCAGCGCCGATACTCCGGCCATGCGTACCGGATCCTCGATCCAATAGATGCCAAAAGGCGCAGCAGCCGCCGCGATCTGAAGCGCGACCGGCTGGTTCCACAGAGAGTGCATTTCCAGCATGATATCCATACGGTCGCCGACCGCGTCGCGTATCTGCCGGAACGGACGCAACCCCTCCTCCAACTCTCCGGGCAGGATCGACTGACCGCCGGAACGTTCCGCGTAGCGGTCGAACGGCCAAATTTTCATCCCCGTAATACCCTGGGCAAGCAGGCTTTCCGCCAACTTGCCGGCATCGGTCAGGAACGCCTGAAGGTCCTCATAGGGTCCGTCAGAACCTCCCAGCCCCCAATTGGACGAAACCTGACCCTCGGCGCTGCGGACATAAGTGTAGCCCGCGCAGGTATTGTAGGTGCGGATCGCCTCTCGGCACCGTCCGCCAAGCGCCCGCCAGACCGGTTCGCCGGTACGCCTCGACTTCAGGTCCCACAGCGCGATGTCGATTGCCGAATTGCCGCGAATTTCGGCGCCGCCTGCCTGGTTGCCGACGAGCGGCACAAGCGCTCCGCGAGCCGGCTCGGGATCCGCCGGTTTTCCGATGAGTATTGGCGCGGCTGTTTCGTGGATATAAGCTTCTACCGCCCGCGGTCCGAAAAACGTTTCGCCGAGGCCTGTAACGCCGCGGTCATCTTCGACAACCACCCACAGCAGGTTGGGAAATTCGTCGAGGCGAAGTGTACGGATCGATTGGATAGTGGACATTGCGAAGCTCCTCAATTGTTCACTTTTTCCGTTTTCATTCGCGCGCGCAAGCGATTACGGACACTGCTGACGCCAGGGCTTCGAGCGGGTGTTGCATTGCCCGAACTCATCGCCCAAGGAGCACCTCGGCGAAACGAAACGGACGGCAGATGCGTGAATAACGATACCAGGGGATTTTGATGACAAAACCGGCAATTGGATTCATCGGGCTTGGTCTGATGGGGTGGGCGATGTGCCAGAGGCTGCTCGATCTCGGGTATCCGCTGACCGTGGTCGCCAACAGGTCGCGCAAGAATGTCGAAGCGGCGGTTGCGCGGGGCGCAAGCGAAGCGGCGACCGCCCGCGAACTTGCGGCGGCCAGCGACATCGTCATGCTTTGCGTGGATACCTCGCAATCGGTGGAAGCGCGCATGAAGGGCGATGACGGCGTTATTGCCGGGGTAAGGCCCGGCGCGATCGTGATCGATTTCGGGACTTCGCTTCCCGCCTCGACGCGCGAACTCGGGAAGTTGCTGGAAGCGGCCGGAGGAACCTATCTCGACGCGCCGCTCGGCCGAACGCCGTCGCATGCGCTCGAAGGCAAGCTGAACATCATGTGTTCGGGTGATGAAACCGCTTTTGCCCGGGCCGAACCGGTGCTGAAAGACCTTGGCGAAAACGTCTTCCACCTGGGCGCGCTCGGCTCCGGACACACGATCAAGCTGATCAACAATTTCTTCGCCATGACGACGGCGAACGCAATGGCCGAGGCTTTCGCGATGGCGGATGTCGCCGGCATCGACCGCCAGAAGGTTTACAATGTCATGGCGGCCGGGCCGCTGCATTCCGGCATGATGGATTTCGTCAAGGCATACGCGATCGATGGGAATCCGAACATGCTGGCCTTCGCCGTCAAGAACGGTTTCAAGGATGTCGGCTATTTCCGGACCATGGCCGAACAGGCGGGCGTCAAGTCGATCATGTCGAAATCGGCTTACGAAGCGCTCGAGACAGCAACCGGCAGCGGGTTCGGGGATCGCATGGTGCCGGAGATGGTCGATTTCTTCGCCCGGCGTTTCTCCGGTTCGGGCAATTGACGGTGCAGTACCGATGACCGGGCTCACGCCCCGGGCCAACAGCGATCAGTCAATGCTCGGCATTGCGATGATGCTGGCGGCATATGCGTTCTTCTCCTGCATCGACGCCGACGCGAAGTGGCTCGTTCTCGCCGGTTTCCCGGCACTGCAACTGGTGTTCATGCGCTATTTCGGGCACTTCGTCATATCGCTGGCCCTGATCGGCCGTGGCGGCATCAGCGCCGACCGGTTCAACAGTCCGAAACTGGGACTGGTAATCCTGCGATCGCTTCTGTTGTTGTATTCCACGATCGCCAATTTCATCGCGGTGCGTTATCTGCCGCTGACGCTCACGTCCACGATCCTGTTTTCAGCGCCGATCATCACCTGCGCCTTGTCCTGGCCGCTGCTGGGCGAGCGGGTCGGCATTTGGCGCTGGGCGGCGATCATGTTCGGCTTCTGCGGCATTCTTGTCGCGATCCGGCCGTTCGACGAAAGTTTTCACTGGGCAATGTTCCTGTCGTTGTCGGGCGCGACCGGCTTTGCATTCTACTCTTTGCTGACAAGAAGGCTTTCCGGGGTTGTCGCTACGGGCACGATGCAGTTTTACTCAGGTCTTGTGGGAGCCTTGGCGATGCTGCCCTTCGCGATCGCCGACTGGCACTCGCCGCAAACACTGGCCGGATGGGTGCTGCTGGTCAGTCTCGGCGTTTTCGGCTGGATCGGTCACGAGTTCCTGACGCGCGCCCACGGTTTTGCGCCTGCGACGGTACTGATGCCGTTCAGCTATGTCTTCATCATCTATCTGACGATCTGGAGCTACTTTCTGTTCGAGCATCTGCCGGATCAATGGACAATCGGCGGAGCGATCATCATTGTCGCGGCCGGCTTGACGATCTGGCTACGGGAGCGCCAGCTCAGCATTCAAAGGCGGGAAATACCGCTGGAATAGTGCCCTTCACCGGGCGATATCGGCAACCAGCGCATCAAGCACCAGCATCCCGGCTGGAGTGGCCCTGAGGCGGCTGTTGCCAAGCGGGGCGATCAGTTTTTCCTCCTGAAGGCCCGCAAGTATGGCGGAATCGGGCGCCCTGCCCGACAGTTGCTCGTAGCGCGCCAGATCGACGCCCTCGGCGAGCCTCAGCCCCATCAGCAGCAATTCGTCGGCTTCCTGTTCGCGCGACAGAACCTCGCCTTCGGCCATGCCATGGCCCTTGCGCTCGACCTCAGCGAGCCAGGTTTCGGGGTGCCTTTCGGCCATGGTGACGACGCGCTTTCCCCGGTCGACAAACCGGCCGTGCGCGCCTGGCCCAACGCCGACATATTCCCCGTATCGCCAATAGGTCAGGTTGTGCCGGCTTTCCGCGCCGGGCACGGCATGATTGGAGATTTCATATGCAGGCAGTCCGCGCGCGGAAGTGATCTCCTGCGTCATCGTGTAAAGATCGGCCGCGACCTGTGGAGAGGCGGCCATGGTCCGGCCCGCCGCCGCAAGCGCGAAAAACGGCGTACCTTCCTCGATCGTCAGTTGGTAGAGCGACAGGTGATCGGCGGCTTGGGCGATCGCCCGATCGAGCTCTTCCGCCCATTGCCCTGCGGTCTGACCGGGCCGCGCATAAATGAGATCGAAGGACAGGCGCGGAAAGATTTGACGCGCTAGGCCGATGGCGGCTAGCGCCTCGCTTACATCGTGCAGGCGGCCGAGGAATTTCAGATCGGCATCGTTGAGAGCCTGCACACCGAGCGAGCAGCGATTGACCCCAGCGGCCCGGTATCCGGCAAAACGTCCCGCATCCGCCGAGGACGGGTTTGCTTCAATCGTGATCTCGATGCCGTCGGGCACGTGCCAGTTGGCGGCAATCGCGTCGAGGATGGCGCCGACGGTTTCAGGCGCCATCAGCGACGGGGTTCCGCCTCCGAGAAAGATGCTGGTCACTTCACGCGGGCCGGTTCGCCAACTGTAGGTCGCCAACTCGCGCGCGAACGCGTCGGCAAAACGCGCCTGGTCGATTGCCTGATGGCGCACATGGCTGTTGAAATCGCAATACGGGCATTTGGCGGCGCAGAACGGCCAATGAACGTAAATGCCAAAGCCGGGATCGGACGCGACGGTC
>JBFIBB010000088.1:0-12179 GCA_041582695.1 Rhizobiaceae bacterium
CAATTCTCGGCGAGCCCGAGCCGCCTATGGTGATCTCGAACGGCAAGATGAAGGCCGGCGCCTATTCGTGGATCAGCCAGCTTCTATACGAGGTCGACAGGATAAACCCGTCATTCAAAGTATTCCTGCGACACAGCGAGGCAGACAACGCGATCGACCGTGGACTAACGATTCCAAAAGGCCATTGGGTGGGCGCCATGGCGGTGTGCGCCAATCTAGACGAGGCTGCATTTCCAGAGCCAAGGGAATTCTCGCTTTACCCCTTCATGCCGGGCCCCGAACGAAACCGAAGCAATTATCTGATGTTCGGCGCTGCAGGCGGGGGGCGCGACTGCTGGGGCAGGGACCGGTTGGCGCTCTATCTTCTGGACCAGTTCATAAGAGCGGCCGCAAGACTTGACGGATTGCAGAAAGTGGCGGGACCGGGCGGCGATCCATTAAAGCTGTTCGAGGTGACGGTTGGACTTCCGGCCCGGTTCTCGAAAAGGAGAATCGCACCGCCGGCTTGAGGTGACGCGCAATATCGGACCATCACGGGCTGCCGGTATTGTGAAATTCCCGCAGCCTTTCGAGGTCCAGCACCTTGATACGGCGTCGGTCAATCTCGATTATCTTGCCAAGCGCCAGCTGATTGAGCTCCCGCGACACCGCTTCACGATGTGTCGCAATCCTTGTCGCGATTTCGTAGTGGGTCGGCGCCGGGTCGATGATGATCTGCTTTTCACTGTGTTTCGCGTTGGCGCAAAGGCGCAACAACTCGCGTTGCACGCGCTCGCGAACCGGCAGCGTGCCGTACTCAAAGATGCGTTCGGTGAGAGCGCGCGTCTTTGCCACCAGAATTTCCGACAGCCTAAGCCCCAGAAGAGAATTTTCGACCATCAAGGCGCGGAAGTCGCCTGAGGTCATACGGGCGATCAGGCAATCCTCGATCGCATCGATGGAGGCTGAGCGCGACTTGCCGTCAATGGCGGAGAATTCGCCGAAAATCTCGCCCTGTCCAATTGTGTTGTAGGTAACCTCCTTGCCCTCTTTCGAATAGCTTCGCGCCATGACGGTGCCGCGAACCACGAAAAACACATCGGTGTTTACGTCGTCAGACGAAAGAATCTGCCCCTTTTTGGGATAGCGTTGCCAGCGGCAATGGCCAGATATCCTCTCCTCATCAAGTCCGGGGATACCCTTGAAAAGATCGACCGATTCCACCAGTGAAATCTGTTGTTCCATACTATCGTGCATTCATATGGTATCCCTGTACGGCACATCCCGAACTTCAGTCTTTACTACAATTGCCATACGCAATTGAAACTTTGTGATAATTATCACAAATTACTCTCGCGGCTCATAAAGAAAGACGCTGATTCGAATATCATCCGCAGTGCATAAGAACCCGGCATAGCGGATCGTGTACCATCCGGAAGGTGGGGGCGCCGGCGAAAATCGATGCTGGACCCGAATGGTTCATGCAAATGGTCACGCGAACCTGCCGAAACAGGTGGAACGCTAACAGGAACGGGGCTGACAGCGGGCCAATGAACGATTACGGGCGATCGCCGGAACGAAGTATCGTTACCTTGCTGGCATTTGACACGGTAAGATCGACCGTACAGATCGCCGGTCTCGATCCGGATGATGCGCAAGTCTTCCTCGACAGAATTCTGGGCTACATACGAACCAAGGTCGAAAGCCTAAGCGGATTAGTCGCGAGTTTTCATGGAGATGGAGGGTTCGCGGTATTCGGCTGGCCAAATTCGCTGGAGGACCATGCCGATATTGCGTGCGAGGCGGCCTGGGCGATTCAGCATCCGCCAAAGCAGAATGAGATACCGAAAGCGGCCAACGGTCAGCCGGTCCGGTTCAGAATTGGCATTCATACCGGTCTGGTTGGGTTCAGGCGCCTTGAAACCGGCGCAGGTTCGAGTCTCGATCTTGTAGGGATCAATGTTCACCTAGCGGCCGCGTTGCAAAAAGCAGCGCCGGCAAATGGAATAGTGATCAGCAATCATACCCGAACATTGTGCAAGAACATGCTTTCACTGGAGCCTTTCGAGACGACCGGTGACCAGTTCACGGACCATGCGCCCTATTTCGAGCTTCGCGGGCCTCCGGCGCAAACGGCCCACCGTAGCATTGTAAGATCGTATCCCTTTCCGATCGTCGGGCGGGAAGTGGAGCGCAGGCGCATCAAGGCCGCTTTGACACCTGCGCCTGGCAGGCCATCGTCGGCAGCGATCATCGGCGAGCCGGGCATCGGCAAGTCACGGCTGGCGATGTCCATCGTCGCAGACTGGGAAAAGGCCGGACGAACGGTGCTGTCCTTTTCAGGCAACGCCAGGCGTCAAGCGACGCCATTCGCCATGATGAGGTCGTTGATACTGGCCGCGATCAATGTCGGCGAAGAGGAGGATGAAAACAAAATCAGCGCAGCACTTTCCAATGCGGGCATACCGCAAACGCACGTCGCCGAGCTCGGAAAGTCAATTTTCCGGCTTAACGACGGGTCGGTGTCCGACGTGATCGTGCAAACAACGAGACAGGTGGCAAGGCGGCTTGTCGAAACCCTGTCTGCGCTTACCGCCGACATCCGGCCGCATCTGATCATTGAGGATGTGCACCTGATCGATCCTGAAAGTCTGGAATGCCTATCCATGATTACTTCCGAACAGGAATGCGGCCATATTGTCACCATGATGACCGGCCGCCCGGAAGCCAGGGAGACACTCAACGAATTTGCGCGTGTGACTGTCCTCCTCGAACCGATGAGCCGGGACGAAATGCGCGTCATGGCGGCAAAACTCTGTGGCGACGGGATTTTCGGCCAGGAACTTATCGACAGAATGCTGCAGCAGGCCGACGGCGTGCCATTCATACTGGAACAACTGATTGCCTATGCGGAAGATGCGAAAGCGCAACCGGACATCCAGTTGCCGCAATCCGTAGAGTCACTGATTCACGGGCGGCTGAACAAACTTTCCCGCCAGGTCAAATCGATGGTGCAAACCCTCAGCGTGATCGGCACCGAAGTGGAACTCGAAATTGCATCTTCCCTGACGAACACAGATGCCAAGACCCTGTTGGCTCAGGCCGGTGAACTGGAGCGCCTTGGACTGCTGCGCTACGAAGCGGGAAACTTGTTGCGTTTTACACATTCGATCGTCGCCGCGGGCTGTCTCAATACGGTTCCAAAGCAAAAAAGAAAGGCGATCCACCAGGCGGCGGTCGCGGCGATTATGTCCGTTTATCCCCAACCAGATTCGCAATATGAGCGGTTGGCGTTTCATGCCGAAGGCGCCGGCGACGGTGACATGGCGCTTGACTATCTCTGGCTTGCCGGGGCCCAGGCGCGGCGAAGCGCGGCATTTGCGTCGTTGACCAGCATTTTCCGCCGCGCGATGCAGTGTATCGAAACATATGCAGTAAAAAGCTCGGGGCGTTACGTCGATTTTGTGCTGCTGGCCTGTCCAAGCATGCTGCAGATCGGCGAATTCAAGGAAATGAGAAAAGCTGTGCCCCGCGCGCTTGAAATTGCCCGTTCGATGGAGAATCCCGACAAAATATGCGGTGTACTTTGTCAACTGGCGATGCTGCAATGGTTTGAGGGCAGGAACAAGGAGGCAAAATTCACCTGCGAGGAAGCCGTGGCGCTGGCTGAGAAGCTCAACTGGCCGCCATTGATCTTTGCTTCGCGCCTGGCCCTGGCGAACGTGTTGCACGGGCTTGGCCGGGTCAGGGACGCGATAGCGATGCAGGAGGATCTTTGCATCCGGCTCAGCGACGAACTTGCATCTGCACGCCTTGGATCACCCGCGGTTCCAAGTTCTGTGGCAAATTCATTTCTCAGCTGGTTCAAGGTCGAAACAGGACAGTACGCCGAAGCGCTGGCCGATGCTGAAAAGTCCCTGCGGATAGCGATTGGGCACCGGGATTCCTATGCGGAAGTGCTGGCCAGAAACGCCCAGGGCCGAGTTCTGTTGCAGCAAAACAGAAACAGCGACGCGATGCGGACATTGCTGGCGGCAAAACGCATCTGCGACAGCGAGGGCTTTGACGCGATCAATCCACATGTGACCGGCAGGCTTGCGGCGGCGATGGCAAGAGCCGGCAACATCGCTATGGCGTTGAAAACAGCGGAACAACAGGTCGCGCGGACCAATGGCGAGCGCACGGGATATCTGGAGATGTTCAACCTGCGCCTTGGTTACGGCGAGGCACTATTCCGAAGTGGGCAGTTTGAACAGGGAATGGGAGAAATCGATGCTGCGCTTGCGATGGCGGACAAGATCAACAGTCCCTGTCTCCGGGTTCAAGGGCTCGGGGTGCGCATCTGTCTGGCCAGAATGGCGGACAGTGACAGGCAACTAATTGCCAGTGACACAGCGGAACTGAAACGCCTGTGCGATGGGCACGGTCTCGTGGCGTGGGAACCGTAGGCGGCCTGCATCCTTCAAGGCGATCGGTATGAACCGTATCCGGTGTTTTGTGTTTTGCTATGTGATAATCGCATCTTGACTACCATGCGCCGGCGGCCCATGAGGCACCGATGGAGGCGGGTAGATGGCCAGAATTCGAGCTATTCTGTTCGACAAGGACGGAACGCTACTGGATTTCAATGCGACTTGGCTGGAGTTCGGCCGCGAGATCGCTCTAGAAGCCGCCGGCGGCGTCAGCGAACGTTCGATCGAGTTGCTTGAAGGCGCTGGTTTCGATCGCGCCACGGGCAAATTCCGAGCCGGTTCGCCATTTGCGGCCGGAACAACGGCAGACGTCATTGCGGCGTTCCACCCGGCAGCTTCCGCCGACCAGTTGCGAACCCTCATTGCCGACGCCAACCGCCGCGCAGCGTTGATGGCGCGCGAACGTGCCATGCCGCTTCCCGGCGTAATCGATACGCTCGGCATCCTGCATGGTTCGGGCTACCGGCTCGGCATGGCAACCAACGATGCCACATCCGGCGCGGAGCAAACGTTGCTTGCCTTCGGCGTCGCTCATCTGTTCGACGCCGCGTACGGTTACGATGCCGTGGCCAACCCCAAGCCGGCGCCCGATGTGGTTCTGGCTTTTGCCGATACAGTTGGCATCAGGCCTTCCGAAGTGGCAATGGTTGGCGACAACGCCCACGATCTGGAAGCAGCGCGCGCTGCCGGCGCCGGCCTCGCCATCGGCGTTCTGACCGGCAACAGCGGATTTGCCGATCTGTCAGTGCTGGCGCACGCGGTGCTCGATTCGGTTGTTGACTTGCCGGGCTACCTCGCCGCGCAAAACTAACCTCGCAATTCGCGACGGAGTATCTTGCCGACATTGGTCTTCGGCAGCTCGTTGCGGAATTCGATGTATTTTGGTCGCTTGTAGCCGGTAAGATTCTCCTTGCAATAGGCTGCAACGTCTTCGGCAGTGAGGGCAGGGTTCTTCTTCACCACGAACAGCTTCGGCACCTCGCCGGAATGCTCGTCGGGCACACCGATCGCGGCGGCTTCCAGAACACCCGGATGGCCGGCGACGACATCCTCGATCTCGTTTGGGTAAACGTTGAAACCCGAAACAAGGATCATGTCCTTCTTGCGGTCGACGATCTTCACATAGCCGTCGGGGTTCATGAAACCCATGTCGCCGGATTTGAAGTAGCCGTCCTTGGTCATCACCTTGGCGGTTTCTTCCGGCCGGTTCCAGTATCCTGCCATTACCTGTGGCCCGCGAATGCAAATCTCGCCGATCTCTCCGATGGGCAAGTCTTTTCCCTTTTCATCACGGATTGCGATCTCGGTTGACGGAATGGGCAGACCGATCGTTCCGGTGAACTCGGAATCGAAGCGGTTGGCTGTTGCAACCGGCGCCGTCTCCGACAGACCGTAGCCCTCCGAAATGCTGCATCCGGTTGCGGCTTTCCAGCGTTCGGCAACGGGGGCCTGAACCGCCATGCCGCCTCCCAGCGTCAGAAGCAGTTCGGAGAAATCCAGTTTGCGGAAATCGTCATTGTTGAGCAGTGCGTTAAACAGCGTGTTCAGGCCCGGGAAAATATGGAACTTGTACTTCTTCAGCTCGGCGACAAATGCGGGAATGTCGCGAGGATTCGGGATCAGGATGTTGTGGCCGCCCTGCTGCATTCCCATCAGTGCATTCACTGTAAGCGCGAAGATATGGTAGAGCGGCAATGCACAGATATAGGTAAGCTTTTCCGGCCGCGGCTTCTTGATATATGCGCTCTCGACCCAGAGCGCGTTTTGCGCAACGTTGGCGAGCACGTTTCGATGCAGCAGCGTCGCGCCCTTGGAAACGCCAGTCGTGCCGCCAGTGTACTGAAGGAAAGCAACGTCGTCCGGACCGGTTTCCACAGGCTTCAAGCTGGCAGCCGAACCTTTATTTAAGGCGTCGTTGAAGCGCTCGTGCCCGGGTAGAGACCAAGCCGGAACCATTTTCTTGACCCGGCGCACCACGAAATTGACGATAACACCTTTAAGCCCCATCAGGTCGCCCATCGAAGCGACGACCACATGCTTGACGCCGGTCTTGGCAGCCACGGCCTGGAGCGTGGTGGCGAAATTCTCCAGAATGACGATTGCTTCCGCGCCGGAATCCTTGAGCTGGTGTTCCAGTTCGCGCGCCGTATAGAGTGGATTGACATTGACGACCGCGTAACCTGCCCTGAGAATCGCCATCATGGCCACGGGATATTGCAGCACGTTCGGCATCATGATCGCCACGCGGGCGCCTTTCTGAAGCCCTTTCGACTGCAGATAAGCGGCGAAGTTTTTCGACTTGTGTTCGAGTTCGCCGAAAGTCAGCGTCTTGCCCATGCAGGTGAAAGCAGGACGGTCGGCGAACTTCCGGCACGAATCGATCATCAGCGCGCCAATAGATGGAAACTCCAGTTCGCCGATATCGGGGGTGACCACATCGGGATAATTGGCGAGCCACGGTTTTGCAGGCGCCTTGGCGGCAACCTTGCGGGTTTTGCTGGCGGCCGCAGGCTTTGCCGCCGCTTTTGTGGCAGCCTTGCGGGTGCTGCCGGCGTCGGTAGTCTTTGTTGCCGCCTTGCCCTTGGCGGACGGTTTCCGTGTGGTTTTTGTGGTATTTGTTGCCTTGGCCACATCTTCCTCCCTGAAGATACTGTCCCTGCTCATTTGCTCCGGCGAAGGCAGGGTTCCGATTGCGGCGGAGAATATTGCGGATTGCACCTGCGGCGCAAGCGCGGATGAGTTCCCCCGACGCGCCTCACTGGCCGTATGTGCTCGCCGTTTTCAGATATTCAAGCTCTTTGGGCGTGCTTTCCCGCCCGAGCGCGCGATTACGGTGGGGAAACCGCCCGAACTTCGCCACGACATCGCGATGCTCAATGGCGTATTTCAGGTTGTTCTCGTTTCCAAGCGCCCGGAACACCATGACCGCCCGTTCCTGGTCGGCAAGGGACTCCGAATGCATTAGCGGCATGTACATGAAGGATTTCCGGACCGGTTCAAGTCCGTTATCCAGGCCGGCATCGATCGCGCCTCGCGCCAGTGCGGCGGCCAAATCATCGGAACCGAATGCTTCCGGCTTGCCGCGAAACATGTTTCTGGAAAACTGGTCGAGGACGATAATCGCGGCAAGGACGGTCTGCGCATCAGACCCCGGTATCTTCGGAGGCGAGCGTTTCAGCGTTGCGTAGAGATCGCCGAAACGCTCCCGTATCGCCGTATCGACTTTGTCGTTTTCGGAATACCAGTCCTTGGGCGTCAATTCCTCGAACCAGAATGACAATACGCGTTCGGTCCAGCTTTTCATTTTCATCCGCCACATTTGTATTACTGCACGAGCCACAGGCGCCGGCAGATTTGAGCCGCTGCGGCCAGTCAATGTCAATGCCGGCAAACCGGCGGGTGCGGCAAGTCGGACTACCGGTGAGACAGGAAGTCAGCGATGCGGTCGATGGCGCGGGAAATGTTTGCTTCGGAATTGGCGTAAGAGATCCGCAGATAGCCTTCGCCGAGGATACCGAAATCGGGCCCACCGATCAGCGCCACGCCAGCCTCATCGAGCAGGGCGGAAGCCAGCGGTTTTGCCTTCCAACCGGTCTCCTTGATGTTGGCAAACGCATAGAAGGCCCCCTTCGGTATCGTGCACGCAACACCGGGAAGCGCGTTGGCCCGTTCGACAACCAATTTGCGGCGGCGGTCGAAGGCCTTCATCATTTCGGCCACGGCATCCTGCGGCCCGTCGATGGCGGCGATGCCCGCATACTGGCTCGGCGCGTTGACGCATGACCAGCAGTTGACGGCCAGTTTGCGCATGTTGTCGTAAAGCTTGCCCGGCCAGATCGACCAGCCCATGCGCCAGCCGGTCATGGCCCAGGTCTTGGACCAGCCGTTCAGCACGATCAGGCGATCGCGAATTTCCGGATACGTGAGCAGCGAAACATGGACCTCACCGTCATAGGTCATGGCGTCGTAGATCTCATCGGACATGATCGCGACATCAGGATGAGCGCTCAATCCATCAACGAGCCTGTCGATTTCGGCCTTGGGGGTAACACCCCCGGTCGGGTTTGCCGGCGAGTTCAGGATGATCAGCCGCGTTTTCGGCGAGATCAGCGACAGGGTCTCGTCTGCGGAGAAGGCGAAGCCGTTTTCTTCACGGATCGGGATCGGGACAGGCGTTGCGCCGGTGAATTCGATCATCGAGCGATATATTGGGAATCCCGGATCCGGATACATGATTTCGGCACCCGGTTCGCCGAACATGATAATGGCGCCGAACATGCCGGGCTTGCCGCCGGGCGTGACCATAATCGTTTCCGGTGAGACCTCGACACTGGTCATCGTCAATGTACGCCGCGCCACCGCCTCCCTCAGCGGCAGGATGCCGTTTGCGGGGGTGTAGCCATGGTGGCCGTCGCGCAGCGCCTTGATTGCCGCTTCGACTATGTGCGGCGGCGTCGGGAAATCCGGCTGGCCGATGCCGAGATTGACGATGTCGCGGCCCTGCTGCTGCAGAGCGGTGGCGCGAGCGAGAACCGCGAAGGCGTTCTCCTCGCCGATGCGATCGAATGCGGAGACTGTATGGATCATGAAGGACAACCGGTTTATGAAAACGTGCCCCGGCGCCAGCGGCGGGGAATGACAGAAAATCATCAATACAACAGCTATCATGTCCTGTGTGAATAAATGAGCGAAATCCTCAAAAACTGGAAAGCATGTCCGCGGCCCGAACGCACCGAACTTGAGGGGCGGTTTGTCCGACTGGAACCGCTGAATGCGGTTACGCACGGCGACGGGTTGTTCGAAGCGAGTTCATGTGAAGATGCCGACGAGCGGTTCCGTTATCTGGCGGAGTATCCGCCCGCATCGCGGCAGGCTTTCCAACCATGGCTGGAGGCAGCCGAAGCCAGCGCTGACCCGCTGTACTTTGCCGTCATCGACAAGACGACCGGCAAGGTTGGCGGACGCCAGACGCTGATGCGGATCGACGCGGCCAATGGCGTGATCGAAACCGGCGCCATCTACTGGGGACCACTGATTGCCCGGCGCCCGGCGTCAACGGAAGCATTCTTTCTGTTCGCGCGATATGTATTCGATGCGCTTGGCTACCGGCGATTCGAATGGAAATGCAACGACCACAACGAGCCGTCCAAACGCGCAGCGCTTCGGTACGGAATGCAGGCAGAGGGCGTTTTCCGCCAGCACATGATCGTCAAGGGCGAAAACCGTGATACGGCCTGGTTTTCCATGATCGACAAGGAATGGCCCGCAGCAAAGCGTGTATTCGAGACGTGGCTTGAGCCGGGCAATTTCGACGCTGATGGCTTGCAAATCAGGCGGCTTGAAGAAATCAGAGCCTCACATGGATAAAAACAACCGCAATGCCGCAATTGCCGCGCTTGTCATATTGGCCGTATTCGGCCTGGGTGCTTACTTCCTGCCCGCGTTGATGATTTCAATCGGCAATGTGTCGACGTTCGCAGCAGCAATTTTCGGCATTCTTTTCGTCGCCGCGTTTTTTATGGTTTTCTGGCTGCGCGGCAGATCGCGCCGCTGAAAACTCGTATCAGGCGCTGAGGCTCGCAGTCAGCAACAACAGGCCGAGCAGAAGTATCAGCAGCGCTCCGCCGATCTCGATGGCGTTGTGTACAGCGTTGCCGAGCGATCCGCCGCCGGACCAGCGTACCGCGGCGCCCTTGGCGGTAACTGCGAGGCTGGCGAGCGCGCTCACCGTGATCGCCGTCCCGATCGACATTGCCAGAACCGCCGCCACACCACCGAACCAGAGCTGATTCAGAAATGCGAACGTGAGTACAATGAGTGCGCCCGAACAAGGGCGTATCCCGACGGCGGCAATCGCAGTCCACGCTGTTTTCCAGTCGAAGCGTTCGCCAGCGAGCAGAGACGGGTCCGGTGCGTGGGAATGGCCGCAAGTCGAACAGACCTCGCCGTGGATGTGGCCGTGATCGCGATGGTGATGATCATGGCTGTGATGGTGGACGTGCAGAACTTCAGCGCGTCCGGCATGGGCCGGTTGCATTGCCGCGGGCCGGACGACAGCCATCAGAACGGGCAAAGCCTTCTTCCAGACAAGATAGGCACCGAAAGCGGTAATCAGCGAATAACTGGCAACCTCAAGTACCCCAGTGGCGTCGCCCATCGACACGGATGTGCCCCTGAACAGCATGAATACGAAGCCCATGACGACAATTGCCGTCAGGCCCTGAAGCAGTGATGACAGAAACGAAAGCATCACCCCGCGCCGGAGCGCCACCTCGTTTGCCAGCATGTAGGAGGAGATAACAGCCTTGCCGTGTCCCGGACCAGCCGCATGAAACACGCCATACGCAAATGACAGCCCGACCAGGACCCAAAGTTTTGCCGGATCATCGCGCATTGCCTTCAGCGCACCGGTCAGCGAACGGTAGAACTCCTGCTGCATGGAATTGATCCACACCATTGTGTGGGCAAACAGGCCGGTTGAGGGTGGCGTTGACTCTCCTGCGCCGATTCCAAGCGGATTCTGCGCCATCGCCTGAGTTGGAAGCGAAAACGCAACAGCGGCCAACAACAGGCACCAAAGTAGCAACTGGCCGGGTCCGGAGTGTCCAGACCTCAGCATGTCAACTCCAGCCGCGTGGCGAATATCTTGCTCAGATCGGTCATGTCGGTGGTGTCGTAGAAAGCCTGTGTCAGATTCTGCTGGTTCTGGGCTATCGCTTCATCAGGATCAGGCCGGACCACCTCGCGCTTGCATGTTGCCGGCATGTTGTCTGCTGCCATCATGCTGTCTTCAACGAAATCGATGGCTGTATAAAAAGTCGGATCGTAGACGCCAACCGCCAGTTTGCCGGCGAGCGCGACCGGCTCTTTGGGATGGCTTTCGAACAGGATGACGAGTTGTTCGTCCTGGATATCGGCGATCAACTGGTCCGGGGCCATCATTGTCACATCCGATTCGTCAATCGTGACAAGCTGGAAATAGTTGAACTCCGCAAGCGAGTCGTGAACCGTTTTGGAGACCTCGGCCAGTTCCGCTTCGTCGAGCTTCAGGTCGCTATTTTCATCGAACTCCACCAGTACGGTTGAAGTGAAGAGTTCGTCGAAGCGCCAAAGATGGCGCAGAGCCGTCATACGGTCATTCTCGATCACCACGTCGAGCCGTGCCTCGGCGAACACATGCGGGTGGGATCTGAGAGGGGCTGTTGCCAGCACTACCGACGCACACGCGATTGCGGGCAAGGATTTGCGGCGAAGATTCATCAGGCTCACTTTGCGTTGGGACATCCGATTCGGTTAAAATCCCGGCGAAATTGCGGCTTTTCGTTCTCAAACTTCACGCTTGCCGTGCTCCTTGAACCAGTTGGCAAGATGGTCCACAAGCGCGCGGACCTTGGCGGGAAGATAACGCCGATGCGGGTAGACCGCAAAGATACCGCCCCTTTTGGGAACATATTCGTCAAGGAGACTAACCAGTCTGCCAGTTTTCAGGTCTTCCTCAACGATGAAATCCGGTATTAGCGAAAAACCCAGCCCGGACAACACCGCCGCTCTTGTCGCCATCGGACTGTTGACTTCGATGGGACCGGAAACGGGAACGGAAATATCGGCGCCGTCGGGCGCGACGAACGGCCAACTGGAGCGCCAGCGGCTGTTGGTGTCGACTACGCACGGCAATCCAGTAAGACGGGAAGGGTGATCCGGCATACCGTATTTTTCGATCAATTCCGG
>JBFIBB010000089.1:0-11933 GCA_041582695.1 Rhizobiaceae bacterium
ATTCACCAGCCGGTCAAGTCCAAGCTCGTAAGGGTTGGTGCTGATATCCATGTCGGCGTGATAGGATAACATGCCGCCTTCGATACGGCGAATCGAAGAAGTGTGGCCGGGCTTCAGCCCCAGAGGCGCGCCTACCGCCATTATCCTTTCCCACAATTCGTCGCCGCGTGACCCATCCTGCAGGTAGATTTCATATCCCAATTCACTGGACCAGCCGGTGCGCGACACGATCAACGGAATTCCGCCCAGTTTCACTTCGCGCAGCCAGTAGTACCGCAAATCCATGATGCTCTCGCCAAAGAGCGCCCTCATCACATTGCCGGATTTCGGCCCCTGCAACTGCAAGGGAGAGACATCGGGTTCGTAGATCCTGACGTCCATGCGCGAATGCACCGCGACGCCCTGCGCCCAGAGCAATATGTCGCTATCGGCCAGAGAGAGCCAGAATTTGTCTTCGGCCAAGCGCAACAGTATCGGATCGTTCAGGATGCCACCGTCAGAATTGGTGATGAGCACGTATTTGCACTGCCCGACAGCCATTTTCGAAAGATCCCGGGGGGTCAGCAATTGTACAAATCTGGCCGCATCCCGGCCGGTGATCTCCACCTGCCGTTCAACAGCCACGTCACAGAGGATCGCATCGTTGACCAGGTTCCAGAAATTTTGCTCGGGATCGCCGAAATCACGCGGAATGTACATGTGATTGTAAACTGAGAACGCCTTTGCGCCCCAGCGGACTGTCGCATCGAAATAGGGAGATTTCCGGATCTGCGTCCCGAATCCGAAACCAGCTGTTTGGATCACTTTGAATGCCTTTGCTAACGGATCTGCGGCAAACGGTACGGTTGCGTTGCCTTAGAAGCGCTTTTACGGGTAGTTCGGCGAAATAACGGGCTGAAGATTCAAACCAAGGAGACAGAACGGTCCCATATTATGCATTTTTCGGACTGTTCGGCCCATCTGCCGCCTGAGCGTGCGGCGGATCACTTTGCGCGGTTGGCCACAAGGCGTCCAATATCAGGCTGAACCGACTTGATTTCCCTAGTCGCGATATAGGTCATGTAGCGGTCTATACTAAGTTCGGCCGACAGCATGTCTTCCATCAGGTTCTGAAATGCGGAAAGGCTGGTCGTCACGATCGTCATGGCATAGTCCATACCGCCTCCCGTCGCGATGCACTCGATGATCTCATGGCGTTGATGGACAAATCCCTCGAAACGTTCAAAGTCAGTTTTGCGATGACTGTTCAGGGAAACCGTTACGACAACCCTCGAAACGGCAACGATCTTGTCCAATACAAGATCTGCATGATAACCGCGTATCAAACCTGCCTTCTTGAGCCTTGTGAAGCGTGTCCAGCAGGGTGTTGGTGACAGGTTCACCAACTCTGCAAGTTTGGACTTGCTCAGTTGCCCATTCTGCTGCAACGCACTCAGTATGCGGATATCGGCGGCGTCCAAGGCTGTCGTTCTCATTCGTTCATGCTTTCATGAATTGCGATTTCTGGCTCTAAACACCGAACAAACAACTGAAACCTGACAATCAAAAGCTATCGTCGCCAGCCGACCGTTCGCCTCCACGGCAAAGAACGGCCAACTGATGTCCCACATTAAACAGCACCGTCGCCAAGAGTGCGCAACACGCAACTCACATGTCTCGAATTGAACAGGGACAATTGATGTCCCCGTCACCCCAGCACACCGGTATCCCGCAAGCCCGGCCGTGCGTCGGCAGGCGGCTCGTCTCCCCACCGCTCGCCAGGCAGAGAACATGCATCCGGCAGCCTAACTCGTTCGGTATCCGAGCTTCTCATCGGGCACGGCGGCCGACAGAGCCTGGTCGGCTGTGCCACTTTCCTGGCGGGTAAAACCGTCGAGTTCCGCCGTCTCGGCAAAGTCCCGGGTAATCCTGACCGGACTCGTCACATAGGCCGTCACCAGTTCGCTGAGCGACCGCAGTGCATGCAGGTGAATGCGCTCGTAGCCGTGCGAGGCATCGACACCGAAGGTCACCAGCGCGCTGCGCACATCGGCGCCGGCCTCGATGGCGCTGGCCGAATCCGAGAGGTAGTACCGGAAGATATCCTTGCGGTAGCGGATGTCGTTCTTTTCGCACAGTTCAACGAGCTTCTTCGTCAGGTGATAATCGAACGGTCCTGACTGGTCGGCCATCGCGATCGTCACGCCGAACTCGTCGGAGTTCTGCCCTGGCGCGGTGGTTCCGTTGTCCACGGCCACCATCGAGGCCACCTGCGGCAGCAGGATCGACGATGCGCCGACGCCCACCTCCTCGGCGATGGTGAACAGGAAATGGATGTCGACCGGCGTCTTCGCCTTGCTGGCTTGCAGGGATTTCAGCGCCGCCAGCGCCACCGCGACGCCAGCCTTGTTGTCGAGATGGCGTGAGACGATGAAGCCGTTTTCAAGGAACTCCGGCTGCGGATCGACCGCCACGATGTCGCCGATCTCGATGCCGAGCCGGGCAACGTCGGTGCGATTGCGGGCAAGCGCGTCCACCCGCAATTCCACATGGTTCCAGCCTGTCGGCTGGCTGTCGATCTCGTCGCCGAAGGTGTGGCCGGAGGCCTTCTCCGGCAGGATCGTCCCGCGATAGGTGCCCTTGCGCGAAAAGATCGTCACGCGCGCGCCTTCGGCGAAGCGCGCCGACCATGTTCCGATCGATGCCAGCGACAGCCGCCCGTTGTCGCGGATATGCTTGACCTGTGCCCCAAGCGTGTCCAGATGGGTCACGATCGCGCGCGCGCCCTCAGCGCGTTTGCCCTTGCGGATGGAACGGATGGCGCCGCGCCGGGTCAGTTCCACCTCCAGGCCGAGATCCATGAGTTCCTTGGAAACACGCCTGACGATGGTGTCTGTAAACCCGCTGGGGCTGGGAATGGCGAGCAGTTCCCGCAAGATGTTCGACAGGTAGTCGTGGTCGATGCTCAGGCGCGTCATGGTTCCTCCGCGTTTTCTTTTTGAACGTCTTTCGCCGCGTTTGATTTCCGGGCCGACACCGGCCGGGTCAGCGGGAACAGTAGATCGATGAATTTCTCCGCCGTCGGCTGCGGTTCGTGGTTGGCCAGGCCCGGCCGTTCGTTGCATTCGATGAACCGGTATTCCGGCCGGTCGGGCGCTTCCACCATCAAATCGATGCCGGCAACCGGAATCGATATTGCTCGCGCGGCCGCAATCGCCGCTTCGGCTAGCTCCGGATGCAGCCTGCCGGTCACATCGTGAATGGTGCCACCGGTGTGCAGGTTGGCCGTCTTGCGAACCTGCAGTTCCTCGCCGGGGTCGAGCACCGTTTTCAGGTCGTGTCCCTTTCGCCGGATGGTGCGTAGCGTTTCGGCATCGACGGGAATGCTGGATTCACCGCCGGTCGCCGCCTCGCGCCGCCTGCTTTGGGCACCGATCAGCTCGGCCACAGTGTGCGCGCCGTCTCCCACGATACTGGGCGGCTTGCGAATGGCCGCAGCCACCACCTCGTAGTTGATCACCACGATCCTGAGGTCTGCACCCTTGACGTATTCCTCGATCAGCACGCTGTCGCATACCTCCCGGGCCTCGCCGATGGCATTTTCAACTTCCTGCGGGTCCGAAAGGGCGATGGAAATACCGCGTCCCTGTTCGCCGCGCGCCGGCTTCACCACCACTTCACCGTGTCTGGAAATGAAATCCTGCAACGTGCTTTTTGGGCAGTCACCCGCAATTTGCTCGGGCACTTTCACGCCGGCCCGCATGACGAACCGCCTGGTGACCGACTTGTCATCGCAGATCGACATCGCCACCGAGGAGGTGAGTTCAGAAAGGCTCTCACGGCAGTGGATCGAGCGGCCGCCATGCGACAGGCGGAACAAACCGCCCTCCATGTCGGTCACCTCCACATGGATGCCCCGGCGACGCGCCTCGCGCGTGATGATCTTTGCATAGGGGTTCAGGTCTTCATTGTCGTCATGGCCGGTAAACAGGTTTTCGTTGATCGGGTTCTTGCGCTTGGCTGCAAAGAAGGCCACGCGATGGAAACCCAGTTTTTCGTAAAGCCTGATCGCCTGCTTGTTGTCGTGCAGCACGGAAAGATCCATGTAGGCGGCGCTACGCGCGCTGAAATATTCGGCCAGGCGCCTGGTCAATGCCTCGCCGACGCCGGGATGGCGCGCCTGCGGGTCGACAGCCAGGCACCACAGCGAAGCCCCTTTCTCGGGATCGTTGAATGCGCGCGAATGATCGACGCCGGTAACCGTCCCCAGAATCTCTCCGCTCGTCTCGTCCTCTACAACGAAATAAGTAATCGATCGGGCGTCGCGCCGGTCCCAGAAAAAATCCGCTGGCACCTCAACCATTCCGCGCGAGGCATAGAGCCGGTTGATCTGCTCGGCATCCCTGCGTGAGGTCAGCCGCCGGACGAAGAAGCCCTTGGGCTGACGCTTTGACGGGCGATAGGAGGCGAGGTCGAGGCGGTAGGTATGCGACGGATCGAGAAAGACCTCCTGCGGCGCTTCTGCCAGCAGAACATGCGGATTGCGGATATACACGGCGATGTCGCGCTGGTCCGGCTGCTCGTCGCGTAGCGCCGTCACCAGCGAGCCTGCATCCTCGAATGTCTGGCCGAACACCAAACGTCCCCAACCGCAATCCAGTGCAAATCCGGATTTGACAGAATCGCTATCATCATCGCCGGCGGCGATACGCGGTTTTAACCCGTGCTCGCGCATTCTCTTCAACCGGTGTGTGTAACCGCGATCGCGGCCCGAATGCCGGGTCTTGTTCTCAGACATAATCGTTCGCCTCGGTTCTGTCGCGGTCAGATGTCGTGGGTTTGCAACCAGAGCTCCAGAAGTGCCGCCTGCCAGAGTTCCGAGCCTCGAAGCGGGGTGATGTGCGCTGCCGGGTCTTCAAACAGTGTCTCGAGCCACTCCCGGCGAAACAATCCGCGCTGCCATGCCTTTTCCGATGTCAGCGCATCATGCACCATATCGAGAAACTCGCCTTGTATGTATTTGAGTTGCGGTACCGGGAAGTAACCCTTCTCGCGGTCGATCACCTCGTGCGGTACCACGAGCCTGGCTGCATCCTTCAACACGCCTTTGCCACCGTCGTTCAGCTTGAACTCGGGCGGAATGGTTGCCGCGAGCTCAACCAGTTCGTGATCGAGAAAAGGCACGCGCGCCTCCAGGCCCCACGCCATCGTCATGTTGTCGACCCGTTTCACCGGGTCGTCGACAAGCATCACCTCAGAATCGAGCCGCAAAGCGCGGTCGACCGGCGTTTCCGCTCCCGCATCCAGAAGATACGACCTTACGAGTTCGAGGCTCTCGTCACGCTCGGTCATCCACTGCGGATCGAGTTGCCGGGCGAGCGTGTCGTGCGACCGGTCGAAAAAGGCGCTGGCATAGTCGCTGACGACATCATTGGAGCCCATGAGCGGCGGATACCAGTGATAGCCTGCGAAGACCTCGTCGGCGCCCTGGCCCGACTGAACGACCTTGATGTGTTTGGCGACCTCGCGAGACAGCAGGTAAAAACCGATATTGTCATAAGACACCATCGGTTCCGATTGGGCCCTGATCGCGTCGGGCAAGTGATGCATCAGATCTGATGCCGGCACGAAAATCTTGTGGTGATTGGTGTCGAACCGCTCGGCGATGATGTCGGAATAGACAAACTCGTCGCCCTTTTCACCATTGGCCTCTTCAAAGCCAATGGAAAAGGTCATCAAACCCTTCTGGCCTTCCTCGGCCAGCAATCCGACGATCAGGCTGGAATCGACGCCGCCCGACAGCAATACACCCACGGGCACATCGGCAATCATGCGCCGGCGCACCGCCAACCGCAACGCTTCGAGTACGCGATCGCGCCAATCTTCCCGCGACAGGCCGGAATCGGCTTCACGCCGTTCATGTATGGGTCGCCAGTAGCGGCGTTCGCGCGACGACCCATCGGCCTCGATGCGGCGAACTGTTGCCGGAGGCAATTTGCGCACGCCGCTGAGGATGGTGCGCGGTGGCGGTACAACGGCGTGAAAGCTCATGTAATTGTGCAGGGCCGCCCGGTCGATTCCGGTATCCACGTCTCCACCGGCCAGCAGCGCCGGCAATGTCGAGGCAAAGCGGAGCCGCTTGTCCTTTTCGGCGAGATAAAGCGGCTTGATGCCGAACCTGTCGCGCGCAAGCGTGACCGCCCCGCTGTCGCGCTCGACGATGGCGAAGGCGAACATGCCGTGAAAGCGCTCGACACAGGCTTCTCCCCATTTGTGAAAAGCCTTGATTATCACCTCGGTGTCGCCGGTGGAAAAAAAGCGGTAACCCTCCGCTTCCAACTCCTTTCGCAACTCGCGGTAATTGTAGATACAGCCGTTGAAGGCGATGGTAAGACCCAACTCCGGATCCGTCATCGGCTGAGCCGCGTTTTCGGAGAGATCGATAATCTTGAGCCGCCGGTGACCGAGCGCATATGCACCCCTTGCGACGATTCCTGTTCCGTCAGGCCCTCTAGGAGCCAGTGTCTCGGTCATTTTCGAAACTGCAGCTGCGTCCGCATAACTGCCGTCAAGTCGGATTTCTCCGGCTATTCCACACATATGATAAGTTTCACCTTCCCATTCTGCGGCCTTGTCCAACCGCACGAAAAACGAACGGCGCGGAATGAAATCCGCGCCGTCACAAATTTTATATCGCAGTGCAGCAGGAATATCAAATCGGTGGTCGGACCGTAGTCAGGCCGGACGAACCGTCTTCATCCTCTCCGTGAGATTTTGCAAAGTTGAATGTCGATTTTGGCAAAAAGCGTCCGCCCGGCTTATTCCTGGCAGCCGGCGATCTGCGCGGATTTTGGCTCACCAATCGCGCTCGAACGATTTCAAAGAAACCGAAAATCCGTGGCTCGGACATGGGGCGCTAAACAATATCCCTAACGACGGAAACCCGGCCGGAAAGCGGTGATCGCAGCCTCAGCGCGGCTCGTCGCGCAGCCCCTTTATCAAGGCATAGCAGGCCAGCAGCAGCACCACCGCGAACGGGAATCCCGTGGACACCGAAGCCGCCTGCAGCGCCGACAATCCGCCTCCGAGCAGCAGTGCGATTGCAACCAATCCTTCAAAGGTGCACCAGAATACGCGTTGTGACACCGGCGCGTCGGTCTTGCCGCCGGCCGTGATCGTGTCGATCACCAAGGACCCCGAATCGGATGACGTGGTGAAGAACACGATGACCAGCACGATGCCGATGAACGAAGTGATCGCGGTCAGCGGCAGATGCGATAGCATCTCGAAAAGTTTCAGTTCGAGCGCGGCGTCGGCCACGGTGGTGATGCCCTGGTCGACGACCTGTGTGATGGCGGTGCCGCCGAAGGACGTCATCCACAGAACCGACACGATCGAGGGGATCAGCAGCACACATATTATGAACTCGCGCACCGTGCGCCCCCGGCTGACCCTCGCGATGAACATACCCACGAAGGGCGACCAGGAGATCCACCAGGCCCAATAGAACGCAGTCCAACCGGCTGCGAAGTTTGCGTCGCTGCGCGCAACTGGATTCGATAGCGCCGGCAGATACTCGACATAGGCAACGAGGTTGGCGAAGAAGCCGCCTATGATGGCGAGCGTCGGACCGAAAATGATGACGAACAGCAGCAGCAGTGCCGCCAGCACCATGTTGATTTCCGAAAGCCGCTTGACACCGGCATCGAGGCCCATCAGCACCGAGCCGAGGGCCACCGCCGTGATGGCGGCGATCAGGATCACTTTCGAGAGGTCCGTTACCGGGATGCCGAACAGGAATTCCAGGCCCGCATTGGCCTGCTCCGCGCCGAAACCGAGCGAGGTGGCGAGCCCGAACAGAGTCGCAAAGACGGCCAGCGTATCGATGACATGGCCGGTCCAACCCCAAACCTTCTCGCCGAAGATCGGGTAAAGCACCGAGCGCACGGTAAGCGGCAGGCCCTTGTTGTAGCTGAACAGCGCCAGCGATAACGCAACAACTGCGTAGATCGCCCAAGGGTGCAGACCCCAGTGGAAAATCGTCGCAGCCATGCCGAGGCGCCTTGCCTCTTCCGGATTGCCGGCCGCTCCAGCTAGCGGCGCCCAGCTGTCCGGCCCGCCGGCACCTTCGGCAACCGAAGACGAGTAGTGGGAGATCGGCTCTGCAACGCCGAAGAACATCAGCCCTATGCCCATACCTGCGGCGAACAGCATCGCGAACCAGCCTGAATAGGAATAGTCGGGGACGGCGTCGCGCCCGCCGATCCGGACCCGGCCATAAGGCGAGACGATCAGGAACAGGCAGAGCAGGACAAAGATGTTGCCGGCAAGCAGGAAGAACCAGTCGAGCGCCCCGGTCAGCCACGCACGCAATCCCTCGAATATCGCCTGCGCCTGGTCCTGCAGGGCCAACGTGATGATGACGAACGCGACAATGGTGAGCCCTGAAATCAGGAAGACCGGATTGTGGATATCGAGGCCGAAAGGCCCCAACTGCGGCTGGATGTTGTCTTGGCCGATTTCGTAGTTCGTATCGATAATTGCCGCGGGACCATCAGGGTTCGGGATCCCCGTCGTGGTATCTTCGGTCATGATGTTTCCCCCTCATTCTTGCTTGTGATCGGATTTGTTGGGCGCGTACACCGCCTCAGCGAACCACCAGAACGGACGCATCGGAGTGCGAGGCGATCTTGCCTCCGTTCGACGGCCAGATGTAATCGACGATGCCCGGGACGTGTGACGCCATCACGACCAGATCGGCGCCGGTTTCGCGCACGGCATTCAACAGCGTGTCATCGAGATCGGTAGTCGGATCATGACTGGCATAGGCTTTCGTCGTGACCTGATGGCCGTACTCGGCGGCCTGCGCTTTGCCGAAATCCTCGAGCTTTTTTGCATATTCCGCCGGATTGTGACCCAGCGCACCGGGGGTTTCGGCCGTCACACCGACATAGCAGACCGGTATCCGGTAATGTTTCGACAGATCGGCTGCTGTTTGCATCGCCTTCTTCAGGCGGTCGGCATGGGTGAGGTCAATCGGGACCATGATCTTCTTGAACACGCGTCCTCCTTTCTTTGCTTTCATTCGGGAGGATGGCTGAAGTCAAATCGCGACCCTGCGGCTTCGTCCGTTCCGGACTGCAGAGCTTCGAAAATCAATTGGAGCCCCTTCCTCCCGTTTTTCGAACCGCACGTGGCAGGGCAAGCAACCGCTTGCATGATTTGGTGGAAGCTTAACAGGAGATAAGTCGAGAAGTCCAATCGGCCGGGATGTTGATTAGGAGTTGTAAACAGGCAGCCTGCGTGATCCCCATTGAATGGCGTCCCACGGGGAAAAGTATCTGTGAAGGCTTCTAAACCGATCTCCAAGCCCATAGGGTTGGCCGATGTTCGGTCAGCTACGTCACGTTAGCGCGCTATTGCTTGGTTCGGCTCTACTGCTATTTGCTGGCGGTATTCACGGTCTGATCCTGCCTGTAAGGGGCTCGGCTGAAGGGTTCTCCGCTACGTCGCTCGGGCTGCTCGGCACGGGTTGGGCCATCGGCTACGTGCTGGGTTGCATCTTTGTTCCACGGCTCGTGGGACTGGTCGGTCATACGCGCGCGTTCGCCGTCATGTGTGCGTTTGCAGCGGTCGCAATTCTGTTTCAATCCCTGATCGTTGCCTCATGGGCATGGATACCGGTCCGGGCTGTATCGGGCTTCTGTTTCGCCGGTGCGGCAATGATCGTGGAATCCTGGCTCAATGACCGGGTTCAGCCGAGCACGAGAGGCATGGTATTCGGCATCTATACGATGGTGAACCTGGCAGCAATCACAGCCGGCCAGATGGTGATTGCCCTTGGTGATACTACCGGGTTTCTGTTTTTCGCGATTGGTGCGATGGTTTACTGCTTGGCGCTGGTGCCAACTGCGACATCGACTTCCGAATCACCACGACCACTGACAACGGTCAATCTCAATCTCCCCGTACTTTGGCGGAATTCACCTGTTGCAGTTGTCGCAGTCCTGCTGGTCGGGGTCTCGAATGCCTCGTTCGGAACGCTTGCTGCGGTCTATGCCGACAGGGTCGGCCTCGACCTGACGTCGATCGTGCTTTTCACGAGCATCCCGGTTCTGGCGGGAGCGCTTGCACAGGTGCCGATCGGTCTTGCAAGTGACCGGATGGACCGTCGCAAAGTGTTGGTAGCGACTGCATTTGCAGCACTCTTTGTTGACATTGTTTTCATTATACTCGCCCCGAATGGGCAAATGACAAACCTGACGCTCGTCTGCCTGTTCGGGGCGGCGATTTTTGCAATGTATCCGATCATTGTTGCGCATGCCAACGATCATGCGCCTGCCGGCACATCGATCCAGGTATCGGGCGGTTTGCTCATGATCTATGGAATCGGTTCTATTGTCGGTCCGCTGATCGCGGGTATCATCATGTCAGGGGTCGGGCCCAGAGGGTTGTTCCTAACAACAGTGCTCGCGCACGGTTTCATGATCAGCTTTGCGATCTGGCGAATTAACAAGCGTGCACCTGTACAAGAGTCCGACAAGGGCGCGTTCCGCGTAAGCATGCTGGCGCGGTCGGTGACACCGGAGACCGCTGCGCTCGCGGGCGGCAAAGACGAAGCAGCACCGCTGATTGTAGATGATGAAAAAGTAGAGGTATGACGACCGCGTCCAATTGGTTTGACCTGAGATCCTGAAACTCTTCCAGATTTGTGTACAGTCCGCTTCGTCCGCTGAGCGACCTTCCAGCTTGCGTTCTGTATTCCCAAAATTCGAATTCCCTCAATTCGGATTGTGCAATGCGGCAACAACCTTATTGGTCAATGGCAGCTATGGGCCGGAAGCGCCAGTTTGGAAGGGCTAGGCGAAGATCACAAGAGGGCTCGGAGCTGCCGAAGAGTGATAGAAATTGCGCCGCCGATCTTGCTTGCGCGCCAACTACCGCTTTGAGCCATAGCTGACCTTCGCCGCGAGTGAGTGGGCAGGCTCCTTTGCCTCCAAAGTCAGACATTCGCCGGTTTTCGAACCGGTTCTGAAAGCAGACGTTCTCTGCAAGCTACTCAAAGCCCTAGTAGGGGCGGATACTGTTGGAGAAGTGAGCTTGACTGCGCGCTATAATGTTCGCTTG
This sequence comes from Rhizobiaceae bacterium, assembly GCA_041582695.1. Classification (GTDB taxonomy): domain Bacteria; phylum Pseudomonadota; class Alphaproteobacteria; order Rhizobiales; family Rhizobiaceae; genus JAWKWH01. Next base: position 11,107 of record JBFIBB010000089.1, read on the forward strand.
GGATGCTTGCGCCATTATCGCTTGCGCCGACTTCCGGCTATAGCTGAAACTGAGCGTGCTGGACCAGACAGATGCCGATGTCTGCGATAGTCTAGGTCACTCGCCTGGCCTTTATTTCAGCGCGTTCCTTTTCGACCCACATCGTTGCGGTGGGGCTCGTCCCCAAATCAATGGCCCGGACATATGGGGGAAGCGCTATATTGATTGTTTGCCTAACCGACTAATATGTGCGCTTCACCATTTCATCCGGAAAGGCGTTTTTGCAATGGCGCGGTTCAGCGGATCCACGATCAACATCGTCGTGATCGGATTTGCGGTCATGCTGATTACGGGAGGTTCGCGATTTGCCATCGGCCTTGTGTTGAAGCCAGTGGCCGAAGACATGGACTGGCCGCGAACAATAATGGGTATCGCCGCGGCCACTTTCCTTGTGGTGACGTCGTTGTGCACATTCTGGTCAGGCAAACTGGCCGACACGATTAACATTCGGAAAGTTCTGGCGGTGGGGCTGGCATTTTCAGCAGCCGGGCTTGCATTGATGTATGCCGTCTTCGCGCCCTGGCAAGCGGTGATCTACTATGGCGTCATTTTCGCGACGGGAAACGGCCTTGCGTCGGTCGCCCTGGTCGGAGTTCTTGTCAGCCGATGGTTTCCTAACCGGCTGGCGACTGCGAACGCTCTTGCAGTCTCCGGGATCGGTTTCGGACAATCCAAGCCGCTGACGAAAGGCGCCGAAGGCGTGTGGGAAGTGACGGTGGGACCGTTGCCCGCGGGCGCCTATCGTTACGCCTTCAACGTCGACGGCGTGACTGCGATCGACCCGCGCA
>JBFIBB010000090.1:0-11681 GCA_041582695.1 Rhizobiaceae bacterium
AGGCCCGTCCAGCCTTCGAATGTCGCCTCGCTGTCCTCGCCGCGCAGCAGCATGGCCGTGTCGAACAGGCCACCAGCTTCGCCGGCAATTCTCAGGCTTGTTTCGGCAGGGCCGGTCAGACCGAGCGGCGCGGCCGGAAGGCCATACGCGGCAAACAGCGGCGCCACGTCGTCGTTCTGCATGGTCAGCGAGACGGTCAGGGGGCCCTCTGCGGCGCCGCCATGCGCCGTACCGGAACCCGACACCGTGAATGTGCTGCCGCCGCTCACGCCATGAGCGCTGATTGCCAGGCCGAGTGATCCGTCGTCATTGGCCGCAGCACTGGCGACCATGTCGATACTGGTCTCCGCGAGGAGGCCCGGAAACGATTGCGCTCGCGCGGCCAGTCCCACGGCAAGCGGATTTTGTGGATACCGTGCCGCCAGAAGCGCGGCCAGGGGCTCCAGATCGACCGCCACGATCGAGGCATCGAGACTGCCGGTCGGGCTTTCCGGAAAATCCCTCAGCTTGCCGGTCGCGCTCAGTGTCGCGCCGGCAAGGTCGCGGATCGAAAGCCGGTCGATGTCGAGCAGACCTTCCTTCAACCGGAGCGCCGTATCGACAGATCGTGCGGTCAGACCGCCGGCGCTCACCGGTCCGGCCTTGACGACAAAATCGAGGTCATGGTCGGCAAAACGCGCTGCGCCCGAATCGTCGATGAAGATTGACGTGAATGCCGCAAGCCCGTCGATGTCGAGTGCGCCACCATCGAGGCGCAGAAGCATCGACGGTCGCGCTTCGGGCGGAGACAGATGATCGATTTCGCCGGTAAACCGCGCTTCGCCAAGTATCATTTCTATGTCGCGAAAGGTCTGGCGCTGGCCATTGATATCGACGCGGGCCGAGAATCCGGCCGCCGGCAGCCGTCTGATCGCCTCATCGACATCCTCCGACAGCCAGGCGGCGAAGCCCGAAGGCTGGTGAACGGCCAGCAGCAGCGAGCCGTGAAAACCGAAATCGCCGCCCGTGGACAAAAGGCCTTGCGCCTCCAGCGTCGAGCGCCCGGGCAGTTCTGCGGAAAAATTGCCGATGGCCCACCCGCCTTCGTCGGGCTGTGCGGCGAGCTTGACCTGACGGATGGTCGTGTCGCCAGTCACGATCGCCGGAAGATCGACATTGATGGTGCCGGGAAACCGGGGTTTGGGTACGCGCTGGATCATGTCGCGCAGCGCGGTGATGCGTTGCATAAGCGGAGTGCCTGCGCCAGAACTGCCGCCATCGTCGCCGAAACGCACTTGCTGGCCCTTGGCCTGGATCGAAAAACTCGGCGACTTCCCTAAATTCAGATAGGCATTGCCCTCGGCGGAGTATGGATCGGCCACGTTGCCGGTTTCGAACAGGAAATCGGTCACGTCGGCAAGCTGGTGATCCACGGTGAATTTGCCGGTCACGCGAAACGGAATAACTGGTGCCGCCGGGCTTTCGATGCTGATGGAGAAGGCCGGATCATCGCCGGCTTCCTCCTCCTTGTCCTGTTTGGCGGCCTCGATCCGGAACAATCCGGAATAGACCGCTCCGGCATCGGCGATTTTCACATTGCCGTCGGTTTCGATCTGCACCGGCATGTCCGCCGGTTCAACATGCATGCGCAGGCGCATCGCACCGTCACTGCCGACCGTGCCGGTTGACGCCGCAATCGACAGCGCCGCGCCATCGAAATCCAGATCCCCGTTGAATCGCCACGGGCCAGCAAGCGTCCGGGCCGAAATATCGGCGTTGATGTTGTCGAGCTGATAGCTGCGCCCGCCGGCCGCGTGCTGCACGGTAACCCGACCTTCGGTGACCGAGATCTTCTCCATCGTGATCTGGCTTGCATCGAACGGCGTGTTCGGCCGGATGGTCCAGTCGATCAGCCCGTTTTCAGCGATGTCTACGGTCATAACCGGCTTGTGCAGGCGCATGTCGAAAATCAGGATTTCGCCGCGCATGAACGGCGCCAGTTCGGCGTCCATCGAGAAGGTTTCGATGGTCATCGACGGTTTCTCCGGCGTTTCACCGGCAACCTTCACATCGGTGAATGTCACAGAGGGAAACGGCAGGATTCGCGCCTTGGCTTCGCCCGCCACGGTGACCTGGCGTCCCAGTATGCGGCTTGCCTTCCGTTCGAAATCGGCACGGTAGGATGTCCAGTCGATGAAATATGGTCCGATCAGCGCGGCGGTGAGCGCCAGCACGATCAATCCTCCGACAATGACAAATAACCGCGCCAGTGCGTTTCTCCCGGTTCAAACTGGATAAGGTTGGACGTCTGCCCCCGCTGCACGTTGTCCGCGCCGATCCTAAATCGAATCAGACCAATTTGAAACCATTGTGGATGGCGCGCGTGTCCAGACGGTGACCGCGCCGGAAAAATCTTCTTCACCCGGTCAGGCCGGCAGAATCTTTCCCGGATTCATGATGTTATGGGGATCGAGAGCCGCCTTGATCGAACGCATGACTGCAACTCCCGCGCCATGCTCCATCTGCATGAATCCGACCTTGCCCTGGCCGATGCCATGTTCGCCGGTGCAGGTGCCTTCCATCTCGAAGGCCAGTTTTCCCAAACGTTCGAGAAACTGCTCGCAAAGATCGATCTCTTTCGGGTCGCTGGTATCGATCAGCGGCGCGACGTGAAAGTTTCCGTCGCCTACATGACCCAGGATCGGAGCAATCAGGCCGAGGTCCTTCAGATCCTCTTCCGCGCGACCAATGCATTCGGCAAGCCGCGAAATCGGCACGCAAACATCCGTTGCGACGGATTTTGCGCCCGGACGCAGCGTGAAAGCAGCCCAGTAGGCATCGTGCCGAGCCTTCCACAGCTTCGTCCGTTCCTCCGCGACGCTGGTCCACATGAAGGGTCCTCCACCGAATTCGTCAGCTATCTCGCCAAAAAGCTCCGCCTGCTCCTTCACTCCGCCATCGGTTCCGTGAAACTCCAGGAACAGGCACGGACTCTCCGGATAGTTAAGACCGGAATACTGGTTCGTCGCCTTCATCTGCAGCGTGTTGAGCAGTTCGATACGGGCGACCGGGATGCCAACCTGTATCGTCTGGATGACCGCGTTGCATGCCGCTTCAACGGATGGAAACGGACAAACGCCGCCCGAAATCGCCTGGGGAATGCCCTGAAGCCGCAAGGTCAGTTCGGTTATGATCCCGAGCGTACCCTCCGAGCCGACAAGAAGGCGCGTGAGATCGTATCCGGACGACGATTTCTTTGCGCGGCTTGCCGTCACCACCTCGCTGCCATCAGCCATAATCGCCTTAAGCGACAGGACGTTTTCGCGCATGGTGCCATAACGCACAGCATTGGTGCCGGATGCCCGCGTTGCCGCCATTCCGCCCAGCGTGGCGTTGGCGCCGGGATCGATCGGAAAAAACAACCCGGTGTCGCGCAGATGGGTATTGAGCTGCTCCCGGGTAACGCCGGGTTCGATGGTGCAGTCCAGATCCTCCGGGCGTACTTCGAGAATCCGGTCCATGCCCGAAAAATCGAGCGACACGCCGCCGCCGGGCGCATTCACATGCCCCTCCAGCGAAGTGCCGACGCCGAACGGTATGATCGGCACTCGGTGTTCGGCGCAGACCCGCACCACCTCACGCACATCGTCGGCGCTCTTCGCAAACACCACCGCGTCCGGCAACTGGCTGGGCAGATAGGTTGTCGTGTGGCTGTGCTGCTCGCGGATTGATTCGCCGGTGCTCAAACGCTCGCCAAAGTGCTGTTTCAGCACGGGTATCGCACGCGCGATTCCCTCCTCGTTGCGCGCAACCTGTGGCAAAGCCGCCAATGACATCCAAACTCTCCCTTGCCTCCGCCGCACCCCCTTGCCTGGGTCGGAACGAACGGTAATCTGCCTTCGCAGCCACCTTATCGGCTACATTCGCCTTTGGTGGCAAGGGATTCAAATCCGGAGACAATCCGCATGGCGGCAGCGCAACCTTTCATCTCAAGCCCGATGAGGGTCGAGGAAGGATGGATCGATTACAACGGCCACATGAACATGGCCTACTACAATGTCCTGTTCGACCGCTGCGCCGACCAGGTGTTCGACAAGCTGGGCGTTGGGGCCGGCTACGCTCGCCAGCGCGGCCTGACCATCTACACGGCCGAATTCCACGTCTGTTACCTTCGCGAACTGCATGAAGGCGATGAAGTTCGCTGTTCGCTGCAGATTGTCGACCATGACGAAAAGCGGCTGCACATGTATCAGGAACTCGTTCATGCCGACGGCTGGCTTTCGGCCACCGGCGAGGCGCTGTCGCTACATATCGACATGTCCGGACCGAAGGTTGCCGCCTTCCCGTCCGATATCGCTGCCAATGTCGAGCGCATGGCCTCCGAGCACGCCGCTCTGCCGCGGCCGGAACGCGCCGGACGGGCAATAGCGCTCCGGCGCAAGGCAGGTTGAGGCAACGGGAGGGGCGAACAGATGTGGGAATTCGTTCAGCGCCTCCCGGCAATCGTCAGGAACTGGGTCACCCCGCATCTGCGCCGATTTCATCACGAGCAACAGCTTCTGATATGGCTGCTTTGCCTCGCCATCGGCGCCGGTGTCGGCGCTGCCTCCATCGTGTTTCGCGAACTCATTGGCGTGTTCCAGCTACCCTGGCTGGCAACCCGTTCGGAAAAGGTGCTGACTGCCGCAAGTGAACTGCCCTGGTTCGTCATCCTCATCGCCCCGGCTGTCGGCGGCCTTGTCGTCGGATTGTTGCTGAACCGCATCCAGAGCCGGCGTGCGGGAGGTGTGGCTGACGTTATCGAGGCGCGGGCGCTCTCCGGACGCCAGCTATCGCTGCGCGACGGGCTGTGGTCGGCGCTGGTGACCACAATCTCGCTTGGCAGCGGCGCCAGCGCCGGGCGCGAGGGACCGGTCATACACCTGGGCGGAACGCTGGCTTCCGCCGTCGCGCAGCGTACCGGATTGCCGCCTGCGAGCAGGCGCACATTGCTTTCGGCCGGTGTCGCTTCGGCCATTTCGGCATCGTTCAATGCGCCGATCGCTGGCGTGCTATTCGCCCACGAAGTCATACTTGGCCATTACTCGATGCGGTCATTCGTACCAATGGTCATCGCATCGACCGCGGGAAGCCTGCTGTCGCGGGCCTGGTTTGGCGATGCGGCGGCGTTTTTTCTGCCGGAGTATCAGGTCACTTCCTATTGGGAGTTCCCCGCTTTCGTGCTGCTGGGAGTTACGGCGGCGATCGTGGCGATCCTGTTCGAGTTCTCCCTGTTCTCCGCCGATTTCGTTTCGCGCAAATTCACCGTGCCTCTATGGACCCGGCCGGTCATCGGCGGGTTCGCCGTCGGCCTGATCGCGATCTTCTTTCCTCACGTTCTGGGCGTCGGCTACGAAGTTACCGACATGGCGCTGTGGAACCAGTTGCCGCTGTATCTGCTGCTTTCGCTGATCGTCGCCAAGACCGCGGCAACGGCGATCACGCTGGCCTCACGCTTCGGTGGCGGCATATTTTCGCCGGCGCTTTATCTGGGCGCCATGACGGGCGGCGCTTTTGGCGTCATCGCGTCGTCCATCTTTCCCGAACTCGCTTCTTCGAACGGCCTCTACGCCATTCTCGGCATGGGCGCGGTGGCTGGCGCCGTGCTCGGCGCCCCGATTTCGACGACCGTCATCGTTTTCGAACTGACCGGCGGCTATACGCTGTCGATCGCGCTTCTGCTTTGCGTCGCCATCGCACATGGCATCGCGCAGGCAGTCCACGGCCATTCCTGGTTCCAGTGGCAACTGGAGATGCGCGGCATATACGTCGTCGAAGGCCCGCATGCCACGGTACAGCAGCACACTCTGGTGATGGATTTCATGGACCCGGTTGAAGAAGACAAGGAGACGGATAGAGCACCCGACGACGGCACGCCGTCGCTCAAGCCCTCCGACACACTCGAATCAGCGCTGCGCGCCTTCGATGCCGGCGGGCATTCACGCCTGCCGGTGGTCGATCCGGCCAATCCCGGAAAGATCATTGCCTGGGCCAGCCATGTCCGCGCGCTGCGCTATTTCAATCGCGCGCTGATCGACGCCAGCGAAGAAGAGCACGGTTGACTGCCGCACGGAATTTCCGCCAACAATCCGACACAATCGCGGCGCTTTGCTCGCGCCCGCGGGCAGGAAGCCCGTGCTAATACAACGTCGGAGGCGTGGCGCATGTCGTCGCGTGATGTGGCGGCCGGAAGCCCGGCGGAACCAGTTTCCGCGAAACCGGTAATGACCCCCATGGCAATTCTCGGCGCAATTTCGGTCACGGTGCTGTTGGCTGGTCAGATCGCGGTTGCTGTAGCCGCATTTGTCTGGTCGGTCTCCGGGCTGCTGCATCTGCCTTTGCTCGCAGTTGAGGTGCTGGCAGTTTTGCTGGCAATTCCAACGATGTGGATCACATACCGCATAGCCAAAATGGCGTGGCAGGCGGAAACCGATCCGCAGAACAACTGACCGCCTTTTGCGCCTCCGGTCTTCCGTAGACGGGCGATAATTGCAACACTGACTGGGAAACCGGACGAGGTGGAGGGATTAATCGCCCTGCTGCCCGTTTTTCGCCGCATTTCATTCCCTTGTGCACGTCGTCCAGCACACAATCCAAGGGAGCCCGGGCAGCCATGGCGCCATTCAGGACAGCAATCTGCATCCTTGTCCTGTCAATCGTGACGGGCTGCGCCTCCCTGCCCGCAAGCGAGACCGGGTCGTCGGCCGAGGCCGTCCATTCGTCCGAGCACTTGTTCGTTGCAACCACGCGTGCCCGTGCCGCTGATTCCGGCGAACTTTTTTCAGGCGAGCGGGGCCAGGGCGTCGATTACGCGTCGGTCAACGTGACGATACCTCCGGTCCACAAACCCGGCACGCTCGAACGTCCCCGTTATGGCGAGCCGGAGATCGACCGGCATTTCACCATAGCCGGACGCAACTACATGGATGACGGCGAAAGCGTGGCTCGCGCCATCGACGCGGAAATCGCCACGAAGAGCGAGGAAAACCGCGACATCCTGCTGTTTGTCCACGGATACAACACCGGTTTTTCCGACAGCGTGCTGCGTTTTTCGCAATTCGCCCACGATGCGGGATTCGGCGGGACGCTGGTTCTGTTCACCTGGGCGTCGCGCGGCAGCCCGGTCGAATATTTCTACGACCGCGAAAGCGCGACGATCGCCCGCGACGGCCTTGAAAAGACGCTGCGTCTGCTTGCCGGCACGAAAGCCCGCAAGGTTCACATCATGGCCCATTCCATGGGCAACTGGGTGGCGATGGAGGCTCTGCGGCAGTTGCAGATCGCCGGCGACCCTGCCCTCAAGGACAGGGTCGGCGAAATCGTGCTCGCCTCCCCCGACATCGACGTTGACGTTTTCAAGGCCCAGATGCAGCGGCTCGGACGTCCGGCCAAACCCTATAACCTGCTGATTTCCAAGGACGACCGCGCCCTGATCCTGTCGCAGAAACTGTCGGGCAATCTGCCGAGGCTCGGAAACTACGCAAGCGACGCCGAAATCGCCAATCTCGGCATCGTCGTCTACGATCTCACCGACGTGAAATCGGAGGATTCGCTGCGGCACGGCAAGTTCGCCCAGGCGCCCGAGATCGTGCGCCTGCTCGGCAACAGGCTGAACGAGGGCACCCAGCTCGCGTCCAATGAGGTTCGCTTTTCCGACCGGCTGCAATCGCTTACCCGGAACATAGGCGATGTCGTCGTTTCGACCGGCGATATCGTCATTCACACGCCGCAGACCGTGCTGACCCGCCCCGACGAAATTCTCGTGGCGCCGGTCGAGGTGCTTGGCAACACGATCAAGCAGGGAAGCTGCACCAACTGCCGGACGGCGGTAGGCGGCGAAACCTCCACCCGCTAGAGGCCTTCATCCCCAAATAGCGCGCCTTGGCTGAATCCGGTCAGGCCCCTTCCGGATTGCCGAACTGCTTTTCGAGGAAGGCGTAGAACCAGGCTGCCTGCGCCTCGTCATGTTCCATCATCAGGCGCGACTGCTCGACCGGCGCCTGCGCGCCGGGCTTGTGGTGAAAGGCCCAGTCGCTGTCGCGCCAGCGCCGGAATGTTTCGATGGTGACTTCCGGATGGAACTGGATGCCGTGGACCTTGTCGCCCAAACGGAAAGCCTGGTTTTCGAACGCTTCGCTGCGCGCCAGGTGCACGGCTCCGGCCGGAAGACCGAAGGCGTGGTAATGCGCCTGCGTGAACCAGCGCGGTCCGTCCAGAAAATCACCCGCCGCGGCGGTCGGATCGACCCGGTAATAGCCGAATTCGCACTCGCCGCTTTCAGGCGGTCCGACCGTGGCGCCCAGGTGGTGCGCTATCATCTGCGCGCCCAGGCAGATGCCGAGCATCGGCACACCCGTCCTCAGGCAGGCGTCGATCCAGCGGTATTCCTCGTTGAGGAACGGATGTTTCCCGGTCTCGTCGGCAAACTGGCCGCCGCCCATGATCACCGTTCCGGCAAGCGTCCCGTCGGGCTCGCCGAGCGTGTCGCCGGCGAACGGCTTGCGCCGATCGATCGTAAAGCCCGAATACGAAAGAAACGTCGACACCCGGTCGTCGGCCGGTTCGTCGTGGTGATTGATGACCAGAACGCGGTTGCGCATTGGACGAACTGACTCCCCCCAAACCTGACGGACGATATGCGCAGCCGGACGCAAACCGCAAGTCCGTTCGAATGCCGCTAGCGCTTTGGCGGGCATCAGGGAAACCGCCCTGCCCTCCGCTCCAGACAACCTGCCGGCGCACGGCTTGGCCTGCGCACACGTTTGACCGCTTCGCCGGCGCCCGGCATGATGACGGCATGATAGCTGGTGTGCTGCTCGATCTCTCCGGCGTCATCTATGTCGGCGACAAACCGCTGCCCGGCGCGCTCGATGCCGTTGCCCGGCTGCGCGATATGAACCTGCCGGTGCGCTTCGTCACCAACTCCACCCGAACCCCGAGACGCCTGATCCTGAAGCTGCTTGCCGGGATGGGACTTGCCTGCACGGGCGCCGAACTGTTCACCCCGGCTGTCGCCGCGCGGCGCCGGCTGGTCGAACTCGGCCTGACGCCGCACCTGCTCGTGCACCCCAACCTGGAGGAGGATTTCGCGGGGATCGGCGGCTCCGGCGGAACGGCGGTTGTGATCGGCGACGCCGGCGAAGACTTCGATTACCGGCGCCTCAACGCCGCATTCCGAAAACTGGCGGCCGGCGCCGAATTTCTGGCGCTCGCCGGCAACCGGACCTTTCTCGACAAGGACGGCGAGCTCAGCCTCGACGCCGGAGCCTTCGTTGCGGCGCTTGAATATGCAACGCGAAGCAAGGCGGTCGTTGTCGGGAAGCCGGCGCCCGAATTCTTTCAGGCCGCGCTTGCCAGCATGGATTGCCGGCCCGCCGACGCCGTGATGGTCGGCGACGACGCGGAGGCCGATGTCTCCGGCGCGATAGCCGCAGGCATCGGCGCGGGCCTGCTGGTCAGAACCGGCAAGTATGCCGAGGGCGCGGAAAACGACGTCGACCCGCCGCCGACGGCGGTGGTGGACGATCTGGCCGCTGCCGTGGACTGGATTGAAGCGAGGTTGTCCTCGTAAGCAAGGCGACCGGACTGGCACGGGCAGCACCTTTTTGCCTCGGCGTCCGGCGAACCATTTGTCTGCCGTCCGATATCTCCTACAATCGTTCCCGAGCCTGAGGACGGGAGCGCCGGATGTCTGACAATTGGGAACTGATCGAGGTTTCGCTGCCGGACTACGGTCTGCCCGACGAACAGCCGGAACTGGACGCGGCGGTCTTCGAGGCAAGGATTGGCCGCCTTTTCGACAAGGCGGTCAAAAGCCGACTGGACGCAGTGGTGGTCTACGCCGACCGCGAACACTTCGCAAACATGGCCTGGCTGACCGGATTCGAGCCGCGTTTCGAGGAAGCGCTGCTGGTTCTGACGCCGGGCCGGACGCCGGTTCTGATCACTGGACCGGAAAACCAGGGCTATTCGGGGATATCGCCGGTCGAGCTGAACTGCGTCAATTATCCGCCCTTCGGACTGCTCGGGCAGGATCGGAACCGCACGCGCGATCTGTCCGCGATACTTGCGGAAGCCCACCTGGCATCGGGCATGCGCATTGGCGTTGCGGGCTGGAAACATTTCGGCCGCAGCGAGTGCGCCATGCCCGACGAATGGCATGAAACGCCCTCCTTCATCGTCGACACGCTGCGGTTGATTGCGGGATACGCCAATGTCGTCAATGCCGGCCGGTTGTTGATGGACGCAAGCGAAGGTTTGAGGGCGGTAAACGAGATCGATCAGCTCGCCCGTTTCGAATACGCCGCCTGTCATGTGTCGGAAGCGGTAAAGCGCATCCTGACGGGGTTGAAGCCCGGCATGAGCGAGTTCGAGCTGATGGCGCTCTGCGGTCATCGGGGTCTGCCATATAGCTGCCATCCCATGCTGAGCAGCGGGCCGCGAACCGCGCTCGGGCTGGCAAGCCCGTCGGACCGGCGGGTTGCAAAGGGCGAGCCGATGCAGGTGGCGATCGGCGTCTGGGGCGCGCTCACCTGTCGCGCCGGCTGGATCGCGGAAGATGCTTCCGACCTGCCGCCGGAAGCCGCGGACTATGCCGAACGGCTTGCCGGCCCCTATTTCGACTGCGCCGCCGAATGGTACGAAACGGTGGGCATCGGTGTGACCGGAGGTTCGCTCGATGCGCTGGTGCGGGCGCGGCTGGGCGACCCGTTTTTCGGCGTCGCGCTCAACCCGGGCCACCTGATCCATCTCGACGAATGGATGAACACGCCGATCTATCACGGAAGTACCGAAACGCTTCGCTCCGGGCAGGCGATCCAGCTCGACATTATTCCGGCCACCGGCACGGCCTACGCGACCGCCAACATCGAGGACGGCATCGCCCTGCTCGACGGCGACGGCCGCGCCGCATTTGCCGAGAAGTTTCCTGCCGCCTGGTCGCGGATCGAGGCGCGCCGCGCCTTCATGGCAGACCGGCTCGGCATCCGGCTGAAGCCGGAGGTGCTGCCGCTCAGCAATCTCGCCGGATGCCTCTCGCCCTATATGCTGGCGCCGCAACGGGTGTTCGCCAGAAGGGGATAAAGCGCCGGTTGCAGGCCTGCGGAACGGTCTCCCGAGGGTTGACCTGCCAGGCAAATGCCGACACCATCAACCGAGAGCACACGCAAATGGGGCGCCAAATGGATGCATGGTGGGTTTGTCCATGAGAATTCCCGGATATGCAACCGCTGCGGCGGTTCTGTTTGCGGCGGCAAGCGCCTTTGCCGGTGAGCATGTGGTTTCGATCGATGCGCGCGCCTATCAGGCCGAGCATGTGACGATGCTGGTCGGCGAAACGATCCGGTTCGTCAACGACGACACGGAAGGCCACGCCGTATTCGTGCCGAACGCCGGTCATGCGCTCAATCTCGGCAATGTCGATCCCGGCGAGGAATCGGTATTCGTGCCGCAGAAGCCGGGGGCCTTCGATGTCGAATGCGTCTATCACGGCGGCATGCACATGACGGTCGAGGTCAAGTGATGCGCTACGCGCTGCCTGGCCTGATTGCGCTTGCCGCCGCCACGATGGCGGCTGGAACGCTGTCTGCCGGGCCGGAGCGGGTTCCGTTCCCGGCGGGTTATTCGACCGGTTTCACCCGTTATCTCGATGTCGACCATTATGG
>JBFIBB010000091.1:0-11611 GCA_041582695.1 Rhizobiaceae bacterium
ATGTCGTGGCCGTCCCGCCTGAGAACATCAACCAGTTCGGCGAGAATCGCGAATGCGTCGTCGAAGGGCTGCAAGTCGGTGATCTGGCTGCCGATATGCATGTCGATCCCGACTGCTTCCACGCCTTCCAGTTCGGCGACACGCGAATAGACGTGACGGGCGCGACCATAGGGGATGCCGAACTTGTTCTCCGCCCGGCCCGTGGAAATCTTGCGGTGCGTGCGCGCGTCGACATCCGGATTGATGCGCAACGACACCGGGGCGACCACACCGGCGGCAATTGCGCGCGACGAGAGCAGTTCGAGTTCCGGTTCCGATTCGACATTGAAGCAGTGAATGCGGTTTGCCAGCGCAAAATCCATTTCCGATGCAGTCTTGCCGACGCCCGAAAACACGATCTTCTCGGGAGGGACGCCCACTGCAAGGGCGCGGCGCAATTCACCTTCCGAAACAACGTCGATGCCTGCGCCGAGATTGGCAAGCGTCTTGACCACCGCCTGGTTGGAATTCGACTTCATGGAATAACAGACCAGCGCGTCCAGCCCCTCGAACGCCTTGGTAAAAACCCGGTAGTGGCGAGTCAGCGTGGCTGTCGAATAGCAATAGAACGGCGTGCCGACGGCTTCTGCGATAACCGGCAGCGGCACGTCTTCGGCGTGGAGGACGCCTTCGCGATACTCGAAATGGTTCATGGCGGTGATTTACTCGATCAACCCGTCGAGAATGAACTTCTTGTCCTCGGGCTCGGGTGTTTCCTCTGACGGATTTTCACCACGCGCTTCAGCCGCCGCCTGCGACGGCGTGTCGAGCGATCCGCGACGCCCGCAACCTGTTACGAGAACGGATATCGACACCAGCAATAGTAGAATTATCCCGAATCTTGCGCCCATCGTTTGCAGTCCGTTCGCTGCGGATGACAAATCGGAACTACCCATAACCAAAATTCTCCGGCATTGCACCCTTCAATTCAAAGCCTGGCGAGCCGCTTTTTCCAACCGCGAACCTGCTTGCGGACTTCGGAGGGCGCCGTCCCGCCGTAGCTGGAGCGGCTTCTCACCGAACTTGCGACGGTCAAAACCGAATAGACTTCCTCGCCGATCCCGGCGTTGATGGCTTTCAGATCGGCAAGAGGCAGCTTGTCCAAGGTGCATTTCCGCTCCTCGGCCATCGCGACGGCGCGTCCGGTGACGTGGTGTGCTTCGCGGAATGGCAGGCCGAGTTCGCGCACCAGCCAGTCGGCGAGATCGGTTGTTGTCGAATAACCGGAGCCGGCAGCCTTCTTCATCGCACGCGCATCGACCGTCATGTCGCCAACCATGCCGGACATTGCCGCAAGCATCAGCTCCAGGGTCTCGGCAGCGTCGAACACCGCCTCCTTGTCTTCCTGCATGTCCTTCGAATAGGCCAAAGGCAGGCCTTTCATGACGGTTAGCAGAGCGGTGAGATCGCCATTGATGCGCCCAGTCTTGGCGCGGATCAGTTCAGCCGCGTCCGGGTTCTTCTTTTGCGGCATGATCGAGGACCCGGTCGAAAACGAATCCGACAGTTTGACGAAACCGAATTGCGGCGTCGACCAAATGACGATCTCTTCGGCCATGCGCGACAGATGCGTGGCGCAAATCGCAGCGACGGAGAGGAACTCAAGGGCGAAGTCGCGGTCCGATACGCTGTCGATGGAATTGCGGGTCGGTTCGCGGAAGCCGAGCGCGGCGGCCGTCTTGTGCCGGTCGATGGCAAAGCCGGTTCCGGCCAGGGCGGCTGCGCCGAGCGGGCATTCGTCCAGCCGTTCGATCGCGTCTTTCACCCTGGTCAGATCGCGGCCGAACATCTCCACATAGGCCATGCAATGATGCCCGAACGTGACAGGCTGGGCTGTCTGCAGATGCGTAAAGCCGGGCATCACGGTGCCGGCGTGCTCGCCGGCGCGCGTGAGCAGCGTTCCGATCAGTGTTTTTAGCGAATCCGCCGTTTTTTCCAGTTCCTGCTTGACCCAGAGCCTGAAATCAAGCGCCACCTGGTCGTTGCGCGAGCGGGCCGTGTGCAGCCTGCCGGCCGCAGGGCCTATCAGCTCGGCAAGCCTGGCCTCTATGTTCATATGGATGTCTTCGAGACCGGCCGAGAACGTGAATTCGCCCGCCTCGATTTCTGACGCAATCGTGTTGAGGCCGTGAACGATCTTTTCACGATCTTGCTTCGAAACTATGCCAGTCTCGGCCAGCATGTCCGCATGGGCAAGCGATCCTTCGATATCCTGGCGCCATAATTTACGGTCAAAGCCGATCGAAGCGTTGATTGCCTCCATGATCGCGGCCGGACCGGAGGCAAACCTGCCGCCCCACATAAGGTTGCTGGTCTTTTTGTCGCTCATCTTGCTTACCGGGCCGCAAAGGGCCAATTGAGGAATGACATGACTGACGAATCCAAGCCTCGCTCCGCTTACAAGTTCATCGGTTTGGCGCTGCTTGCCGGTCTCGCCGCCGGTGCGGTTGCCGTATACGTGAGCAGCGGGCCATCTGGCAACAACGGCACTGAAGTCGCCGATGCCTGTCCCGCAAAGGCCGCGGTCGCAAAGTCGCTTGGAGAGAAGGCTACCGGTGCGGTCGCAGCCATGGCGGCATCGCAGCCGCAATCGCTTGCGCATCTTTCCTTCAAGGGGCCGGACAACGAGCCCATGACGCTCGGCGAGCTTTCAGGCAAGACGCTGCTGGTCAATCTGTGGGCCACATGGTGCGCGCCTTGCCGGGCGGAAATGCCGGCGTTCGATGCGTTGCAATCGCAAATGGGTGGCGACCGGTTCGAGGTCGTGGCCATCAATGTCGAGAAAGGCAGTGACGAGAAACCGAAGAAGTTCCTGGCCGAGCTCGGAATCAAGCACCTTGCGTTTTATCGCGACGATTCGCTTGGCGTGTTCAACGACCTGAAGAAGCGTTCGCTGGCCCTCGGACTGCCAGTAACGCTGTTGGTGGACGCAGACGGTTGTTTGCTCGCCAACATGAACGGACCGGCCGAATGGAACAGCGAAGACGCCAAGCGGCTGATCCGGGCAGCGCTAAGCGAAGAGTGACCGCGGTCACCTCGTTGGAATCGGTTCCTCACCGCGATAATCGTAAAAGCCGCGGCCTGTCTTGCGGCCGAGCCATCCGGCCTCGACGTATTTTACCAGCAATGGGCACGGGCGGTATTTCGAATCGGCGAGGCCGTCATGCAAGACCTGCATGATCGACAGGCAGGTATCGAGACCAATAAAATCAGCCAGTTGCAGCGGCCCCATGGGATGGTTGGCGCCGAGTCTCATCGCCGTATCGATGGCTTCGACCGAACCAACGCCTTCGTAGAGCGTGTAGATCGCCTCGTTGATCATCGGCAGCAGGATGCGATTGACGATGAATGCCGGGAAATCCTCGGCCACGGTAACGGTTTTTTCGAGGCTGGCGACATAGTCCTTGGCCGCGTTGAAGGTCGCATCCTCGGTGGCGATGCCGCGCACCAGTTCTACCAGTTTCATCACCGGAACCGGATTCATGAAGTGAATGCCGATGAACCGTTCGGGCCGGTCGGTCTGCGCGGCAAGGCGCGTGATCGATATCGACGAGGTATTTGTTGCGATCACCGCTTCCGGGTTCAATCGGGAGCAGAGCGCGGCAAAAATCTTCCGCTTTATCGTCTCGTCTTCGGTCGCCGCCTCGATGACCAGATCGGCGCCAGCCAGGTCCTCCATCGTCTTGGCCGGCGAAATTCGTGCCATGGCCTTGGTGCGTTCCGCCTCGGTCAGCTTGCCGGATCCAACCTGTCGGGCCATGTTGCCGTTGATGGTGGCGATGCCTTTCTGGATATTGGCTTCCGCTACATCGTGCAGAAGCACATCATACCCTGCGATAGCCGAGACATGGGCGATACCGCTGCCCATCTGTCCCGAGCCGACAATGCCCACCACCTTGAATTTTCTGCTCATTGATTTCTTCCGTAGCCGCGAGCCCCGTGGCGGCTTTCACTCTATGTTGCAGTGCACATTAGAATATTTTTCAACTAGTTGGAAAGGCTCTCGAGAGCACATCGCCCCCAGAATGCGACTTCAAGGCCGATCACGCAACAAAAAAGCCGGGACAGGCCGCGCCGTCCCGGCTTTCAATCTGGTTTTTACGGCAGTCTCGCCGCTCAAAGCGCCTTTTCGAGTTCGGGGAGCGCCTCGAACAGATCGGCGACGAGGCCGTAGTCGGCGACCTGGAAGATGGGCGCCTCTTCGTCCTTGTTGATGGCGACGATGACCTTGGAGTCCTTCATGCCGGCCAGGTGCTGGATGGCGCCGGAGATGCCGCAGGCGATATACAGATCTGGTGCGACCACCTTGCCGGTCTGGCCGACCTGCCAGTCGTTCGGCGCATATCCGGCGTCGACCGCCGCGCGCGATGCGCCGACGGCAGCGCCGAGCTTGTCGGCAACCGGCAGGATGACCTGCTGGAACTTCTCCGACGATCCAAGCGCACGGCCGCCGGAAATGATGATCTTGGCCGATGTCAGTTCCGGGCGGTCGCTTTCGGAGAGCTTGTTTTCAACAAAGGACGACAGTCCCGGATCGGTGGCGGCCGAAACCGACTCAACCGAAGCCGAACCATCCATGCCGACGGCCTGAAAACCGGCGGTACGGACGGTGATGACCTTCTTGGCGTCGCTTGACTGCACCGTCTGGATGGCGTTGCCGGCATAGATCGGCCGTTGAAACGTGTCCGCGCTCTCAACCGCGATGATGTCGGAAATCTGCATCACGTCCAGCAATGCCGCAACGCGCGGCATGACGTTCTTGCCCATCGTCGTCGATGGGGCGACGAGCGCGTCATATCCGCCCGCAAGCGAAACGATCAGCGCGGCAAGCGGTTCGGCGAGGCGCTCCTGAAGTTCCGGCGCGTCGGCCAGCAGCACCTTTGAGGCGCCGGAGAGCTTCGCGGCCTGGTCGGCGACCGGCTTGGCGCCGCTTCCGGCGACCAGCACATGCACGTCACCGCCGATCTCGGCAGCGGCCGCCATGGCCTTGGCGGTCTGGTCGGAGAGATTTTCGTTGTCGTGTTCTGCAATCAGCAAGATAGCCATGATCTCATCCTCCCCTACAGCACACCGGCTTCGTTCTTCAGCTTGTCGACAAGTTCGGCGACGGAGCCGACCTTGACGCCAGCCTTGCGGCCACCCGGTTCGACGGTCTTGAGCACCTTGAGCCGCGGCGCGGGATCGACGCCGTAATCGGCCGGCGACTTTTCGTCGAGCGGCTTTTTCTTGGCTTTCATGATGTTGGGAAGTGAGGCATATCGCGGTTCGTTCAGGCGCAGATCGACAGTGACCACCGCCGGCATCTTCAGTTCAACCGTCTGCAGGCCGCCATCGACTTCGCGTGTGACCCTGGCCTTGTCGCCGTCCAGTTCGATTTCCGATGCGAATGTGCCCTGGCCCCAGCCAAGAAGCGCCGCCAGCATCTGGCCCGTCTGGTTTGCATCATCATCAATCGCCTGTTTGCCGAGTATCACCAGGCCGGGCTTTTCTTCCTCGACGATCCCTTTCAGGATCTTGGCGACGGTCAGCGGTTCGGTCAGGCTGTCGACCTTGACCAGAATTCCGCGATCGGCGCCCATGGCGAGCGCAGTGCGAATGGTCTCCTGGGCCTGCTGCGGTCCGACGGAAACGGCGATGATCTCGGTTGCCTTGCCGGCTTCCTTCATGCGGATCGCCTCTTCCACGGCGATTTCGTCGAACGGGTTCATCGACATCTTCACATTCGCCAGTTCAACGCCCGAACCGTCGCCCTTGACGCGAATCTTAACGTTGTAATCAACGACCCGTTTTACGGGAACGATGACTTTCATGCGCTCAACCTCTCTTCATGATGTTCCGAAACGCTTCCTATGCCGTGGCCGGCGGCCAAACTTTCCAAAAGCCGACATCGGATATGACGATTCGACCTATTCGGGATTGTCTGGACCCTTCACCGGGCTCTGTCAGGCAAACCGTTTCAGGAACTGGAACCCTCTGCGTTCGCGCAAAAAGCTCTGGTGGAAATCGCGCGGAACCTATTTAAGCCGCGTGTTTGCGTCAATACGTAAATACCGGGCGTTTTGTCCCGAAGCGGCGCGACGCGGGATCATTGCCTGCCCCAACGCATCACCTGGCGTTTCTGCTGAATTTCCGGGTTGCCGTCCTTGGCAATGTCGACAGCTTCGGGCGTGACGATCTGGCGATCGAACAACGGCACGCCGCGGCGTCGCAGGAGAACAACCAGAATGGCGCCAGCGACAATTCCCCCCACATGCGCAGGCCAGGAAACCACCTGCCCGTCGGTGGAGAAAAACATTATCACCTGAAATCCGACCCAGAATATCAGTGGTATGAATGCCGGCAACCGCAGCGGCAGCCGCATCAGCACCAGAACCCATACCTTCACCCGCGGATGAAGGATGAGATACGCCGCAACGATGCCGGCAACCGCGCCAGACGCGCCGATGAGCGGGATATTCGATCCAGGCTGGACGAACCCGTGCAGCCAGGCCCCGGCAATCGCGCAGCAAAGGTAAAAAAACAGGTATCGCAGGTGGCCCAGCGCATCCTCGACATTGTCGCCGAACACCCAAAGGAACAGCATGTTTCCGCCCAGGTGCAGAATATCACCGTGCAGAAATGAATATGTGACGTAGGTGAAAATCTCGGGAACATAGAGAAACGGCGGTGTCGGCTGGCCGTCGTAGAGAACCACCGGCGTATAACCAAGCCCGTAGGCATTTGCCTGCAAATAGGATTGTCCGCCAAGGCCTGTCGCCACAAACACAAGGACATTAAGTACGATCAGCGCGAGCGTCACATACTGGCGCTTTATGTGTTCAAGGCCATTGGCGTCATGAAGCGGAATGAACATCGCCGATTTGTCCCCGACCGCCCCGTCCGCTGCATCATGATACAATGATACGCATCAGCGGTTTTTCCCAGGAACCCATAACACGTCAGCCCGCCCGTTGTCATTGAGGCAACGGGCAGATACGAACAGGAAATCCGAAAGCCTGTTCATGTATTTGATTGCCTCGGCGTTCACGACCTCTCGGTCGCGCGCGGCGAGTTCGGTAATCATGCGCTCGGCCCTGCGGGCAACCGTGCGGGCCAGATGCAATGCCGCGGCCGCCGCAGAGCCGCCGGGCAGAACGAAGCTTCGAAGCGGCTGCAGCGATTTGTTAAGCGCATCGATATCGGCCTCGAGTCTTTCAACCTGGGATGCTGTAATCCGCAACGGCTCGTGTTCCATTTCCCCGCCGCTGTCAGGCGTCGCCAGATCTGCGCCCAGATCGAAAAGGTCGTTTTGAATACGCGCGAGCATCGCGTCGACTTCCGCATGGTCATGGCCCGTATGAATACGCGCCAACCCGATGCAGGCATTGGTTTCGTCAACCGTGCCATAGGAAGCGACGCGCAGATCGTGCTTGGCGCGGCGTTCGCCGGTACCTAGCGCCGTCGTGCCGTCATCGCCGGTTCTGGTGTAGATCTTGTTGAGAATCACCATTCTCTACCGCCCTCCCATGAAGTACACGGCGATAAGAACCAGCACGATAGCCACGAATTGCAACACCACGCGAGCCTGCATCAGCTTGTTGGAGGTGTTGCCCGATCCGCCTTTCATCATGTTGATGAGCCCGCGCAGCAGGACAAACACGACAGCCGCCATAACAATGGCGGCCAGAATCATGAAAATGGTGGACATGTCGAATCCAGTGCCGTTTCGCTACCACATATCTATGAAAGGGGCCGGATTGGTCAATCGCGCATGGCAACGATGCGGTACAGCATGCCGGCCGGCAACAACCGTTTCAGCAATACTCCGGCTCTTGCCGGTATCGTCACCACATAGTGCGGTCTGGGCCGGTTCGATGTCAGCGCATGACGAAGCACCCGGTAGACATCTTCCGGCTCGCCCTTCAGCCGCGATTTGGAGCCGCCGGATCTAAGCCGCTCAAGTTGCACCTTGTAGGCTTCGCGATGAACCGAGCTTTCCAGATCGATGTACTTCCTGAACCAGGGCAGGCCGTTGGTCGCGATTTTCGAGGCGACCGGTCCCGGCTCGATCAGCGATACGCGAATGCCGGAGCCTTGCAACTCGGCGCGAAGGCAGAGCATCAAACCCTCAAGCGCGAATTTCGACGCTGCATAAGCGCCGCGATAGGCGTGCGGAACCAGGCCAAGGATGGACGAGCAATGGACAATGCGGCCATGTCCCTGCGCGCGCATGACCGGCACGACGCGCCGGGTGAGATCATGCCAGCCAAAAAGGTTTGCCTCGAATTGCGCGCGAAGCGCTTCCACCGGCAGGTCCTCGACGGCGCCGGCCTGCGCGTAGGCGCCATTGTTGTAGAGCGCATCCAGCGTGCCGCCGGTCCTTTCGAGTACCGCTGAAACCAGGTCCTTGATGGAGTCAGGCTCGGTATAATCGAGATAAAACGCCTCGATGCCGTCCGCCTGAAGCGCGGCAATATCGGCCGGTTGGCGGGCGGTGGCAAAGACGCGCCAACCGTCGCGTTTGAGCGCGCGCGCGCACCACGCGCCTATGCCAGAGGATGCGCCTGTGACAACAATGCTCTGCATGGGCTCCATTCCTCGCGGTCGCCGCCAACTTGCCAACGGGGTGCAATCCTTTTCATATTCGCCTGCCGGAAACAATCTCCGGCCGCCCCGTATCGCAAGGACGAGGACAATGCTGCGCAAGATCGTTGCCGTGAAACGGGTGGTGTACGACGCATTCGGACACTTCAACGACGATGACGGCTGGGCGATGGCCAGCCATCTGGCGATCAGCACGCTGATGGCGCTGTTTCCGTTTCTGATCTTCGTCACGACGCTGGCCGGTTTTCTCGGCGCCGGGGCGCTGTCGGACGCGGCGGTCAACTTGGTGTTCGATACCTGGCCGGAACAGATCGCAGCTCCGATTGCCGCTGAGGTTCACAATGTGCTGACGGTACCTCGCAGCGGATTCCTGACGCTCGGCGTCGTCGCGACAGCGTTTTTCGCCTCAAACGGAGTCGAAGCGCTCAGAACGTCACTCAACCGGGCGTACCGGGTAACGGAAAGCCGCAGCCTGTTGTTCCGGCGGGTCCAGAGCCTCATTTTCGTTCTGGTTGCGACGGTCTCCTTTCTTGCCGTCAGCTACCTGCTCGTGCTCGCGCCGCTGGTTACGGCTTTTGCATCCAAATACATGCCCTGGCTGGAACCGCATATCGAAACGACCGCACTTTGGCGCTACTCCATCGCCACCTTGGTCATCGTCGTATCGCTGATCATCTTTCACTTCTGGCTGCCTGACGGAAAGCGCCGTCTCGGCCACGTTCTGCCCGGCATCGGCATGACGCTCGTCGCCTGGCTGGCCGGCTCGCTGCTGTTCGCCTCCTATCTGGAGCGGTTTTCAACCTATGTGACGACCTATGCGGGACTTGCATCCATGATGATCGCGGTAGTGTTTCTTTACATAATGTCGGCGATCTTCATTCTCGGCGGCGAATTCAACGCCGCGATCAAGCGCTACCGCGACGCGCGCGCCCGCGCCACCGGCTGAGCAAGCGCGAGGGCGACGCCGAACGCTGCTACCAGCATGCCGGCGATCTGCACCGGGACCAGCGATTCGCCGAACAGGATCCAGGCCTGGAGTGCCGTAACGGCGGGTACGAGGTAAAATAGCGATGCGACGCGCGATGCCTGACCCTCGCGGATGAGCAGCATCAACAACAAGATCGCGCCCAGCGACAGCACGAAAACCAGCCAGAACATGGCGAAAACGAGTTCCGCGGTAAGCGTGTAGGTTTGGCTTTCCAGCAAAGCCGCCAACATGGTTGTGAACACGAGAGCCCCGGCATACTGAAAAAGCGTGCCGGCAATCAGATCGTCCTGACGCACGAAGCGCTTCTGCCAGAGCGAACCCGCACTCAGGCCAAGGACCGAAATGAACGACACTACCAGATTTGCCCAGTCGACGCCTGCCGCGAATGACCCGAAGTCAGGCGACAGCACCATCGCAACACCGGAAAAACCGACAAAAAGGCCGATCCAATGCCGGTTCGTGACCTTTTCGCCCAGAAACCTTCCCGCAAGCAGCGCGGTGACCAGCGGATGCAGCCCCACGAGCAGCGCGGCGAGGCCTGCGGGCATACCGCGATGGATGGCCCAGAAGACGCCGCCGAGATAGATGCCGTGGAGCAGAACGCCGGCAACCGCTGAATGCATTATCGCCCGGCCGGTCCAGCGGGCGAAGCGTCCGGTCATCGCCATCATTGCGCCGATCAAGACAATCGCCAAGAAAAACCGCGCTGAAAGGAACGAAAACGGCTCGGCCCACGGCATCGCGTAGCGCGCACCGATAAAACCGGAGGCCCACAGAAACACAAACAGCGCGGGCGCCAGTCTGGAAAGCGTCATGTGCCGAATTTCTCCGCCTGGTTCAAATCAAATGCTGAAGCGTTTGATAACGAAATCTAAACGCCAATGAACTATTGTTGCTAATATTGGGCGATGAACGTCCGGATATCGGGTCCTCGACATATGTTGGAGTGGAGGGACAGGCAATGATCTGGAATCTCGATTACGAGTGGTTGCTGATGGCTGTGGCCATCGTTTCCATGTTGTCGTTTTTCCTTGGTATGGCACTGGACGGCGTAATGGAAGAAGACGGTTTCGGCGCCGTCGGCAACACGGTGATCATCACTGTCGGGTTCTTCCTGGGCATTTTCATCGCGAATACCTACGGAATCTATCTCAGAGACCTGAAACTGGCGATAACCGCGGGTTTGTGCGGCTCGTTCATCACATTGGCAACGCTCGCGATCAGCAAATCGGTACTGGCCAAACTCTGAGGTGCTAATCGCTGCCAAACCCGGCCAGCCGGGCGATGTCGGCGGGTGTCATGCCCGCCGCTTTCAGTTCGCGGACAGCCGTATCCTTCCGGCTTTTCGACAGTTTTCGGCCATCGTCACCCAAAACCAGTCGATGATGATGGTAAGAAGGTACAGGCAGGCGTAGCAGTTCCTGCAAAAGCCGGTGCAGCGCCGTGGCATGAAACAGGTCGCGGCCGCGAACGATATCGGTAACGCCCTGAACCGCGTCATCGACAACAACCGAAAGATGATAGCTGGCGGGCGCATCGCGGCGCGCCAGGATGACATCGCCCCATGCCTTGGGGTTGGCAGAAACGCGCCCGGTTTCCCCATTCGGGCCATATCCTTCCTCATTCCAGAACAACGGAAGAGCAACCCGGGCGGCGGCGGCCTTCATGTCGAGCCGCCAGGCAAAGGGCGCCCCATCGCCGATACGGCGCTCGCGCTCGGTTTTGCCCAGATATCGGTCGAGACCGGGATACAACGGCGCTCCGTCCGGATCGCGCGGCCAGGCGATTCCGCGCGCCTCGGCTTCGGCAATATGTTCGCGAATGTCGGCCCTGCTCATGAACGCCGGATAGACCAGGCCTTCGTCGCGCAGCGCCTCCAGCGCCGCCTCATAGTCGGCAACATGATCCGACTGGCGCCGGACTTCACCGGCAAAGGCGATGCCGAGCCAATCGAGATCCTCGATTATTGCCCGTTCGAATTCGGGCCGGGCCCTGCCGAGA
>JBFIBB010000092.1:0-11611 GCA_041582695.1 Rhizobiaceae bacterium
CAGCATCGCGGCCAGGAGGCTGCCGGCATCGTTTCGTTCGACGGCAGCCAGTTTCACGTCGAGCGCCAGATCGGCCTGATCGGCGACACCTTCACCAAACAATCCGTTATCGACCGGCTGAACGGCAATCGCGCGATCGGCCACACCCGCTATTCGACCACCGGCGGCGCGGGGCTTCGCAACGTGCAGCCGCTGTTTGCCGAACTCGCCGATGGCGGCTTCGCGGTGGCGCACAACGGCAACATCACAAATGCGATGACCGTGCAGCGCGCCTTGCAGAAACAGGGTGCGATATTCTCTTCGACTTCCGACACGGAAACGATCCTGCACCTGGTCGCGACCAGCCGGGAACCGAATTTCGTCGCCCGGTTCATCGACGCAATCGGCCAGCTCGAAGGCGCGTATTCGCTCGTTGCGCTGTCGTCGAAGAAGATGATCGGATGCCGCGATCCGCTGGGCATCCGCCCGCTGGTGCTGGGCGATCTCGACGGGGCGTGGATCCTTGCGTCGGAAACTTGCGCGCTCGACATCATCGGCGCGCGTTTCGTGCGCGACATCAAGCCGGGCGAACTGCTCGTGGTGTCCGAAAAGGGGCTGGAGTCGCATTTTCCGTTCGAGGAGCAGCGCTCGCGGTTCTGCATCTTCGAATACGTCTATTTCTCCCGGCCCGACACTTCCGCCGAGGGGCGGAACGTCTACGGCGTGCGCAAGCAGATCGGGCTGGAACTTGCGCGCGAAGCGCCTGTGGAAGCCGATGTCGTGGTGCCGGTGCCCGATTCCGGCACGCCGGCGGCCATCGGGTTTGCCGAGGGTACCGGACTGCCGTTCGAACTCGGCATCATCCGCAATCACTATGTCGGGCGCACCTTCATCCAGCCGACCGATTCCATCCGCCATATGGGCGTCAAGCTCAAGCACAACGCCAATCGGCAGATCATCGAGGGCAAGCGGGTCGTTCTGGTGGACGATTCCATCGTTCGCGGGACCACGAGCCAGAAGATCGTGCAGATGGTGCGCGACGCCGGTGCCCGGGAAGTGCATATGCGCATAGCCTCCCCGCCAACGCGGGCCTCGTGCTTCTACGGGGTGGACACGCCAAAACGCTCCAAACTGCTGGCTTCGCGGATGTCGGTGGAAGAAATGGCGGATTTCATCCGCGTCGATTCGCTGGGCTTCCTGTCGATCGACGGGTTGTACCGCGCGGTCGGCGAAAGCCAGCGCAACAATGAGACGCCGCAGTATTGCGATGCCTGCTTCACCGGCGAATACCCGACACGGCTCGCCGATCATGACAGCACCGACAATGTGCGCACCTTGTCGCTGCTGGCATCGGGCGGCGGCCGCGAATGAATGGCAATGAGGCCCTGAAGGGCCGGATAGCGCTCGTTACCGGTGCGTCGCGCGGCATCGGTTATCATCTGGCAAAGCAGCTTGGCGAGGCCGGCGCACATGTCATCGCGGTGGCTCGAACCGTTGGCGGTCTCGAGGAACTGGACGACGAGATCAAGGCGGCCGGCGGCGAAGCGACGCTGGTGCCGCTCGACCTGACGGACATGGCCGGCATCGACCGGCTCGGCGGCGCCATCCACGAACGCTGGGGCAAGCTCGACATTCTTTTCGCCAATGCCGCGGTGCTCGGCACGATCTCGCCGGTCGGGCATGTGGAAGCAAAGGTGTTTGAGAAGGTCATTGCCGTCAACGTGACGTCGACCTGGCGGCTGATCCGCTCGACCGAACCGTTGCTGAAACTTTCCGACGCAGGCCGCGCCATCCTGATGTCATCGGGCGCCGCCCACAGATGCCGGCCTTTCTGGGGTCCCTACTCCGCCTCGAAGGCGGCGGTAGAGGCGCTGGCCCGCACCTGGGCGGCGGAGAACGAAAACAGCCCGCTCCGGGTCAACAGCGTCGACCCGGGTGCGACGCGAACGGCGATGCGCGCTCTGGCAATGCCCGGCGAAGACCCGGAAACAGTGCCGCATCCCTCGGAGATTGCCGCGAAAATCCTGCCGCTCGCCCTGCCCTCGCTCACCGAGACCGGCAAGCTGTTCGATGTGCGGACCGGGCGGTTTCTCGACTACAATCTGCCGGCTTAGGGATCTACCCGCTCAATCCAGAGACATGCGTCTTATCGTATGGCGGCCGCATGCCTGGCGTTCGATACGGCCGGCAACGATGCGCTCGGCGCAGATGGTGAGTTCGCGGAAAGCGGCCCCTTCGAAGGGTACGATGACCGTCATCTCGGACGTTTCGCCAGCGCCCAGTGTGACGACTGACGGGAACGTTTCGGCAGCAACAGGGCTGAACCGGCCGTCATAGACGCCAAGGCGCATGTTACGGCTTGCTCGGCCGGGATTGGACAGGATCAAACGAAATCCCGCCTCGTCGGCAAAACTCACCGATTCGGCGGCGAGCGGCGACAATCCGCTCGCAATATCATCGCTCACGCGGCCCGAAAACGTAACGCCGGTGCTCGCCGCCAGAGCTTCGCCTGTTGCCGCGCCGGCGATCAGCAACGCCGAAGCGGCCCATATTGCCGCCTTGAATCCGCGTCCACGCGCCCGGGTTCCCTGCCTTGTCACCGCCATTCAAGTCCCGCCATTAACCATTTGTTAACCAATCAGATCGGGATGGACGCCGCAAGAACCATGCCGGTTTGTCCTGTGCCGTATCGGGACCAAGGCGGCCGCAGCAGTCCTGAAGTCAGTTTCCCAAGCTATCGAATTGTTATCTAAGATTGAATTTTCTATAGATACACTCAATACGTGTTGCTGGTTTTGTTTGTTGTCCTGCGCAACCGCAATGGCCCGGGATTCCGATTTGCCGATTGACGTGACCGGCAAAGCCGCTACCCTCTTGCATCGAAAGGCGGTCGAGGAGAGCCGAACACGGCCAGGAGCCGCCGGAAATGCCGGGAGGAACAGGTATGCTGACTGCCGTCATTGTCCTTGGCCTTATTGCAGCCGCGCTTCTTGGCGCTGCGCTGGTGCAGGTTGCCCGTCTTGATCTGACTGTCGCACAAGCGCTGCTTTACGCCCCGTTGAAGCTGATTTACCGGATCGCGGATGCGCCGATGCAGGCAGCGCGGCAAACCGAAATGCCGGTGATCTACGTGATCTCGCATCAGTCGTGGATGGAGCCGGCGCTCATGCTGGCGGCCCTGCCCGCCGACACGCTGCACATACTCGACGAGGATTCGGCTGCTTCGGCATGGCTGGAGCCATTCCGTTCATTGGCACCCACCATCGCGTTCAACGCGAAGCATGTGTTCGTCAGCAGGCGACTGGTGCGGCGGCTCAAGGGCGGCGGCCGGCTTGCGGTTTACATGCCGGGTGGCGTCGAGCCCGACCAGAGGGGCTTCCGCCTGTACCGCGCCGTTGCCCGCATAGCCGCGCAGTCGGACGCCCGCATCGTGCCGATCGTCATCGGCGGTTCGAGCCAGTTGCCCTTCTCGCTGGTGCCACCGCAAAAGGCGCCGCGCAAACTGGTTCCAAAATTGCGGATCAGCGCGCTTGAAGGCATTACCGTATCGCGGTTGATCGAGATCGCTGGCGCCAATCGCACAACCAGCGCGCTGGCTTTGTTTGACCGGTTGGCGGAAACCCGTCTCGGCGCAAATAATCCGGACCACACGATTTTCGCGGCCATGCGCGAAGCCGCGACACGCTTCGGGCCGAACCGGATCGTGCTCGAGGACCCGATTTCGGGCACGATGACCTACCGGCGTTTGATGATCGCGGCGCGCGTGCTCGGGCGGCGCTTTGCGAAAATCGGCAATCCGGGATCGGCAATCGGGATTTTGCTGCCCAACGCCAATGGCGTCGTATCGGCCTTTGTCGGGTTGCAGTCGGCCGGCCGTGTGGCCGCAATGCTCAACTACACCTCCGGGCCGGCGGCGATCCGTTCGGCGCTGAAGACGGCCAGAATCGATACCGTCATTTCGTCGCGGGCGTTCATCGACAAGGCGGAGCTGCATTCGCTGGTCGGCGTCATCGAAGGCGCCGGAGCGAAATTTGTCTGGCTGGAGGATGTGCGCGAAGACGTCGGCACGCCTGAAAAACTAACGGCCTCGCTGACCTGGCGGTGGCCCGTCGTCAGGCGCATGGCAATGGATCCGGCGATCATCCTGTTCACGTCCGGCACGGAAGGAACGCCGAAAGGCGTGGTGCTCAGCCACCGGAACATCGTCGTCAACGCGCTGCAGGCGGAAGCGCGGATCGATTTCTCGCCGGCCGACACTCTATTGAACGTCTTGCCCGTATTCCACTGTTTCGGCCTGACCGGCGGAACGCTGTTGCCACTGCTAACCGGTGTCCGGCTGTTTCTCTATCCTTCGCCCCTGCACTACAAGATCATCCCGAAGCTGGCGGCCAAGGTGCGCCCGACCATCATGGTCGGCACCGACACGTTTCTGGCCAGCTATGCGCGCACGGCCGACGAGAACGATTTTTCGAGTCTTCGCCTGATCGTTGCCGGCGCCGAGCCGGTGAGAGAGGAAACGCGCCGCGTCTGGCGCGAGCGGTTCGGTGCGGAGATTCTCGAAGGGTTCGGCATGACCGAGGCGGCGCCCGTTGTAGCGGTCAATTCCGCGACCCATGGCCGCGACGGCACTGTCGGCCGGCTGCTGCCGGGCATGCGGATGCGCGTAGAGCCGGTCGAAGGTATCGAGGATGCCGGACGGCTCTGGCTCTCGGGTCCGAACGTGATGCTCGGCTACATGACGGCGGACAAACCCGGCGAGTTGCAGCGGCTCGAGGATGGCTGGCACGATTCGGGCGACATCGTCGCCGTCGACCGCGAGGGCTTTGTCGCCATCCGCGGCCGCGCAAAGCGTTTTGCCAAACTTGCCGGCGAAATGGTCTCTCTCGGCGCGGTGGAATTGCTCGCCCAGTCGCTCTGGCCGACACACGAGCACGCGGCGCTGGCGCTGCCAGACAAGCGAAAGGGCGAAAAGATTGTCCTGCTGACCACCCATTCGAAACCCGACCGGCTGGCGCTGGCGAAACACGCGAAAGAATTCGGCACAAGCGAACTAGCCGTTCCAGCGGAACTCGTGCACATCGCCGAACTGCCCGTGCTGGGCTCGGGCAAGACCGACTATGTTTCGTTGCAGGAAATGCTGCCCGACCTCATCAGGACGGCTGCATGAAATGATTCACCGGAATTATTCATTCCTTTGATTTTGTTTCGTTTTCCCGTTTTCGCTCCTGCTCCGTCCGCTTGCGGTAGCGGCGGGCGCTGACTGGCAGGAAGACAAGGTAGGCGATCGCGGTCACCGCCATGGTTTCCCAAACGAAGCTCGCCAGAAACAGCACATAGAGCGCGCCGAGCAGGAGCAGCGGCATGATCATGTCGCCACGCACGCGCTGGCCGGAGTTCTTTCCGGAGAACACGGGCACGCGGCTGACCAGCAGGAAAGCGATGAAAACGGTGAAGACCGCAGAACCGTAGACAACCGGCGTCGTCTTCTCCAGGCCAAGGAACCCGAGATAGATCGGCAGCATGACGAGCACCGCGCCGGCGGGGGCCGGCACGCCGACGAAGTAATCCGACTGCCATCCGGCATTGCCAGGCGTTTCCGACATGACGTTGAAGCGCGCCAGACGCATGCCGCAGGCGATGGCGAACAGCAGCGCCGCCATCCAGCCGAAGGCGCGGGCCTCATCGAGCAGGTACACGTAAAGAACCAAAGCCGGCGCCACGCCGAAGTTGACGATGTCGGCGAGGGAATCCATTTGCGCGCCAAAACGCGATGTCGCCTTGAGCATGCGGGCGACCCGGCCGTCGATGCCGTCGAGAAACGCGGCGATCAGGACCATCACCACGGCGTTTTCGAACCGGCCCTCGAAGGCGAGGCGGATGCCGGTCAAGCCGGCGCAGATGGCCAGCACGGTAATCAGGTTCGGCCATACCAGCCGGACGGGGATTTCGCGAAGTCGCGGACCGCGATGGGCATCCTTGCCATGAGGGTCGAAATCGGGGAACGGCGTTTCCATCGCAGCCCCTCACCCGGCCCGGGCGTGGAGTTTGCCGGCCGGTTTGCCAAACACCGCAATAACGGTTTCGCCGGCGACCGATGTCTGACCGGCGGCGACACGAGCTTCCGCGCCTTTCGGCAGGTACACGTCGACGCGGGAGCCAAATCGTATAAGTCCGAAGCGTTCTCCGGCCTGTATCTCGGCATCTTCCGACGCAAAGCACAGTATGCGGCGGGCGACGAGGCCCGCAACCTGAACGGCCGCAACCTTGCCGTGAGGTCCGTCGATCACCAGGCCATTGCGTTCGTTTTCCGTGCTCGCCTTGTCGAGATCGGCGTTGAGAAACTGGCCGGGCTTGTAGGCGATGCGGCTGATGGTGCCGCGGATGGGCGCCCGGTTAACGTGGCAGGAAAAGACGTTCATGAACACGGAGATGCGCAGCATCTCATCGGTGCCGAGGCCCAGTTCCGCGGGCGGCACAGCGGGGCCAACGGCCGAAACCTTGCCGTCGGCCGGGCTGATCACCAGCGCGTCGTCGACCGGGGTTACGCGCTCGGGATCGCGGAAGAAATAGGCGCACCATGCCGTCGCGAGCATGCCGATCCAGAAGAGCGGCGTCCAGAGGAAGCCCAAAATGACGGAAACAACGAAAAATCCGGCTATAAAGGGATAGCCCGCCGGATGAACGGGGACCAGGGTGCTGCGAATGGTGTCGGCAAGGTTCATCGGTCCGGATTCGCTCCACTTGTGTAACCGCTACTACACCGGAGCCATACACAAGCCGGCGCGGAACGGCAAACGATGAATACCATGATATTTGGCGAAGTTACGGCCGTACGAACCGCGTCTCCCGCCCTATGACGACGGCGGGATGCCGGCGAGCACCGGCCGATTTTCGTCATCGCCGTCGCTTTCGGCGCCGATCTTCCGCCTGACGACAATGCCAAGCTCGTCCGTCTCGCGGGCGGCGCGGAGACGTTCCTCCGCCTCGGTCGCTTCGCGCTGACGATCCCACATTTCCTTGTAGAGCCCGGATTTGGCCAGCAATTCGGAATGCGAACCGCGCTCGGCGATCTGCCCGTCCTGAAGCACGATGATCTCGTCGGCGCCGATAACCGTCGACAGCCGGTGCGCGATCATCAGCGTTGTCCGGCCGCGGCTCACCATGTCGAGCGCCTGCTGGATTTCCTGCTCCGTCTTGGTGTCAAGCGCCGATGTCGCCTCGTCGAGCATCAGGATCGGCGGCGCCTTCAGAAGGGTGCGGGCGATGGCGACGCGCTGCTTTTCGCCACCCGAAAGCTTCAGCCCGCGCTCGCCGACCATCGTCCTGTAGCCATCGGGCAGTTTCCTGATGAAATCGCCGATCTGGGCAAGTTCGGCCGCCTTTTCGACTTCGGCGTCCGATGCGTCGACGCGGCCATAACGGATGTTGTAGGCGACCGTGTCGTTGAACAGGACCGTATCCTGCGGAACCATGCCGATCGCGGCGCGCAGGCTCTTTTGCGTGACGTCGCGTATGTCCTGCCCGTCGATCAGGATGGCGCCCTGCTGAATATCGTAGAATCGGAACAGCAGGCGCGAGATGGTCGACTTTCCAGCACCGGAAGGACCGACAATTGCGATGGTTTTTCCCGCAGGCACCTCGAATGACACGCCCTTGAGGATTTCACGTTCGGGATCGTAGCCGAAATGGACGTTCCTGAAGGTGACTGCGCCCTTGGCGACGCACAATTCGCGGGCGCCGGGCCGGTCGCTGATCTCTTCCTTGACGTCAAGCAGATCGAACATCTGCTCGATGTCGGTCAATCCCTGACGGATTTCGCGATAGAGGAAACCGATGAAATTGAGCGGGATCGACAGCTGCATCAGCATGGCGTTGATGAAGATGAAATCGCCTAGCGTCTGCGTGCCGGCCATGACCTCGCGCGCCGACAGCACCATCGAAACCGTCATGCCTACGCCAAATATCAGCCCTTGGCCGAAGTTAAGCCAGCCGAGCGACGTCCAGGTCTTCGTCGCGGCGACTTCATAACGCGCCATCGAGCGGTCGAAGCGCTGGGCTTCCATGGTCTCGTTGTTGAAGTACTTGACCGTTTCGAAATTGAGCAGCGAATCCACCGCCTTTGTATTGGCGTCGGTATCGGACTTGTTCATTTCGCGTCGGATGGTGATGCGCCAGTCGCTGGCGCGAACCGTATACCAGGTGTAGGCGGCGACGGTGACGGCAACGATCGCGACATACGAGAATCCGTAAGCGACGGCGAAAATGATCGCCGTCAACGCGAATTCCAGAATCGTCGGCGCGGTGTTCAATATTGTGAAACGAACTATCGTCTCAATACCCTTGATGCCGCGCTCGATGATGCGCGACAGACCACCAGTCTTGCGTTCCAGATGGAACCGCAGGGACAGGTTGTGCATGTGCACGAATGTCCTGTAGGCAAGCTGGCGCACCGCGTACTGGCCCACGCGCGCAAACAGCGCGTCGCGAAGCTGGTTGAATCCCCATTGGGCGACGCGGACGAAATTGTAGGCGATCACCAGCATGACCGGGGCGAGCAGGAAATCCGGAATCGCTGTGGGCAGCCCGCCTTCTCCGGCAAGCGCGTCGGTCGCCCATTTGAAGAAGAACGGCACCAGCATCAAAACGAGCTTGGCCAGCACGAGGAAAAGCGTTGCCCAGGCAACGCGCATTTTCAGATCGGCCCGGTCTGCCGGCCACATATAGGGCCACAGGTTTGCGATCGTGCGCAGCGTGGAACCGGAATCGGAGGAAACGGTCTTGTCGGCCAACGTATTTATACCCGCTGTTCGTGCGCGTTGATCCGGGGTTCGGCGCCACAACAGCTCTGGACCAGCCCGGCAAGGGAATCCGCGACTTCGCGCAAAGCTTCACGGTTCACGGAATAGCGCGAGCGCTGCTTTTCCGGCGCAAAGGTCACCAGCCCCGCCTCAACCAGTATCTTCAAATGCTGCGACACAGTCGACTGGGCGAGGTTCAGCCTGCCGACGACATCCTTGCAGCAGCAGGCGTCACTGCATGAAAGATGACGCAGAATGGCAACGCGGGCCGGATGGGCGAGCGCAGCCAGCGCACCTGACATCGCCGCGTCATCGGGGGGTAGACATGGGCCGGATTTGTTCATCGTTCATCGACGATAAACGATGAAGCTTAAGAAATCAACAGTAGGCCATCGGCTACCGAACATCCGGCGCCCTACTTTGTCTGCTGCGCTTAATTGCCTTCCGGTTTTCGGTCGGCGATTGCGCCGAGATCGGCTTTCTCGCCTTCCTGAGTCTCGCCCGGCAACTCAAATATCTGGCCAGGCCAGATCCGGTCCGGATTTTCGATCTGGTCGCGGTTGGCGGTATAGATCGTGGTGTAGCGAATGCCGCGGCCGTATACGCGTCTCGAAATGCGCCAAAGCGTGTCGCCGCGCCGGATGATCACCGATCCGGCGGTACTTTGCAGTTTCGGGGCAGTAACGGCGACTTCTTCATCGGGTTTCTGGTCGGCGACCGTTCCCGGTTCGGCAGCCGCCACCTCCGTTCCGACCTCGCCGGAGCCGCTGGCGGGTTCAGACGGCGTTGCCGCACCGTCGCCGGTATCGGCGGCAGCAGCTTCGGTGTCTTGCTGGCCACCGGAAGACACATCGGCGGCTTCAGCCGGCTTGCCTTCCGCCTGATCGCCTGCAGCCGGCGTTTCGTCAGCCTTGGCGACCTGCGTTTCCCCATCTCCCGCCTTTTCGGGCGCCGCTGCATCATCCTTGGGAGCGACCGCAGAAACCGCCTCGCCCGCCTCGCGCTCGAACGGCACGGCCGCCCGAGCGATCACCTCGGCGCTGCCAACTTCGAGCAAATCGGCGCGAATGATGTATTCGCCGACTGGCAGACCGCGGCCCGATTCGACAAGGAAACGGCCGGCTGCCGACGACCGGGTTTCGCCGATCAGGTCCTTGTTGGCGTAGACGCGCACGACCTTGCCCGGATTGGCGGTTCCCGCCACGAAGACATGGTCGCCTTCAATCTCGACGGCTTCGACCGCGATATTGAATTGCACGGCCGGGGTGGCTTCATCCGGCTTCGCAGCTTCCGCCTCGGCCTGATCTCCGGCCTTTACCTCGGCGCCGCCGTCATCGGTTTCGGCTTCCGCCTCGGGCTGTTCTTCGGCTGGTTGCGCGGCGGCGACTTCGGTTTCCTCTTCCTTCGCAGTCTCAGGGGCGTCAGCGACGCCATCGTCATCGTCCGCCACAGCGGCATTGTCGGCGCTCTCGGCGTTTTCCGAGGTGACGTCTTCCGGCTTGACCGGTTCTTCCTTTCCAGGATCGGATTCCGCCTTTTCCGCCTTTTCCGGCATTGCGGCAGGCGGTTCTGTTACGGCGGCCGCGACTTCGGTCTCGCCTTCCGCCTGTGCGGCCCCGTCCGCCTTGTCGCCTTCGGGCACCGTGATCAACTTGGAAGGCTTGCCCGGCTCGTCGACTATCGCCAGCACGTCGCCAGACTTCGATTCGGGTATGGAGATGATCGCCGTCTCAGTCGACATGGCGACCACGTTTTCGGGAGTGGTCGCGCGCAATACGATCGTGTAATCGCCCGGCGCGAGAGGGTCGGAGAGCACGACGGCGAAGTCGCCCTCCGGACCGGCCTTGGAGCTGCCAAGCGTCCGGGTTCCGGTGATGACGTCAACCATCGAATTGGCGGATGCGTTGCCGGCGATCACGACATTGCCGTCCGCTTCGACGCGTACGACATCGAAACGGGGCGGCTTGACCTCGGCGACGGCAGGCGCGCTACCGCTACCTTCGCCGCCGGCCGGGGTGGAGGCATTCTCCTGTTGCTCCTGCCCGCCGCCAACGGCGGCCTCTGTGCCGGACTTGCCGGATGACAGATACGGGTCAAGCACGCCCGAATTGTATGCGACGAGGCCGACCGCCATTGCGGCCAGCGCAGAAATCAAGAGCAAATTCAGAGATTTACTCGCCATATTTTCAACCCCGATTCATGGTTCAGCCACGGTCTAATCCGTTTTTTCGCCCTTAACAAGAAAAACACCGTGCGGCCCTTGACCACGGTCTACCCGTCGGCCATCCCGAAACAATGCAAACGATTCGATCCATATGTGTCTATTGCGGCTCCTCACCGGGACACGACAGCACTTACGTCGACGCCGGGCGCGCGCTTGGCAACGCCATCGGCCGGGCCGGTATGCGCCTCGTCTATGGCGGCGGCACCAGGGGCGTCATGGGCGCTGTGGCCGCCGGCACGATCGAGGCAGGCGGCAGAGTGACAGGCATCATTCCGCAGTTCCTGATGCGGAAGGAAGCCGGCGACATCCGGCCGGACAGCTTCGACGAGCTGGTTATTACGGACAACATGCACCAGCGCAAGCACACCATGTTCGAGAAATCGGACGCCTTTGTGGCGCTGCCGGGCGGCATCGGCACGCTGGAGGAAATCGTCGAGATCATGACCTGGGCGCAGCTCGGCCGTCATCGCAAGCCGATAGTATTCGCCAACATCGCCGGGTTCTGGAACCCGATGCTGGCGCTGATCGACCATATGAAGGCTGAAGGCTTCCTGCATTCGGCCGACAAGGCAGAGACGCTCGTTGCGGCAACAATCGACGATGTCATTCC
>JBFIBB010000093.1:0-11604 GCA_041582695.1 Rhizobiaceae bacterium
GGCGCGCGACATTTCCAAGCGCACGGAGAAATGGTTCATGAAACTCAAAAATACTTTTGCATTGTCGTGTCTGGTCGCCTCAGTCTGGGCCGGGCAGGTTTGGGCAGCCGACGTCACAGTTCAAGCGGGAGAAGGCGCTGCCGAACGGCTGACGGAAGCGCTTATCCTCGCCGAACCGGGCGATACGATTACAGTCAGCGCCGGGCGTTTCGACTTCACCGAGGGGCTGTCGCTGGATGCCGACGGAGTGACGATCCGGGGCGCGGGCGCCGATCGGACGATCCTGTCCTTCCGGGGACAGACCGGTTCGGGCGAAGGTTTGCTGGTGACTTCCGGCAAGGTCGTGCTGGAGGATTTTGCGGTCGAGGACACAAAGGGCGATGGGATCAAGGCCAAGGGGTCAGACGAAATCATCTTTCGCAACCTGCGGGTGGAATGGACCAACGGACCGGACGAGAAAAACGGCGCCTACGGCATTTATCCGGTCAGCTCCAAAAACGTGTTGATCGAGGGCTCCACGGTATCGGGCGCGTCGGATGCCGGCATCTATGTGGGCCAGAGCCAGAACATCATCGTTCGCAACAACGTCGCCAAATACAATGTCGCGGGAATCGAGATCGAGAATTCCTGGGGCGCCGACGTTTACGGAAATACATCGACGCACAATACCGGCGGCATCCTTGTCTTTGACCTGCCCAACCTGCCGCAACAGGGCGGCAAGGACATCCGCGTCTTCGACAACGACATCGTCGATAACGACACGCCCAATTTCGCGCCGGAAGGCAACATCGTCGCGATCGTCCCGAAAGGGCTTGGCGTGATGGTGATGGCCAACCGCAACGTGCACGTATTCGAGAACCGCTTCGATAGAAACGGCACCGCCCATGTGCTCGTTGCCGCCTATCCGAACGAGTATGACGACGACGAGTACATGTTCGTTCCGCGCGGGGTGTATATCCACGACAATAGTTATGGTGAGGGTGGCTACGAGCCTGACGGCGAGGTTGGCAAGACGATCACCGATGTTTCGGGAACCCCCGTACCGGACATCGTCTGGGACGGCGTTACCCGCATTCCCGAATGGCTGACATGGGTCAGCGCCGAGGACTGGCTCTACATCAAGGAGGACAAGGATACCGGATTCGTCAATCTCAAGATGATATCGCAACTCCTGCTGCCCTGGTCGACGGACCCGGAACGCGATATCGCCGCGCATGCGGGCAGTCTGCCCGAACCTCCTCCCGTCGTGCTGCCGCAAGAGGACGGAACGACCGGGGCCATCGTCAAGGGTTGAACGCGATGGTTGGCGGATTGCGCAAGCTGGCTATGTGTCTGGCGATTCTATTCGTCCAGGCCACAGAATCCGCTCATGCGGTCGATGACGCGGCAATTGTGGCGAAGCGTCCGCCCGCCTTGCTGTCGGAATTCGGTTTTTTCGCGTCGCTTCGTGATCAGCTTCCGGCCGAAGGCGTCATTCCGTTCGATGTGGCGACGCCGCTGTTCAGCGACCATGCGACCAAGCTGCGATTCGTCTATGTTCCGCCCGGCCTGGTAGCGCAGTATGAGAGCCGCGAGGCGTTCCGCTTTCCTGTCGGTACCGCACTGACAAAGACATTCGCCATGCCAGGCGACCTGCGCAGGCCCGACCGGGACCTGCGCATGATCGAAACGCGGGTGCTGCTCAGGAAGGAGGATGGGTGGGACGCATGGGCCTATCTGTGGAACGACGAGCAGAGCGATGCGGAAAGACTGGTGCCGGGAAAGAAAGTGCCGGTGAAAACGGTCGATATGGACGGCAAGCCGCTGGCGTTTACCTACTCCGTGCCTAACAAGAACCAGTGCAAGGGCTGTCATGCGTTTAATGGCGAAGTGACTCCCATCGGCCCAAAGGCGCGCAACCTGAACCGCCTGTTTGATTATGGCGACGGCGCCGAGAACCAGCTGGACCGCTGGATCGCCGCCGGAATTCTGGCGGGCGCACCGGAAGCGGCGGATTGGCCTTCCGTGCCGGTCTGGCACGACAATTCCGGGTCCGTCGCGGAGCGAGCGCGTGCGTGGCTTGACAACAATTGCGCCCATTGCCACCGGCCCGAAGGCCCGGCCAGCAATACCGGGCTGTTTCTGACCTGGCATGAGGAAAATCCGGTTGCGTTGGGCATCAACAAGCGTCCGGTGGCTGCTGGAAGGGGATCGCTAGGGCTGGAGTTCGATATCGCCCCGGGAGATCCCGAAAGGTCGATCCTGCTGAAGCGGGTGGAAAGCCGCGAACCGGGGATCATGATGCCGGAACTTGGCCGGAGCCTGACCGATGTGGAAGCTGTCGAACTGCTCGCCGAATGGATCGGTTCGATAAGATAGTTCCTTAACCAAGATATGCCACGATACCGCGATGTTCGTAACGCGGCATTGTAACATGCCATCACACTAATTGATCGCCTCTGGCGGGCCGGTGTGGCATAAGCGCCAATCGAAGGGCGTCGCGGAATTTGGGTAGATCATGACGAGGAAGTATTTTGGAACCGACGGCATCAGGGGACAGGCAAACGCCTATCCGATGACCGCCGGAATTGCCATGCGCGTCGGAATGGCGGCAGGCGTGACGTTCCGGCGCGGCAATCACCGTCACCGCGTCGTCATCGGAAAGGATACCCGCCTCTCTGGCTACATGATCGAAAATGCGCTGGTTGCGGGATTCTGCGCCGCCGGCATGGACGTGTTCCTCCTCGGGCCGATGCCGACGCCTGCGGTTGCGATGCTGGTCAGGTCGCTGCGCGCCGACATCGGCGTGATGATTTCTGCGTCGCACAATCCCTATCACGACAACGGCATCAAGCTGTTCGGTCCCGATGGCTACAAGCTGTCGGACGAGATCGAGCTGCAGATAGAATCGCTCCTCGATCAGGATCTGGATTCCATGATGGCCGAGTCGCGCGATCTGGGGCGCGCCAAGCGCGTCGATGGCGTGCATGATCGCTATATCGAGTATGCCAAGCGCACATTGCCTGGCTCGATATCGTTCTCCGGCATGCGGGTGGCGATCGATTGTGCGAATGGCGCGGCCTACAAGGTGGCGCCCGCCGCGCTCTGGGAGCTTGGCGCGGAAGTCGTGACCATTCATGCGGAGCCGGATGGTCGGAACATCAATCGCGACTGCGGTTCGACCAATGTGAATTCGCTTAGGAACAAGGTGCGCGAGGTGCGCGCCGATGTTGGCATCGCGCTCGACGGCGACGCAGATCGCATGGCGATCGTTGACGAGACCGGCGCCGTGATCGATGGCGACCAGATCATGGCGCTGATCGCCGAAGACTGGCTGGAGCACGGCCGGCTGATCGGCGATGGCGTGGTTGCAACCGTGATGTCCAATCTCGGCCTCGAACGGCACCTGAACGCAGCCGGCCTGAAACTTCACCGCACCAAGGTTGGCGACCGCTACGTTGTCGAGCACATGCGTCAGCACGGCTTCAATCTTGGCGGCGAACAGTCGGGCCATATCGTCCTGTCGGACTTTTCGACTACCGGCGACGGGCTCGTGGCGGCGCTGCAGGTTCTCGCCTGCATCAAGCGTGCTGAAAAGCCGGCAAGCGAGGTCTGCCGCCGTTTCGAACCGGTACCGCAGCTGCTGAAGAACGTCCGCATCACCGGCGGCGCGCCGCTCGAGACATCCGCGGTCAAGGAGGCGATCGCGGAAGCGGAAAGCCGGCTCGGAAACAATGGCAGGCTGTTGATCCGCCCGTCCGGCACAGAGCCGTTGATACGGGTGATGGCCGAAGGCGACGATGCCGCGCTGGTCAAGACCGTCGTCAACGACATTGTCGGAGCGATCTCCAACGAACGCTCCGCCGCCTGACGAACAAGACTTTCCTGGATCGGCCACGATTCGCCATCAATCGAGAATTGCGAAAAACCTCGTGAAAACAGGGTGTCGCAAGATCCGTGGTTAACCGGCATGGTGAAAAAACACGGTTAAGTACGATTTAACCTTTGCCGTTCATTATCCATCCTCGAGTTCAAACCTGTCACGGTTGTCTTGCCGTGATGCGTAGATTGAGGGTGACAAATATGTTCAAGACCACGAGGCCGATCCTGGCGAGCATGGCTTTGCTGGCGAGTACGTCCATCTCGGCTTTCGCCGCCGATCCGTATGTTCCGCCTCCGCCGGAGCCTCAGCCCCCTGTCGTCTACGAGGAGCCGAGATCTGAATTCGGCGGCTGGTACATTCGCGGCGATGTCGATTATCACTGGATGAACACCGCCGGAGACATCACCTACACCACCTATCCGGGCGGCGGCGCGCCACCGGTATTCAACAACACGTTCACGACCGCCGATCTGAGGGGATCATGGTCGGTCGGCGCCGGCGTCGGTTACCAGGTCAATCACTGGTTCCGCGCCGACGTGACGTTGGACTACTGGGCCAAAGCCGACTTCCGCGGCTCGACCACGGGCGTGTGCGGCGGGGTACCATGTACTTCTGTCGACGAATCGGCACTCAGCGCTTGGTTGCTGCTTGCCAATGCCTATGTCGATCTGGGCACCTATCATGGCATCACCCCATACGTGGGCGCGGGCTTCGGCACGGCGTACGTGCAATGGGATGACCTGCGCAATACCGTTGGCGGTATAACCACCATCCACCATGGCCGTTTCGACTGGCGCTTCGCCGCAGCCCTCATGGTTGGCGCATCCTACTGCCTGACCGACAATCTCGATCTGGATGTCGGCTACCGGTACACGAGGATTACCGGTGGCGAGATGTTCAACTTCGCCGTGGGTGCGGGTCCCGGCCGCGACGATGGCTTCCACGTGCACGAGGCGCGAGCGGGCCTGCGCTGGAATATCGGCGGCTATGCGAGCCGGTGCGCTCCGCCGCCACCGCCGCCGCAGGTAGTCGACTACATACCGCCAGTCTACAAATAGACGGCAGTCGCAGAACAAAGGGAACGCCCGGCCGAGCCGGGCGTTTTCGTTTACAGCGCCCCGCGCAGCGGACTGATTTCAATGAAAGTTCGTTTTTCGGCCAATCCGGATCATGCTTAACGGTGACTTAACCACTATGGTTAATATTTGGCACCGAGAAACAGCGATCGACTTGCGGGCAAGCGGAGATCGCAAATTTCCGGAGCTGAATGACATGACCAAGTTTTCGCGTTTCCTGATGGCCGGCCTCATTGCTGCAGCCGCCTCAACTCAAGCCATAGCAGCCGATTACGACCCGCCGATCATTGTGGACAAGGCGCCCGAATTCGTGCCGGTGGAGATCGGCAATGGCTGGTACTTGCGCGGAGACATCGGTTACACCTTCGGTGCGGACGTGACGGACGCGAACTACCGGGTCTTCAATGCGGGTGTGTACACGCCGGCCGCATTTAACAGCTCCAGCCTGGACGACAATTACGTTTGGGGTATCGGTTTCGGATATCAGTTCAATTCCTGGCTGCGCGCCGATGCGACATTCGAGGGACACCAGAACGACTTTACCGGTACAGCGGCGGTCGCGCTGCCCTGCGCAGGCGGCGGGGCCGGCGACACTTGCAGTACAAACTTCTCTTCACAGGCGACGACCTATTCCACGCTTGCCAATGTCTATGGCGATCTGGGAACCTATGCGGGCTTTACGCCCTATGTCGGTGCCGGCGCGGGCATGAGCCGGGTCCAGTGGGGCGCGACGACGAGTGTGCAGAATTGCGTTGGAGCCGGCTGTCCCGTCGTCCCGGCTCCGGTAACCAGCCTGCATCCCGGAGAGTCGAGCTGGCGCTTCACTTACGCGCTTATGGCCGGCGTAGCCTATGATGTCAGCCAGAACCTGAAAGTTGATCTCGGATACAAATTCAAGCAGATTTCCGGCGGCGACATGTTCAATTTCGATCCGGCAAGCGCAGGCGCCGGCGCCACAGGAATGCAGGGAACGGACGACGGTCTCGTGCAGCATGAGGTCAGGCTCGGTGTGCGCTACTCCCTCTGGTAGAATTCAAGGTATCGTGATGTAAACAGCGGGCTGTGGGCCCGCTGTTTTGTTTTTGCCGATCACCGCAAACATGCGTCATTTCCCTGCGACAACATCTTGCTTGACGTAAGCCGGCAAAATCACTATCGGCGTCCGTGGGCCACCTCTCCCCAACGAGAGGCTTGCTATCTGGAAGGATAGAACCACATGACGAACCACGCCAAGCCGGCAGTGCGCCCGGCAAATCCCAATTTTTCATCAGGTCCCTGCACGAAGCGTCCCGGCTGGTCGCTCGAGCATCTTGATCTTGCGTCGCTTGGCCGCTCGCATCGCGCCAAAATCGGCAAGGAGCGTCTTGCCCGAGCGATCGATTTGACGCGTGAGGTGCTGCAGGTTCCCGGCAGCCATCGGATCGGCATCGTGCCGGCGTCCGACACGGGCGCAGTTGAAATGGCGCTCTGGTCGCTTCTTGGCGCTCGTGGCGTTGACTTGCTTTCCTGGGAAAGCTTCGGCGCCGGGTGGGTCACCGACGTGACCAAGCAACTCAAACTTGCCGATGCCCGCGTAATAGATGCTCCATATGGCGAATTGCCCGATCTGAGCCAGATCGATTTCGACCGCGATGTCGTCTTCACCTGGAATGGCACGACTTCGGGCGTAAGGGTGCCGAACGGCGGCTTCATTCCGGCCGATCGCTCCGGCCTGACCATCTGCGACGCAACTTCGGCCGCCTTTGCCCAGAGGCTCGATTTCGACAAGCTCGATGTCGTGACCTTCTCCTGGCAGAAGGTGCTCGGCGGCGAAGGCGGCCACGGCATAATCATTCTGTCGCCCCGCGCCGTGGAGAGGCTCGAATCCTACAACCCGCCTTGGCCGCTACCGAAGATTTTCCGGATGACCAAGGGCGGCAAGCTGATCGAAGGCATCTTCAAGGGCGAAACGATCAACACGCCATCGATGCTCTGCGTCGAGGATTATATCGACGCGCTTGAATGGGCAAAATCAGTCGGCGGGCTCGACGCGCTCATCGCCCGTGCCGACGCCAACGCCGCTGTCATAGACAGTTTCGTCTCGAAATGCGGATGGCTTGGCCATCTCGCGGTCGAGCCGCAAACACGGTCGAACACCTCCGTCTGTCTGTCGATAACCGATCCGCGCATTGCTTCACTGGACGCCGAAGGACAGGGCGCATTCGCAAAAAGCATCGTGTCGTTGCTCGATGCCGAGGGCGTAGCCCGCGACATCGGCTCCTATCGCGATGCGCCCGCGGGCCTTCGCATCTGGTGCGGCGCGACAGTCGAGACATCCGATCTGCAAGCGCTGATGCCCTGGCTTGAATGGGCGTTCCAGACAGGTATTTCCGCAGCCGGCAAGGCCGCCTGACCAATCAGACGGCGGACAATCCCGCCGTTCCTTCTCAAGACATTCAAACTCATGGAGGCCAGGGAAATGGCACCCCGCGTACTCGTTTCAGACAAACTGTCCGACACCGCCGTCCAGATTTTCCGCGACCGCGGCATCGAGGTCGACTTTCTGCCCGATGTCGGCAAGGACAAGGACGAGCTTTTCAAGATCATTCCGCAATATGACGGTCTGGCGATCCGTTCCGCCACCAAGGTTACCGAGAAGCTTATCGCCGGGGCGGAGAAACTGAAGGTGGTCGGGCGCGCCGGCATCGGCGTTGACAATGTCGATATCCCGGCAGCCTCGCGGCGCGGCATCATCGTCATGAACACCCCGTTCGGCAACTCGATAACCACTGCCGAACACGCGATCGCGCTGATGTTCGCGGTCGCCCGGCAACTGCCGGAAGCCGATACGTCCACACGAGCCGGCAAATGGGAAAAGAACCGCTTCATGGGTGTGGAGATCACCGGCAAGACACTCGGCGTGATCGGCTGTGGCAACATCGGGTCGGTAGTCGCCTCGCGCGGTATCGGGCTCAAGATGCATGTAATCGCCTTCGACCCGTTCCTGTCGCCTGAACGCGCCGCCGAACTGGGCGTCGAGAAGGTCGATCTTGAAGAGCTTTACCAGCGCGCCGATTTCATCACCATGCACACGCCGCTGACCGACAAGACCAGAAACATGATCAACGCCAATTCGCTTGCGATGATGAAGAACGGCGTTCGCATCATCAATTGCGCGCGCGGCGGGCTGATCGTGGAGGAGGATCTCATTGCAGCGCTGAAGTCCGGCAAGGTTGCCGGCGCCGGGATAGACGTTTTCCAGGTGGAGCCGGCAACCGAAAGCGAGTTGTTCCATCTGCCCAATGTGGTCTGCACGCCGCATCTGGGCGCATCGACCTCGGAAGCGCAGGAGAACGTCGCCATCCAGATCGCCGAACAGATGTCGGAT
Organism: Rhizobiaceae bacterium; assembly: GCA_041582695.1. Classification (GTDB taxonomy): domain Bacteria; phylum Pseudomonadota; class Alphaproteobacteria; order Rhizobiales; family Rhizobiaceae; genus JAWKWH01. The sequence continues at coordinate 8,306 of JBFIBB010000093.1, forward strand.
TATCTGCTGAAGGGGGCTGTCACCAACGCGATCAACATGCCCTCGATTTCGGCGGAGGAAGCGCCGATACTCAAACCGTTCATCAAGCTCGCCGAGGTACTTGGCTCCTTTGTCGGGCAAGTGACCGAAGATCCCATCAAGGAAGTTGAAATCCTGTTCGACGGCGTGACTGCAACCATGAACACCAAGGCGCTGATCAGCGCCACGCTCGCCGGACTCATCCGCCCACAGGTTTCCGACATAAACATGGTATCGGCGCCGGTCATGGCGAAGGAACGCGGCGTGATCCTGTCGGAGATCAAGCGTGACAAATCAGGCGTTTTCGATGGCTACATCATGTTGACGGTCAAGACAGCCAAGCAGACGCGATCAATCGCCGGAACATGCTTTTCCGATCACAAGCCGCGGTTCATCCAGATCAAGGGAATCAACCTGGACGCGGAAGTCGGCCAGCACATGCTCTATACAACCAACAAGGACGTGCCGGGCATTATCGGTCTGCTGGGCACCATATGCGGGCAGGCGAACGTCAACATCGCCAATTTCCAGCTCGGCCGCAACAAGCCGGGCGGCGATGCGATCGCGCTTCTCTATCTGGATGCGCCGTTCCCCGATGCGGTTCTGGAGGAGTTGCGTTCCAATCCCGCGATCGATTCGGCAAAGCCGCTGCACTTCGACGTCGGCGAGTAACCGTCTGGCGCCTTAGTATTTCGCCCTACGCCGCAATCGTGCTGCGGCGTTCGGCGAGCCAGATACCGGCAAACACCAGTACGAGCGCCGCTGCGTGGAAGAGGTAAAAGCGTTCGAACAGGATCAGAACAGAGAGAATTGTACCGAAGATCGGCACCAGATTGACGAAGAGTCCGGCGCGGTTGCCACCGATCTGGCGGATGCCCGCGATAAAGAATGTTTGCGCCAGAATGGAAGGAAATACCGCCGTATACGCGACAACAAGCCACCCCTGGCCATCGGGCCACTGAGAAAATCCGGCCAGCCACTCAATGAGGGAGAATACGATTGCCGACAGCAGAGCGCCTATGGAAAGCGCGATCATGGTCGAATGCCAATGCAACTTCGGCAACTTGCGGATTGCGATCGTATAGCCGCCATAGGCGGCGATGGCGACCAGCATCAGCCCGTCACCCAAATTGACCTGGAGTGCGCTCAAACGCTCAAGGCTGCCCTGACCGGCAACCAGAACGACTCCTGCCAATGTCAGCAGAAACCCGGCGATCTGCGCGGGCGTAACGCGAACAGCAAACAGCAAAAAATTTCCCGCAAACACGACCATGGGGATGGCAGCCTGAATGATCGAGGCATTTATCGCAGTGGTAAAATTGAGAGCCGTGTAGAAACAGACGTTAAAACCGGTAAAACCGATCACGCCCATGACCAGCAGAAACGGAAGATTTTCGGCGACGATCTGCCGTTCTCTCCAGAAGTTCCGGTGGCCTATTGCCAACAGAATCGCGAGTGCAAATACCCAGCGCATGGTCGTCAGCAACATCGGCGAGATGTGGCCGGCCGCAAATTTTCCGGCAACCGCGTTGCCTCCCCAGAACAAGGTCGTCATGGTCAGCAGCAAATAGGCAGTTCGGTGCATCCGGCGTCCTTTCTTCTTGCCGGACGTCGCCGGACGCTGCCAGCCGTAACATATGGGTTTCGTGCCGCAAAGTGCGCCGATCGGCTGATTTATCGCAGCCGAAACCCTCGCATATGAGGCGATTGGCGGTTATAAGGCCCCGACCGGTTCCGGTCGTACCCGAAATTCAGCAAAGGTATTTCCATGACCAATGTGGTGGTCGTCGGCTCGCAATGGGGCGATGAAGGCAAGGGCAAGATCGTCGACTGGCTGTCGGAGCGGGCGGACGTGGTGGTTCGGTTCCAGGGCGGACATAATGCCGGCCACACACTCGTAATTGACGGGGTCTCCTACAAACTCAGCCTGTTGCCTTCCGGTGTGGTTCGCCCAGGCAAGCTCGCCGTGATCGGCAACGGCGTGGTGATAGATCCCCATGCGCTCGTTGCCGAGATCGACCGGCTCGGCGAGCAGGGCGTCGCGGTAAGCCCGGACAATCTCAAGATCGCCGGTAACGCCACGCTTATCCTGTCGCTGCATCGTGAACTGGACGGCTACCGCGAGGATGCGGCATCCAATTCCGGCGTAAAGATCGGCACCACACGGCGCGGCATCGGGCCAGCCTACGAGGACAAGGTTGGCCGCCGGGCGATTCGGGTCATGGACCTCGCCAATCTTGAAACGCTGCCGGGCAAGATCGACCGGCTTCTCACCCATCACAACGCATTGCGGCGCGGTCTCGGATTTGCCGAGGTGCAGCCCGAAACAATCTTGGAGGAACTGTCGAGCGTAGCCGGGCGGGTGCTACCGTTTCACGAAACCGTCTGGAGGCTGCTTGACGACAAGCGCAAGAGTGGCGCTCGCATTCTGTTCGAGGGCGCGCAGGGGACGCTGCTCGATATCGATCACGGCACTTACCCTTTCGTGACATCGTCGAACACCGTCGCGGGCCAAGCGGCAGCCGGTTCCGGCATGGGGCCGGGATCAATCGGTTATGTGCTCGGCATCACCAAGGCTTACACGACGCGCGTCGGGGAAGGACCGTTTCCGACCGAGCAGAAGAACGAGGTCGGGCAGTTTTTGGGCGAACGCGGCCATGAGTTCGGCACGGTGACCGGGCGCAAGCGCCGCTGTGGCTGGTTCGACGCGGTTCTAGTCCGGCAGGCGGTCGCGACGAATGGCATCACCGGCATTGCGCTGACCAAACTCGACGTTCTCGACGGACTGAAAGAGATCAGGATATGCACCGGTTATCGGCTGGACGGCAGGTATATCGACTATTTTCCGGCAAGCCAGGGCGCCCAGGCCAGGGTGGAGCCGGTCTATGAGACGCTTGAGGGCTGGGAGGGATCGACGGTCGGCGCCCGAAGCTGGAATGACCTGCCGGCGCAGGCGGTGAAGTATGTACGCCATGTCGAGGAGTTGATTGGCGCGCCGGTGGCACTGCTTTCGACAAGTCCGGAACGCGACGACACGATACTAGTCACCGATCCGTTCCAGGACTAACGCAGCGGTCCGGTCGCCTTAGTTCAGCCGTTTGTCTTAGTACGGCCGATATTTCCTTCAGTGATGGTCTTGCCGGTGAGCAGCGTACCTCTGCAATCGCTTGGCGATGCGTGGAAATCGGCACGACCAAACCGCTTCCATTTGAAGATGAACGGCTTTAACCTTTGCGAATCAGTTTTTCCGGTGCTGTTCAGGGCGGTTGATGGTCCGGAAA
>JBFIBB010000094.1:0-11574 GCA_041582695.1 Rhizobiaceae bacterium
AGCAGCGTAGCCGCCCAGCCGCCATGCACCGATCCCGACGGGTTGAGGTGGTTTTGCGAAGGCGTTCCCCTGAAAACCGCGCGGCCTTCGGATGCTTCCGCCAGATAGTATCCGAGCAGAACCGAAATCGGCGCGGGGGGAAGCTCTCCCCCAAGGATTTTCAGCATCAGTTCGAGCCCGGTATTAGTAGCGAATTCCGCTGGAGGAATAGTTCCCGCTGTTCTGCCGGCCGACGCGTGATCGCTCATCCAAACCTCATTCCTCAAGTCCGGTCAAATGCAACGCACGCCTGGTTGCGGCCAGGAAGCCGGTACGCGAATCAGGGGCTCCGATACCTCTTGGAACCCATACGTGGCGTGAAAAGAAGAAACCGGTCAAGGCGAATGCCGAATTGATCGCTTCTGCACTGGCGCGCTCGTGCACCTGCGAAATCAGGAATGACGGTAGTTTCAGCATCTTGTCGGACCATGGCTCGCCGGCGCTGCGCGATACCGCCTGGCCGGATTTCGGCGAAACATAGATGAGATCCTCGCGAACACCCGTTGCCGCGCAGCGCGACAGTTCCAGCCCGAAACCGAGTTCCTCGAGCACCAGCAATTCGAAGCGGGCCACCAGTTCGGCCGCCGCCTGTGCGTCATCGAGATGATCGAGGATCACTTTCAGCGCTGAGTACAAGTTTTCATGCGGATCGCGTTCCGGCAGCAATCGCAGATGGGCAGCCATCAGTTGCAGACCGTAGATGGCCACCGGCGAATCGAACAGGCGCGCCGCGTTGAGCGCCACGGGCTCGGCCTGGAACATGCCCAGATGCTCGTCGAGCCGCGCCCGCCAGGTAAGATCGACGCGATTGCCCGCTTGCAGCACCGGCTGCATGCGGCGCGAACGGCCGCCGCGCACAAGACCGAGATGGCGGCCGTGCTTTGCCGTCATGGTTTCCAGTATCACGCTGGTTTCGCCATGTTTGCGTGTGCCGAGAATGATGCCTTCGTCCTGCCACTGCATGGCCGAATCCTATGCAATTCACCCGGGGAATTCGAGACCCATCTCCCGGTACCGCTCCGGATCCGAGCCCCAGTTCTCGCGCACCTTCACGAACAGGAACAGGTGAACCTTCTGTTCCAGTATGGCGGCTATCTCGCGCCGCGCTGCTGCTCCGATGGCCTTTATCGTATCGCCCTTGCGGCCGAGCACGATCTTTTTCTGGCTTTCACGTTCCACGTAGATCACCTGCTCGATACGCACCGAACCGTCCTTTTTTTCCTCCCATTTTTCCGTTTCCACATGGGAGGCGTAGGGAAGTTCCTGATGCAGGCGCAGCGTCAGCTTTTCACGCGTGATTTCGGCGGCAAGCTGGCGCATCGGCAGGTCGGAAATCTGGTCCTCGGGATAAAACCACGGGCCTTCGGGAAGCGCGCTGGCCAGATAGTTCAACAAGTCGACGCATCCTGATCCGTTCAGCGCCGAGATCATGAAGGTCCGGTCGAAGGAAACCGCCTCGTTGGCGGCGGCCGAAAGCGCCAGCAGCGTTTCCGGCTTCACCCTGTCGACCTTGTTCAGGACCAGTACCTTTGGTCTGGTGACCGCGCCAAGTTCCTTCAATATCGCTTCAGTGTCGCCCGTAAGCCCGCGTTCGGCGTCAACGAGCAGCAGTATGATGTCGGCATCCTGCGCCCCGCTCCATGCGGAACGCACCATTGCCCGGTCAAGTTGCCGCCGCGGCTTGAAGATGCCGGGCGTGTCGACCAGAACGATCTGGCTGTTGCCGCTGGTGGCGATGCCGCGAATGAGCGCGCGCGTCGTCTGAACCTTGTGGGTGACGATGGAGACCTTGGCCCCTACAAGCTGGTTGACGAGCGTCGATTTGCCCGCATTCGGCGCGCCGACCAGCGCGACGAAGCCCGAGCGGGTGTCTGCCGGCTTCTCCGTGGTGTCGCTCATTGCCCGTCCGTACCGTCTTGCCACACGCCCTCGCGAACGAGGATCGCGGCGGCGGCCGCCTGTTCGGCTTCGCGTTTGGAACGGCCACTGCCGCGCGCCGGATCGTAGCCGGTCACTTTCGCCATCACCGTGAAGACCGGATCATGATCCGGCCCGCTGCGCTCCTCGGTCTTGTAGACGGGGGCCGGCCCGCCGCGGCGGTGTGCCCATTCCTGCAATTCGGTCTTCGCGTCGCGGCGGTCTGCACCGGAAGCATGCGCGCGTGGGCGCCAGAAGCGTTCGATGAATGCGCGGGCCGGTCCGAAACCTCCGTCCAGATAGATCGAGGCAATCAGCGCCTCGACCGCATCGGCGCGCAGGTTCTGGCGTTTCCGGCCCTTGATGGATCTGATCTCCATACCCGTCATGATGAATTCGCCGAGCCCGATTTCGTTGGCGACATCCGCGCAGGTTTCGGTGTTGACGAGAAGATTGAACCGCCGTGACAGTTCGCCCTCATCGGCTTTGGGAAACTCGGAGAACAGCAACTGCGCGATCGCCAGTCCCAGCACGCGGTCGCCGAGAAACTCGAGCCGCTCGTAGTTTTCTGCATTGCCCGTGGAAGCGCTGGCATGGGTGAGCGCCTGAATCAGGAAGTCGGTTCTGCGGAAATCGTACCCGATAAGCGCGCCGATTTTACGGCCGGTTTCCGCCGGATCGGCCTTTCGCGGCATTGCCGCTCAATCCACCCAGTTGAAAATGCGTGAAGGACGCGCGAGCGAAGGCCATTTCCAGACTTCCAGCGGACTGACGCCGCCCGCGATCGAGAAGAAGATGATGTTGGCCCTGCCCACCAGGTTCTCCGCCGGAACATAGCCGACATTGAACCGGCTGTCGGTGGAATTGTCGCGGTTGTCGCCCATCATGAAGTAGTGGCCCTCCGGCACGACGAATTCGCGGGTATTGTCGCCGGGCGTACCTTCGCTCAGATCCAGCGTGTCGTAGGAAACGCCGTTCGGCAATGTTTCCCGGTAGACGTTGACGGGACCGATCTGTTCGGTGATGTCCTGGTCGTCGATCTGCCCGGTAAGTTCGCGTTTGACGGGGATGCCGTTGATGTGCAGCACGTTGTCGATCACTTGGATGCGGTCGCCGGGGAGCCCGATCACCCGTTTGATGTAATCGATGGACGGATTGGGCGGAAACTTGAATACAGCGACATCGCCGCGTTCCGGTTCGCTCGCCCAAATGCGTCCGGAAAACAGGTTCGGCGAAAACGGCAGCGCATAGCGGGAATAACCGTAGGCCCATTTGGTGACGAACAGGTAGTCGCCTTCCAGCAAAGTCGGGCGCATTGATCCGGAAGGGATCGAGAATGGCTGGAACAGTACCGTGCGGATGACCAGCGCCAGCAGTACCGCCTGCACGATCACACTGATGGTTTCGCCAAGTCCGCCGGACTTCTTGGATTTTTCGTCAGCCACGCTCATTTGATCCTCGTTCTCACCCATCCGCGCCGTCTTAACGGCTTCGCTTCCTTACCGCAACGCAATAGAGCGATGCGTCGTCGCTGTAACACCGCGAATTGGGTTATTGTTCGACGGAAATCGCCTCGATGATCACAAAAGCCTGCGCCAGCGGAAAATCGTCGGTGATCGTGAGGTGGATTTGCACGACATGGCCGTCGGGCGTCATTTCATTTAGGCGCAGAAGAGCGCCGCCGGTCAGCTTCATTGTCGGCTTTCCACCCGGCATGTTGACCACGCCCATGTCGCGCCAGAAAACGCCTCGCGACAGTCCAGTGCCGAGCGCTTTTGAACATGCCTCTTTGGCCGCGAAGCGCTTGGCGTAGGATGCGGCCCGCTCCTTGCGCCGATCCGATTTCGCCTTTTCGATCTCGGTAAAAACACGGTCGGTAAACCGCGCTCCAAATCTTTCGAGCGAACGCTCGATGCGGCGGATGTCGATCAGGTCGCTGCCGAGACCAATGATCATTGGCCCGCCGCGGCGCTGTTGATCGGCGCGGATGCAGTAGCCTGCCGGGCAGCCCTGCGCCGCGCCCGCTCGGCCAGCCGTTTGCGCCTCTGTTCCTTGAATGTCACCGCCGCCGATCTTGTCAGCAGATAGAATATCAGAGCCACCCCGATGCCGAGAGGGATCGACCCCACTGTCATCGGCTTCAGGAAAGGATCCCAAAGCTGGGCAAATTCCAGATGGCGAAGCATGACGCCGACTTTCATTTCGTCGCCTGGAACGTGGGGGTCGTGGATGATGAACCGTCCGACCTGCAACGTTGCGCCCCATATGAATGGGAATGTCACGGGATTTCCGACCACGGTGCCGAAAGCCGACGCGACGACGTTGCCCGCGATCGCCCAGGCGATGATTGCGGCAATGATGAAGTGAAATCCGATGAACGGCGTGAACGACGCGAACACGCCCGCGGCGACCCCTGCCGCTATTGCGTGCGGCGTCGCCGTCAGCCGCAACACCCTTTTGGAGAAATACTGTGCGGAACGCCAGAAAGATCGCCTTGGCCACAGGGCCGTACGGATTCTTTCGCCGAAATCGACGGGCTTTCTGCGCCTGAACAGCATCTAATTACCCAAACACCTACCGCGGCGTGCGGTATCCATCGCGCCCAATTTAGTCCGACGATCTTAAACAAAGATTGGCGGAATGTGCCAAGCCCTTGATTATTCGTTTAGCAGGATTGTCTGCAAGCCGAATAGGCCGACTTACAGATTACGGCTACCGGGCTTTACCGGCGGAATTGCGGCAAGTTCCGGCGGAAGCTCGTCCGGTTTGTAGGCCGGCACTTCATACTCCGCCAGCGCTACCAGCGGCACGCCGACATCGGTCTTGCCGGCGGACCGGTCGACGATGCAGCATGCCGCGACGACCTCGGCGCCGATCTGCCGCAGGCATTCGACCGTCTCGCGGATCGATAGCCCGGTCGTGACGATATCCTCGACGATCACCACCCGCGCCCCCGGTTCGATCTCGAACCGGCGGAGTTTGAAGACACCCTGTTCGCGCTCGACCCAGATCGCCGGAACTTTCAGATGGCGCGAGGTTTCGTATGCCGGAATCAGGCCTCCAATGGCAGGACCGACGACATAGTCGATGCGCCCCTTCACCGCTTGACGGATTTTACCGGCAAGCGCCTTGCACAAAGCCTCTGTCTTGTCGGCATGCATGAAGACCCGGGCCTTTTGCAGGAAGACCGGGCTTCTCAGACCCGACGTCAGAATGAAGTGGCCTTCCAGCATCGCGCCGCAATCCCGGAAAACCTGAAGCACCTCGTCTCTGGTCATCGAACCCCCGTCTGTCTTGTTGTCATCCGTTGACCCGCTTTACTTCCGACGTGCAGTCTTCCTCGCGCAGTTGCGAAATCAGCCGGTTGAGGTGCTTGAGGTCCCAGACCTCGAGGTCGATCATCATTTCGGTGAAGTCCGGCGCCGTGTTCAGCATCGAAAGCATGTGGATGTTTGCATCATTGGAGGCGATTACCTGTGCGATGGTCGCCAGCGAGCCGGGCTCGTTTATCGCAACCACCGAAATGCGGGCGGGGAAGCGTTCGCGATTTTTCTCCTCGATGTCCCACCGCACGTCTATCCAGCGCTCGGGCTGGTCGTCGAACGCGGTAAGGGCCGGCGACTGGATCGGGTAGATGGTGATCCCGGATCCCGGCTGCATGATGCCGACAATCCGGTCGCCCGGCACCGCGCCCTCGGCAGCAAACCGGACCGGCAGATCGCCACTGATGCCCCTGATCGGAACGGCAGCTTCGCTCTCAGGTTCCTCCTTGGTCTTTTTGCTGCGGCGCGACCGTATCCCTGGCACCTGGAAAAGCATTCCGGCGGCATTGCGAAGATTGAACCATCCGTCTTCCTTGTTCTTGGCCGGCTGGGTTGTCCGTTCGTCCTTGTGATCCGGGTAGACCGCCTTGAGCACATCCGGCGACGTCAGTTCGCCGCGGCCGACTGCCGCAAGTACGTCTTCCACATCCTTGCGCGCAAGCCGGTGCAGAACCGGTTTCAGCGCTTCCGGTTTGAATGTGCGTCCGGCGCGTTCGAACGCGCGTTCCAGGATGCGTGTGCCAAGTCCTGAGTATTGCTTGCGGATCGCTGCCCTCGAGGCCCTGCGAATGGCCGAGCGCGCCTTGCCCGTGACCACCACCGATTCCCAGGCCGCAGGCGGCACCTGCGTCGACGAGCGGACGATTTCCACCTCGTCGCCATTCTTCAACTCGGTCATCAGCGGCATGATCCGGCCATTGACCTTGGCGCCGACGCAACTGTCGCCGACATCGGTGTGCACCGCATAGGCGAAATCGATCGGCGTGGCGCCGCGCGGCAGTGCAATCAACCGGCCTTTCGGCGTGAAGCAGAAAACCTGGTCCTGAAACAGCTCCAGCTTGGTGTTTTCCAGAAAGTCTTCGGGATTGTCGCCTTCCGACAGCGCTTCGATTGTTTGCCGAAGCCAGGCGTAGGCGTTTGTGTCCTTGGAGACGGCGTGGCTGACGCCATTCACCGCGAGATTGAAATCCTTGTAGATCGAGTGCGCCGCTACACCGTATTCGGCGATACCGTGCATTTCTCGTGTCCTGATCTGCAGTTCGATGCGCTGGCGCGAGGGACCGACAATCGTTGTGTGTATCGAGCGGTAGTCATTCTGCTTGGGCGTCGAGATGTAATCCTTGAACCGCCCAGGCACCATCGACCATGTGGTGTGGATGGCATAGAGCGCCCGGTAACAGTCCTCGACCGTCTCGACGATGACCCGGAAGCCGAAAATGTCGGAGAGCTGTTCGAAAGAGAGCGCTTTTGCCTCCATCTTCCGGAACACCGAGAAGGGCTTTTTCTGCCTGCTCGTCACCTGGGCGGTGATGCCGTGCTTGACGAACAGGTTCTTTAGCGCCGTTTCGATTTCGCTGACCACACCCCGGTTTCGCTCGAGCACTTCGTCGAGCCGCTCGGTTACAGCACGGTAGGCTTCCGGATTGATATGCATGAACGAGAGCTTTTCCAGCTCCTCGCGCATGTCCTGCATGCCCATGCGTCCGGCGAGCGGCGCGTATATTTCCATCGTCTCTTCGGCGATGCGCTCGCGCTTGGCCGGTGGAACATGATCGAGCGTGCGCATGTTGTGCAGCCGGTCCGCCAGCTTGACAAGCAGCACGCGCACGTCCTTCGAAATCGCCAGCAGAAGCTTGCGCAGGTTTTCCGCCTGCTCGGCTTTCTTCGAGACAAGATCCAGCTTTTTCAGCTTGGTCAGGCCATCGACCAGTTGACCGATTTCCTGCCCGAACAACTCGTCTATCTCCGCGCGCGTGGCGTCGGTGTCCTCTATCGTGTCGTGCAGCAGCGCGATTGCGATCGTGGCTTCGTCCAGGTGCATGTCCGTGAGGATGGCGGCCACTTCAAGCGGGTGCGAGAAATAAGGGTCTCCCGAGGCCCGTTTCTGATGGCCATGCTTTTGCATGGCATACACATATGCCTTGTTGAGCAGCGCCTCGTTCACGTCGGGCTTGTAGCGCTGAACACGCTCGACAAGCTCGTATTGACGCATCATGGGCGCAGCTCCGGTCCGTAAAAACCAAAAAGGGTACGCCGCCCGGACCGGGCGGCATACCCCTCAAATAACACGAAACCGGCCGCAGGAAAGCGGTCGGAGACCTTAAAAATCGTCGCTTTTCTCGGGCGGTACCAGCCCCTCGATTCCGGCCAGCAGCTCTTCTTCCGACATCCGGTCGAACGATACGGTTTCAGGTGCGTCCGGCGCTTCCTCGCTCTCGATGTCGGCGGAAGACTCGATCAACTCTTCGGCTTCCGGTTCGTCGACTTCGACATGCCGTTGCAGCGAGTGGATCAGATCCTCTTTCAGGTCGCCGGGAGACAGTGTTTCATCGGCGATCTCGCGCAGAGCCACCACGGGGTTTTTATCGTTGTCGCGATCCACGGTGATGTCCGCACCCTGGGAAATCTGCCGGGCGCGATGGCCGGCAAGCAGGACCAGATCAAACCGGTTATCGACCTTGTCGATACAATCTTCGACGGTTACGCGGGCCATATGGTGCCCCTTTCATGCCAGAAAGTTCAGGAAATTGAGCGCGTCCATAGCCTGATCGCGGCTTGAATTCAAGCATATTGAGCCCGGCGCCGATTTGTGTTTGCGATTTACTCGGCGGTATTGCCTCACTTTTAACCGGAATTGCCGATTTGATCGGGGATTCCGCCGATTGAGGTTGGAAATCGCCCGGCTTGGCGCTAATTGATTGGAAGTTCGCATAATCCCGGTTCCAACAGATTGCGGGAATCGTTTGAATTTTATTGTATGAGATTTCTGACGAGGACATTTCCAGATGTTTGACGAACGAGAAAAAATCGCCCTGTTTATCGACGGAGCGAATCTCTACGCTGCCTCGAAATCGCTGAACTTCGACATCGACTACCGCAAGTTATTGAAAAGTTTTCAAAAACGCGGCTACCTGCTGCGCGCGTACTACTATACCGCGCTTGTCGAGGATCAGGAGTATTCGTCCATCCGGCCGCTGATCGACTGGCTGGACTACAATGGCTACAAGGTCGTGACCAAACCGGCGAAGGAATTCACCGACGCTGCCGGAAGGCGCAAGATAAAGGGCAACATGGACATCGAGCTGACCATCGACGCCATGGAGCTGGCCGAGGTCGTCGACCACTATGTCATCTTCTCTGGCGACGGCGATTTCCGCTCGCTCGTGGATGCGCTCCAGCGCAGGGGCCGCAAGGTGTCGGTGGTGTCGACCATGCAATCGCAGCCGCCGATGATCTCCGACGATCTGCGCCGGCAGGCCGATCATTTCATCGACCTGTCAACCCTGAAGGCAGAGATCGGGCGCGATCCGTCCGAGCGTCCGGCCCGCCGGACCGATGAAGAAGACGATTTCGACGACGAAAACTACTGAGCTCGCCGCACGGATGCCTGAACAGTCGGCAGACCCGCATCACGACTGTGCCTTGTGCCCGCGCCTGCATGACTTCATCGCAGGCTGGCGCAACCGGGAACCCGGCTGGTTCAACGGCCCGGTGCCGACCTTTGCGGCCGAACCGGACGAGGATGTCCGGTTTCTCATTGTTGGTCTTGCGCCCGGCTTGCGCGGCGCCAACCGCACGGGCCGGCCGTTTACCGGCGACTATGCCGGCGATCTTCTGTACTCGACGCTGAAACACTATGGCTTCGCCACGGGCACTTTCGATGCGCGCGCCGACGACGGTCTTCGGCTGGTCGGCACGGCAATCACAAATGCGGTGCGCTGCGTTCCCCCGGAAAACAGGCCAGTCGGTGCTGAAATCACCACCTGCCGCGATTTTCTCTCCGCGACAATCACCCGGTTTCCAGATCTGAAGGCGATCCTGACGCTCGGCACAATCGCACACCAGTCGACGGTGAGGGCGCTCGGACTAAAGGTCCGGAATTACCCGTTCTCGCATGGCGGGAGCATCAAGGCGGGTGGGGTCATGCTGTTTTCCAGCTATCACTGCTCGCGATACAACACCAACACGGGCAGGTTGACCGAAGAGATGTTCTCCGCGGTATTTGCCGGGATTGCGCAGTATCTCGCGGACAGCGCGCAACAACCGGTCAAATAACGATCGTTGGCGGCTTCGGCTGAGGCGCTCAAATCATCGTGTGCATCCGGTAGCCGGGGGCGAAAACCAGGCGAACCAAAGTGATGATCGCCGCATCCCTCCAGGTGCTGCGATCGATTACGAACAAACCATCGCCTTTTCTGCACGCGAGTCTTTCGGCTTCCTCGCTCCCGGCCGCCATGGCCGAAAAGACAAAATCGCCCCCCTCGAAGGGAACATTGAGCACGAGCCATTCATTGGCGCTTTGCGTTTCGAAATCGGCATCCATCGCGGCGGGAACCGCGGACGGATTTATCCAGCGGTTCTCGAAAACATAAGGGCTGCCATTCGCCGAATGCAGCGCCATCAAATGCAACATCCGCATGCCGGGCGCGATGCGCAAGCGGGTGGCGATCTCCGCGGGCGGTTCGGCGGTCTCGCGCAGCAGAAGCCTGTAGCCGTATAGGAATCCCTTGGCCTCGATCTCGTTGCGGATCACCGGTATGTCGAGTGTGGCCTTGCGAACCGGATGCAGCGCCACGCGCGTTCCGGCCTTGCGCTTGCGGTCGAGCAGGCCCGCTTCGGCAAGCCCTCTGAGCGCCCGGTTGACGGTTGCGCGGGCGCATCCGAATTCCTTCGACAACTCGGCCTCGTTGGGGATGATTTCGCCCGGTTTCCATTGCCGTGAGTGAATCCGGCGAAGGACCTCCTCCTGCACCGATTGCCAGCTTTTGATCCCGGCGGCAGTCAAATGGCGTCTCCAAGGTTTTTCGTCACCGAGCGATAGGCGGCCGTGATTTTCTCGCGATCGTGGTGCCGGCCGCCGGCCACCATGTGCCGGCCCGCCGACCAGACATCGGTGATAGCTCGATCCCCGCTGGCGAAGACGAAGCTGTCGAGCAGCGTATCGTCCTGGCGGCCCGCGAGATCGACCGCGCCGGCATCGAGCGCCAGCATGTCCGCCAGTTTGCCGACGGCCAATTCTCCGCTGTTGCGGCCCGACGCCACCGCACCGCCGCGATTGGCGGCTTCGAACAGGCGGCGTCCGGTCGACATCTCCGCTGTCGCAAGAGCAGCGCGGGAATGGTCGCGCAATCGCTGCGAACTTTCGAGCGCGCGCAGTTCCTCGGCAAGCCCGATACGTATGTTTGAGTCCGATCCGACAGCAATTGCACCGCCGTTTTCAAACCACCGCACCCCGTCGAAAATGCCGTCGCCGAGGCTTGCTTCCGTTATCGGACAGAGTCCCGCGATTGCTCCCGTCCGCGCGAGACCGGCGGTCTCATGCGGCAACATCTGCGTGCAGTGGATGAAGCAGCAGTTTTGGTCCGCCTCGAAATTGTCGAGCATCCATTCGACCGGACGTTTGCCGAGAGCGGCTTGCACCTCCTGGACCTCCGCAATTTGTTCGGCCAGATGCATGTGCCAGGGATTGGCTCCCGCCAGCATTTTGTGGCGGGCGAGATCCTCCGGCGCAACTGCCCGCATGCTGTGCGCGGCGACGCCGGTCCGGCTGTCGGAAGGAAGTCCGGCGATCGCGGCGGCGGATTGTTCATGCAGTCTGGCGAAACGGTCGAAATCATTGCCGAACCGGATCTGGCCGGCGCCGAGCGGCCTCCGGTCGCAGCCGCCGAATTCATAGTGGACCGGCAGCAGCGTCAGGCCGATCCCGCTTCTCGCCGCCGCCGCCGCGATCCGCACGGCCATTTCCGCCGGGTTTTCATACGGTTCGCCGCCCGGCTGATGGTGCAGATAGTGGAATTCCACATTCGCCGCGTAACCGGCTTCCAGCATTTCCATCTGCACGAAGGCGGCGATTGCCTCAACGTGGTCGGGCGTCAGTCGGTCGAGAAATTGAAACATCAGCCGCCGCCAGGTCCAGAACGAGTCGGAAGCATCCGGGCCGCGTTTTTCCGTCAGTCCGGCCATGGCGCGCTGGAATGCGTGGCTGTGAACATTGGCAGGCGCGGGCAGCAGGATGCCGGTGCGATAGCCGCGCGGTTTTTGGCCGGTCTCGGTCTTCTCGATCATGCCGTTCGTG